>DATKZA010000093.1:0-13693 GCA_035528155.1 Patescibacteria group bacterium | reverse complement strand
CAATGGGCACGGCGCGCCGTGCCCCTACGGAAATTACCAGCTTTCTGTTATTATGAATCAATGCCGTTTGATAGGGAAAAACATCATCGCCGCTCTATCCGCCTGAAGGGATTCAATTACACCCAGGGCAATGCATTCTTTGTAACCATTTGCTCTTATCAAAAGGAGTGCATCTTCGGGAATATCTCCGATGGTTTAATGGTCCTAAATGAACAAGGTAAGTGCATCGAAAAAGCTTGGCTTGAGACGGCAGCTATAAGGCCCAGCATCAAATTAGATGAGTTCATTATCATGCCCAACCATTTTCATGGAATCATTTGGATAGTAGATGAGGTTCAGCGTAGGGGCACGGCGTGCCGTGCCCCAAATGCGTGCCCTGCGTCTAGGAACGATATTATTCAACGATCATTGGGCACAGCACGCCGTGCTCCTACACCTGACCTGAAATGTGAACGATTTGGACGACCCGTTTCCGGATCATTACCCACCATCATTCGCTCATTCAAATCAGCGGCCGGGAAATATGTCAACGAGAGCCGCGGCTCTCCAGGAACTCCAGTATGGCAGCGCAATTATTATGAGCACATTATCCGTGATAATGACGAATTGCAGAAAATCATGAAATATATTCGTTACAATATGGTAAACTGGCAATCCGACGAAGAAAATCCCCTAACGTAGGGGCACGGCGTGCCGTGCCCATAACTCGCGAAATGATTTTAGGTTATGAACACGATCTCGGGGGCACGGCACGCCGTGCCCCTACGACATGTATTAAAATTATCATGGAAATAATTGGGATTGTGGATCAAGAGGGTATGTATTGGAAGGTCAAGTAGCCCGTAGCGGAGTCGAACCGCTCTTCTAAGATTGAAAATCTTATGTCCTAACCGATAGACGAACGGGCCATAAAATGAGCCGTGTTGGATTCGAACCAACGGCACCCGCCTTAAAAGGGCGGTGCTCTGCCAGCTGAGCTAACGGCCCAACTAAAGTCCGGCATATTTGTAACATAATTATCCGTTCCTGTCAATCTCCGGCGCTTAAAAGATGGCGGGCGACAGGTCGGTTGCCGAACCGGTTTTAACCCGCAATTCTCACAGATATTGTCGCGAAATTGTGCAGATGGGTATAGATGCAAGGAAGGCGACCGAGGAGAGCGGAGACGTACTGTTAGTACGATGAAGGGTTCCGACCGAGCCTGACGCTGTAGACATACCTATATCCGCAATTGCAGCAAATATTTGTGAGAAATGCGGGTTAATATTTATAACTGATGAAATTCCGCGATCTGGCTGAGGTAAGAACATCTTCCATCAGCACGTCGAAATAATATTTCCCTTTTTTGCTCAGTCTGAAGGGCAGGGAGAAATAAAGCGTTTTTTCGGTTGGAATCTGGTCTTTGGGGTAGCTGAGCTGTTTGGTAAATATCGGAGAGTCGATTTTGCGGAATTCGTGATACACATAGACGGTTATTTTGTAATCAGCTTGGATGGTGTTTTCGACTTCACGAAAGCGGATTTTTTTTAAGGGAATGGCAATGACGATCTGTCCGTCGTGGTATTTGGCTTCAAAGCTGAAAGCGTTTTTCATGGCTTCCCGGTCGGCCAGGTTCAGGGTGAATTTTGCCATATCGATGGCGGTTAGCAATTCCGGCGGCCAATTTCTCAGTTTGTATTCACCAAAGCCCTCACTGTCGATAAAAATCAGTTCCAGTTGGTAGTAATAATAGATCCAGCGTTCGTAGCCCTTGATGGACGGATTATTGATCATGTCGCTCAGTAAGCGGTTGTCGGGCTCGCCCAACTGGATCAATATGCGGCCACGCGGGGTATCCCAGCCCCGCCCCCTAGACCGGTTCTCCTTGAACCAGCGGTTGGCGTAGGCAATGCGTCTCTCAAATTCGATCTTGTTTTCATTTTCCTGCGTTTCCGGGAAAGGATCCCTTTTTTTCCAGAATTCGTCGATGAATTCGTTCTTGGCCTGGGCATCAGGAAGATGCTTGAAAATTTGCATCTCCTCTTTGGTCATGATCAAGCGTGCTTTTTCATAGAAAGACTCGTAATAGGGATCACGTTCGATTCTTGTGTTGAGTGCGGCGCAGGCATTCATCAACACTGTCATCGATAAAATAGTTAGAAGAAATCGTTTCATGATTATCTCATTTGAAGAAAATGTTGACACTTAAATTGGCTGCATATCCACCCAGGTCCAGAAGGTCAAAATCCTCGAAATAGCCGGATAGGCGTCCCTTAAGGTATAAATATTTACCTTCCAGGGCCAGCGCCACCCGCGGGTGGAAACGGAAAACAAGACCGAAACGGCCATTGAATCCGATGCTGAAGGTTCTGGTTTCGGCAAAGCCTTCGTTGATGTTGTCATTTTCAAAGTTGATGAAATCTCCCCATTGCTGGAATGTCCAGGCAAACACGCCGGCGCCGACTCCTAAAAACGGGAAGACCCGGTAACGATGACCCAGGGGATACACTTTGAAATTGGCCTCTATGGGGGTCAGGCGCAGTGAGATATTCTGAAAAATCGGACTGCCGTCCTGATAGGTGTAGTCACGGTATTGGCTGTAAATAGTTCGGTTGTAACTGCCGATTTCAAGGGAAAAGGAGGTGTAGCGGTTGAGATATGCTTCGTATTCAACTCCATAATAGGTGCTCATCATGTCGGATTTGCTGAAAGCAAGATTGTCTAAGTTGATTTCCCACAGATCCGATCGCATTTGGGGAACAAATAATCCTATCTTAAAGTTCATACTCTGGGAAATGAGAATTCCTGATCCCAAGCCAAAAACAGCCATTAAAATTAACATGCGTTTCATTTTGAACCTCCGATAGCATGAAAGCATTTCAAATGCCAATTCATAATTGCTACCATGACGCCGAACTGTCCCATTTTCAGGACAAGAGGCGTTTGATTGTATCGGTTTTGGGCAGAGAATTGAAGCGAGCGATTTCCAATCCTCCTTTAAACAAGATTAAAGTGGGGACTCCCAAAACGAAAAATTTGGCGGCGATCGACGCGTCGCGGGTGATATCCACTTCATAGGCTGCGATGGCCGCAGGATGCAATTCAGTTAGCAGCGCCGGCAAGCCCTGGGCGATCTTTTTGCAGGGAGCGCAGCCGGGAGAAGAGAAATCCAGAATGACAAAGGTGGATGATAGCAGTTTTTGGTCCAATTCCGCCAAGCTGATCTTTTCCATTATTTCACCGCCAGCAGAGAAGCGATCATGTCCTGGATCTGCTTGATGGTACCTGACCCGGTTTTGATGAAAGCGACTTTGCCCTGGCGGTCAATAAAAACCATGGTTGGAATGGCGATCACGCTATAGGCGTCAAAGCCTGAACCTTCTCTGGAAACGGCCACCGGGTAGAAAATTTTATTTCTGGTCAGATATTTTTTTATCAGGGCCAATTCCTCGCTGGCGCTGACCTTGTCCTTTTTTTCCAGGTCATCGCTGTATCTGCCATACAATCTGGTATAACCGATGACCAGCAGACCTTTGTCCTTATTTTTTTCGTATTGCTCGAGCAAGTTTGGCATCACCTGACGGCAGGGATTGCACCAAGGGGCCCAGAAATCGATGACAACTACCTTGCCTTTGAATTCGGCCAATGTCAACGGCTGGGAATGGAGCCAGGTTTCGGCCTCTAGGGGCGGGGGCGGCTTGTCCAAAAGGGAGAGTTGGTTCAGTTCATTTTCCCAGTTCAATTTCATGTCCGGTTCGTTTTCAAAAGCCAGGGCTTTTTGCAGGTAGTTTTTGGCATTTTCGGCCTGGCTTTTTTCCTTGGCCATCATGGCCAAATTGGCGTAGATCCTGGCCGTCATGGGCTTGATCTCCGCTGGCAGTTCGGGGGTTTGGATCAATTTGAGCGAATATTCTTCCCGGACCGCGGCATCGGGATTGGAAAAAGCAAATGCCAGGCAAATGTTGTAAAATTGGTTGTCTTTTTTGATGCCGGGCTCAAGTTCCCTGAACAGGTCGACCGCCGGGATGTGCCGGCGCCTGATCAGGTGGAGAATGACCTTTTGCAGTTTGGCTTCTGCGGCAAGATATGCCTTGCTCCCGCTCAAGCGGTCGATAATCTTCTCGGCTTCATCAAAACGGCCTATATCGATCATGATCTTGCTGCGCAGCAGATCCAGATCGTCGCTGGCGGCGCTGTTTTCGTTATTCTTAAGCAGCGCTTCCAGTTCCTTTCTTTTCTCGGTCATGATACGGTTGTATTCATTGATGAATTGGTCAGGCAAGCGGTTGCTGGCGGTGTTTTTCACTTTGCTGTTCAAGCGGTCATTGAGGCGGTCGTATCTGCTCGTCAGTTCGTCATAAGCGTCCGCCATTTTTTTCGCTTGTTCCACGGCAGATTTCCCATTGCATGCGCCGAGGGCTGCCAGCAAAAAGATACCCAGCCAGATTCTTTTCCCCATGGTGCCTCCTTGGACATTTTGAAAGGTTGCCTTGACTAAAAAATTCTATCATAGGCCCGCCCCCTTTTCAAATTCAGTCCGCCACCAATAAAAATCATAAAATCGATCCAGCCTATTGAATTATTTTAATTTATTTTATATATTGCATTTTTAATAACAAAGCGAGGCAAAAATGAAAGAATACAAAATGATGAACGATTATCTGTATTACCGGGATTTGTTTTCCGACACCATGGGCATCAATTACCGGGTAGCCCCGATCCAGAACCGCAAGCCTGTTGGCCATAAGCTGCTTTGCGAGGTGAGCCCTTCCATTTCCAGCAATGCCGACATGTGGAAAAGGGTTAAAATTCTCCTGGAAGGGATAAAAAAATCGAACATTCCCTTTTTGTATTCGCCGGAAAAGATCATCGTCAATGAAAAGCAGAACCAACTGGTATTTGACTACTTTAAAGGGAAAAATTTCGAACAGATCCTGGCCGACACGGAAAAGAGGGGCATGTCCTTCAATTTTGATCTGGCCATGTCGACCTGCATCGCCATCGCCGATATCATCGAAGTGGGATCCTCTATTATTGTCAGCGGTGAGAAATCCTTCCACGGTTTTCTGACTCCTGACAACATTCTGGTCCATTATGACGGCAAGGTATTCTTGAAGAACTACGGTATTTTTCCATACTTGGAAAAGAATGAGCAGTTCTACTCGGAAATGGAAAAGCGTTACGGCTCCTGGCTGACACCGGAATTCATCAGAAAGGAAAAAATTGTTACCCAATCAGACATCTACCACCTTGGATATCTGATGTACCGGATATTGACGGGGAAATATTTCTCCTATGCCGCTGGCGAAGATTTTGATGCCAAGTTCGCCAACCTGACTTTCAAACAATACATGCCATCCACGGACAAGAGTTTTCTGACCAATGTTATCACTTTTTTCAAAAAAACCCTGAATCCCGATCCGTTGAAACGATTCCTGTCCATCAAGGATTTCAAGGATTTTATCGCCAATTACTTTCATATCGAAGAGTTGTCTTCCATCACTTTCAACCTGGCATATTTCATGAATTCTCTTTATGGAGAGAGCGTCGAGGAGGAGGACAAGATTCTCAAGCAGGAGCTGGAGTACGTGGTGCCCGAGCCCAAAAAAGAACCGACCCAAATCAAACAGGCAAAAGATGATTTGGTCAGCGGCATACTGGACGGGTTGGATGAACGCAAGAAATTACCGGGGTGGTTTTGGCCGGTGCTGGGCGTGGTTTTGCTCGCCAGCGCCATCGGGATCTTCTTTGTTGTAAGTTCCGGAAAAAAGTCAAGTGAGGTCGCCGCCCAGGAAAGGGTAATGGCAGAACAGCGGCTCATGGCTCAAAAGGAGCAGTCCGACCAGATCAAGACTATGGCCGACAAGATCCGCGAGTTGGAGTTGTCCAAAGCCACGGCCGATGAAGCTCAAAAAAAGATCATCGAACTCGAAAAACAGCGCCTGGAAGAACAGAAGAGGAAGAAGGAAGATGAACAGTTCCGGATGAAGGCCGAGGATGAAAAACTGAAACAGCAGGAAGAAGCCGCCCGGCTGAAAAAGGAAGAAACAGACAAAAAAAACCAGGATGAATTGGAAAATAAAAAGAAAGAAGAGGAAAAACTGAAGCAGCAAGAAATTGAAAAGAAGCGCATCGAGGCGGCCAAGATCAAGGAAGGGGATCAGGTCTCTCTAAACCAAGTTTCAGCCAAACCGGAAAAAATATCCGGTAACGCGCCGTCAATAAACTCTTCCCTGAAGAATAAATACCAAGGCAAGGTTATCACCGTCCCGGCCATGATCCTTGTCGATGAAAACGGCGATGTCACGAAAATAAAAATATTGACAGGCAATGTTCCAGCCGATATTAAAGCGGAGTTGGAAGATACTCTTTACAAATGGAAATATACGCCAGCCCTGAAAGACAATGTCAAGGTCAAGGTCTGGCTCACCGTTTCGATCCAGTTCCGTTTCTAGAGGGATCCGGCAATCGCATAGAAGACCGGAAAAACCACCAGGCGCTCCTGGCGGCGGGTGGCGGTTATTTCCAGCCGCCGGATTTTTTTCAGGATCTGCTCGTTCAGGCCGGCAAGTTGCTGCCAGAAATTCCACTCTCGGCCCCAGACGTCCAACTGGTAGCTTTCGGGGTAATTCAAACAACTGGACAGGCCGACCTCGGATCGAAATCCCGTTTTTTGCAGCAGGGATTTGAGTTTCCGGCCCAAATACGGATCGCCTCCCGATTGCAGAATATGGCGGCTGAAGATCTCTTTTAAAAAATCGAGCTTTGGCGGGTAATCTATCCTGCCCCCGTAATCTGGTTCGGCCAGGATCAGAAGCGTTCCTCCGCGGTCGAGCAGTTTTTTTATTTTTTCAAGAAAGTGGAGCGGCCGGTGCTGCCACATCAGAACGAAGGAAAGCACGATCAGGTCGAAGCGTTGCTTTTCCCTCAGCAAGTCGTTTTCGTTTCCAATGCGATAATTGTTTTTTGGGAATTTGCCGCGGGCGAATTCCAGTATCTCCGGGTCTTTGTCGACAGCCGCGACCGGCCGGCCGCAGATTTGCCGGATCTCTTCAGTAAGCACGCCGCTGCCGCAGCCGAAGTCAAGGATGCGTTCATGGCCGGCCAGGCCGATCTTGCGGTAGAGCCAGTGCCGGCCCGGGGCCAGCCATTTGGCCTGCAGGAGGTAATGATCGTGGAATTTTTCGGCATCCATGCCTGAACTATAGATACGGCAGCAAAAAAAGTCAAACCGGGCCCTCGCGTCATTGTTGTAGGCTTGAACTTAGAAAAATTGTGAAAAATAAAAAAAAGTGATATGATTCATTTTAATTTATAATTTCGATGCGCCCTTTGTGATGAGGCGGAGGCAGCGAAAAAATGATCAGATTGTTTCGCCGGGACGGACTTGAATTCATGTTGAATGTTGACTTGATAAAAGACATTGCGGCCGATCCCGACACGATCATCACCCTGCTCAGTGGCGAAAAAATCCAGATCAAGAACTCGCTGTCCGATGTACTGACCAAGATCAAAGCCTGCCGGATCGGCATAGAAGAGGAAAACCGGAACATTGATGACCAGGAGTTCAACGAAAGGGACAAAAAAAATCGGCCGCAATGAGTTCCGCTTCATTCCGGTTTGATCATGGCAACCTTGAAAAAAGGAGTTTTCATGACAGCAAATTCTGACAAAAGTGTATTGAAACCCTATTTCCGCTGGCTGGTTCTTGCCATTATGAGTCTTATCTGTTTCGCCCAATACTTCATTTATGATTCGGTGACGCCGCTGGGCAGCTTGATCAAAGCGCCGCCAGCTCAAGGCGGGCTCGGTTTTTCCGGATCGCAGTATGGGCTGCTCTTCTCCGCCTATGCCGTGGCCAACGTCTTTTTACTCATGCTGCTGATCGCCGGCGTACTGGTCGACAAGCTCGGCCTGAAAAAGTCGGGTATCCTATACGGCTTTCTGTGTTTCCTGGGGGCCGCATTGACAGCTCTGGGCGCCATGGAGGGGCTGCCGCGACTCCTGGGGCCTGCCTATGAATGGCTGCGTACAGCTTTTCTCCCTGAATGGAGCCCGGAACTGAAGGTTATGCTGCTGGGGAGGGCCATTTATGGAGTGGGTGCCGAAGCCATTTTGGTGGTGAACAACAAGGTGCTGGCCCGCTGGTTCAAGGGCAAGGAACTGGCCTTCGCCTATGGCTTGAACTTGACCATCATGCGTCTGGGAACTTTCCTGGCTCTTAATATCCAGGCACCGGTGGCCAAGCATTGGGGATTGCGCAACGCTTTGTGGTTCGCCGCCTTTCTCATGCTGATTGGTTTTTCGACTTATTTCATGTATCTTTGGCTGGAACGGAAGGCGCGCGGCCGCGAAGGCGCCCCGATCGCCGAAGGCGGATTGGCCCCGGCAGGAGTCGCTAACCCTCCTGAAGAAAAGTTCCGCCTGAAAGAAATTTTCTCCTTTAGTCCTTCCTTTTGGTACATTTCCCTTTTGTGTGTCACCTTTTATTCAGCCGTGTTTCCTTTCCAGGCCTACGCGCCTGATATCCTGGTGCAGAAATTCAAATACAGTGAGATCCTGGCCGGTACCATCGCCTCGGCCCTGATCTTCGGCACCATGATCTTCACACCGATCTTCGGCTGGCTGGTGGACCGCTTCGGTAAGCGGGCCAAATTGATGATGCTCGGATCACTACTGCTCATTCCCTGCCACCTGCTGCTCGGCTACACCTATATCCCGCCCATCATCCCCATCTTCGTCGTGGGCATTGCCCTGTCGCTGGTTCCTGCCGCCCTTTGGGCCGCCATCCCGATGATGGTTCCGGAAAACAGGCTGGGCACGGCTTTCGGCGTAATCGGCTACATTCAGAATGTCGGTTTGATGCTTTTTCCCTACATCGCCGGCCGCATTTCCGATGCCCATACTACGCAGAAGGTGATCAACGGCCAAAACGTCCCTATAGTCGATTACACCTCGACCATGCTCATGTTCGCCTTGCTGGGCGTGGTGGGCTTTGTTTTCGCCTTGCTGCTCAAGCGCGCCGATTCCCGACGCAAGGAAGGCCAGAGCATCGAGTCGGTGATGCGGGGGTAGGGTTGGGCGCAGGCCGAAAAGAAACGGGGACGGTTCATTTTCTGGAAGACAACCTCTTTAATTCCAAAGCCTTTTCCAGATTTTCTTTGGCTTTTTGGAAATTGGGGGCCAATTTCAAAGCCTGAATATAATGAGGGATTGCCTCTTCGAGTTTTCCCTGGCGTTCCAATGCATAACCAAGATTGTTCTCGGCGGCGGCATAATTCGGCTTAATCTGAAGTGCAGTCCGAAAATGATCAATTGCAGATTCAAATTGGAACTGCTTCAGCAATGCGGTTCCCAGATTGCAGTGGGCCTCGGCATAGCCAGGATCGATCTCAATGGCCTTGGAATAATGAGTGATTGCATCGGTTATTTTGCCTTGCTCCAAAAAAATATTTCCCACTTGAGAATATCCAAAAGAAAAATCAGGTTTCAATCCAAAAGCGATTGCCAGATTTTGTTGGGCTTCCTGCTGTCGCCCTTGCCTCAATAGGCTTACTCCATAATAATAGTAAGCCATGGTAAAATCCGGTCGAATCCGAATGGCCTCGCGGTAATGCTTTTCCGCTTCCTTAAACTCATTGCTTCTGCTCCAGACATTGGCCAGATTGTAATGGGCCATAACATATTCCGGATCTATTTTTAAAGTTTGCTGATAATGAATGATTGCTTCTGAAAAATTTTGCTCTCTGCCCAAGGCAACACCCAAATTGTTATAAGCCTCAGCATAAAGGGAATCCCTTGCGATCGCCTTTGAAAAATTCTCTTTTGCATACACGAGATTCCCCTCACGCATCCAGGTCATGCCCAGATTATTAAACGCTATGGCAAAACCTGGTTTTCTTTTTAGAACTTCACTGAAATACGTCCTGGCTTCAGCATATTTTTTTTGTTTGATTTTTAGAGTGCCGAGGTTATTGTAGGCCATCCAGCAATCATTATTTTTTGTGATCGTATCATTCCAGAGCATTTCCAGATTATAATATTTTTTTCCTTCCTGCCGTCCCACAAAAATCAAGCTTAAAATCAATATCATCATTAAAACATATTGAAATTTATTCAGTTTCAGTTTACTTAATGTGGTTTTAAAAAAAATGATTGCCAGCGCGATGATCCCAATGCTGGCCAAATATTGAAAATGATCCGCTACATAGGAAAATTGCATGGGATAAACATTAAAAAAACCCAAGGCAGGGAATAATGAGCAAAGGAAAAAGAAAACAGCAACCAAGGGTCCTTTTCCTATCTTTTTTCTAAAAAACCATAGCCCCAGACCAAAAATCAGCAGGGAGAGGGGATAGATAAACTGGCGGATGTCGCTTGGATCAATGAACCATCTGGGATAGATGAACGACAGCGCCTGCGGCCAGATCAGTTTGCCTATGTAAAACCAGATGGCACGACCTGCTATCAGAAAGCGACTAATGATTGAAAGGTTCCACTCTTCTCCCAAGGCGCCCACATGATGCATTTCCAGCCAAACCGTGCTTAATCCAAAGACCATGCCAAAAATAAACATCGGAAATATTGCCAGCCAATCCCATTTCTTAAGTTTCTCCTTCTTCCACCAGAGAATAGACAACAGGATCATCGGCAATGTGGCCGTCACCGTCTTGCTCAGTAAAGCGCAAACAAATAAAAACACTCCAGTCCAGTATAAAGCAATGGAGCGCCAACGAGTTCTGGCAGCAATGGTTATTGGTGGCAGTGAATAATATAGATATGCCAGCATTGATAAAAGATAAAAGAATGCAGAAAGAACATTTTTTCTTTCGGTAATCCAGGCAACGGATTCCAAATGGACGGGGTGAATCGCAAATACCAGCGCAATAAAGAAAGCGGCCCCCACCCCCAGGAAGCGAAGTACGCCCCATAACAATAACGCGTTCAAGATATGCAGACAGACATTGAGTAAATGACTAATGTGGGGATTGGGTCCGAAGAGTTGCCGTTCGATCCAGAAAGAAGAAAATACGAGCGGATAATATTGCGGTGAAGTTTTGGGTTCAAGCCAAATCCGTTTTAATCCCTGCGTATCCTGCAGATTTATGTTGTTCACAACATAGGCGTCATCATCCCAAATGTAATCGGCTTTTAATACCGGGAAGTACATTACAACAACCAAAAGGGCCAGCAAAAGACCCTGGTAAAGGTTTTTTTTCCTAAAAAAAGAAATTCTATGTTTCATAAAAGTATGATTTTCTCTAAAATATTTTTATAACTTTTGAAGTACTTGCATCTTTTATCTAAACATTCATACATTTTCAAGAAAGCCACTTAAATTCGAGCGCGCGGTCCTTAAAAAAATCAGCGGTTCAGAAAATATATTGAGATGTTCAGAACCGTCGCCAAACTGACCCAGAGGAGATAGGGGACCAGAAGCCAGGCCGCGGGCGGAGATATTTTCGCGAAAGCGATAATGGTGGCCAGAATAGCCAGCCAGAGCACGACAATGACGACAGCTCCGGCCAGCGGCGAGCGCAGGCCGAAAAAAACCGGCGACCACAACGCGTTCAGCAGCAGTTGGACAAGAAATACCGTCAGGGCCGTACCCACTCCCTTGAAACCGAGCCCTTTATGCCAGACCAGGTAGGCGGCCACGGCCATCATCAGGTAGAGGCTGATCCACATGGGGGCGAAAAGCCAGTTGGGAGGGGCGAAGGACGGCTTTTGCAACTGGGCGTACCATGAAGGGATCGCCGACCGGGTGAATTGGGAGCCCAAAAATCCGGCCAACTGGCAGGCCGCGATGCTGGCCAGGAGTTTTGTCCAATTCATTTTTTCGCTTCCGCCGCCGCCTTTTCAATGCCGATCAGTTCCACGTCGAAGATCAGGGTGGCGTTGGGGCCGATGATTTGGCCGGCGCCTTGTTCGCCATAAGCCAGATTACTGGGCAGATAGATCTGGTACTTGGAACCCACTTTCATCAGTTGCAGGGCTTCGGTCCAACCCTTGATCACGCCTTTGAGCGGGAAAACGGCCGGTTCGTTACGCTTATAGGAACTGTCAAATTCGGTGCCGTCCAGCAGGGTGCCGCGGTAGTGGACCTTCACCGTATCACTCTCTTTGGGAAGAGGGCCGCTCCCTTCCGTGATCACTTTATACTGCAGACCGCTTGCCGTGACCTTGATCCCGGGTTTCTGGGCGTTTTCCTTGAGGAAGGCATCCTCCTTGGTTTTGTTGCCCTGGCCCTGGGCCGTACGCTTTTCCTGCTCGACTTTCATCATATCCTGCTGGAATTGGGTCATGACCTTTTGGATCTCTTCGCTGCTGAGCAGGGGCTTTTCCGTTTTTTGCGAATCACGCAGTCCCTGGAACAATATATCCATGTCGATATCCATGGCCCTGGTCTTGAAATTCTGGCCGATATCCAGGCCGATCGCATAACTGACTTTCTTTTTCTGGTTGTCCAGATCCTCGGTTTTCAGGGGCTTGGCGGTGGCTTCATTGCCGGCTTTTTGACAGGCCCCCAGGCCGGCCAGCAGCAGGATCAGTGCCAATACATGAAATTTTTTCATCTGTGACTCCTTGGTTTTCATTTGCCGCCAATATACCAGAATCACAGCCGAAAAACAACCGGGCTTTTCGCTGCGGCTCCTAATATTTTAGTTTTTGCAGCAGGTATTCCAAATAGCGCGACTTCATCTGCCGACTGGCCATGGCCTGCTTGAGCGGCGGCAGTTTCAGGATGACCCCGAGTATGGCGGCCATGGCCCGGTGGTTCCAATGGGCCTGGACGTCGAATATGAGGTTCTGCAGCTTGCCCCTTTCGATGGCCATGACCACGGCCCGGTGGGTGGAATTCAGGGGGGTGATCACCCTTTGCGGACGCGAGTCGAGACTGATGTATTCTTGCGGGCAGGCCGCCACGCAGACGGCGCAGCCGAGGCACAGATCCTTGTTCAAGCGAGCGACCTTTTTTTTCGGGTGCTTGGAGTCGTTGGCCGTGACCAGGCCCAGGGCCTCGACCGGGCAGGCTTCCACGCACTTGCCGCAGCCATTGCAGGCCGTTTCATTGATCATCGCGATGAAGTTGCTGGTGTGGACCGGGTGCAGGAAACCGAAGCGGCGGGCGGCGATCATGGCTTCGCAGCAGCAGCCGCAGCAGTTGCAGATGAAGTTGACCGATTGGCGCACATTCTCGCCGAATTGCACCAGGCGCTGGGACTGGGATTTTTGCAGCAGGTCGAGCCCCTCAACCACATCGATGCGCCTGGCGATGCCGTGGCGGGTGAGGGAGGCGGCCGTGTTGTTGAAGGTCAGGCAGATGTCCTGTTCGGCGGTGCAGGCACGGCCGACGTGTTCCATTTTGTGCCGGCAGTAACAGATGCCTACCCCGATATGGCGGGCCGTTCTGATGATCTCCGCCGCCCGCTCGTAATCAAGAACATGGAGCGAATTGTCAGCGCTTAGGGCGGATTCGTGCACAAAGACGCGGCCCAATTGGGTTTCACCTTGGCAGAATAACTGCTTGATGAACTCTTCCTCCACGTTGAGATATTGGTAGAAAAGTTCAGCCAATAATTTCTGGTCGATGTCGCTTCTCAGCCGCATCAGGGAAAATTCGAAAAAACCGGCCATGGGCGGCGGCAGGCAGTAGACGGCCGGTCCGTTTTCTGGCAGTACATCCACCAAAACTCCTCGTCCGGCCAGCGTA
>DATKZA010000092.1:0-23983 GCA_035528155.1 Patescibacteria group bacterium | reverse complement strand
ATCGCCGACTTTCAGGCCGGTACTTTTTGCCATGCGGCTGCCGATCAAAGCCGGAATGGATTCCTTGTCGTTTGTCAGTACGGAAGCCGGAATGGATAAAATGTTTTGCTCCGGCGCGATTCCTTTCAGAAAAACGTTTTGAAAGCGGCCGTTGGGATAGATCGTTGCCTGGCGGATCAGGATCGGCGTCGCTTTTTTCGCCGCGATCAATTTTGCCAGATCGTCCGGGACCTTTCCGTGGGCATCGTTCAGCGTCAACGGGTCGTAGGGATCATAGTCTTTTTGCCAGTATTGTCCGCCGGCGTATTGGGCGTCCACCGTTGCTTTTTCGACCTGATCGTTCATGCCATTGTAAAGCCCCTGCAAAAATATGATGGCAACGAATGAAAACGAGAGGGCGATCACGTTCAGCCAGGTGCGCAGGCCGGCTCCGTAAATATTTTTAAAGGCAAGTTTGGCAATGATCATTTTCCCGCCTCTGGTTCAATGATTTCATCCTTTTCGACCCGGCCGTCATCCAATGAGATCTTTCTTTTCAGATAGCGCATGACTTTTTCATCGTGAGTGGCGAAGATGAATGTGGTTTCAAGGCTCTCATTCAAATTGACCATGGTTTTCATGATGTGGTGTGAATTTTTCGCATCGAGATTCGCGGTCGGTTCATCGGCCAGAACGAGCTCCGGTTTTTTGACGATGGCCCGGGCAATAGCGATACGCTGGCTTTCTCCGCCCGACAACTGGGAAGGTCGGGATCCGGCCCGGTCGGCAAGCCCGACCCAGTCCAGGGCATCCATGACCATTTTCTTCCGTTGCGGGGCCGGAAGTTTGAGCAGCAACAGCGGAAATTCCACATTTTCATAAGCCGTGTAAACCGGCAGGAGATTGTAGGTTTGAAAAATGAAGCCGATGGAATGGTTGCGCAATTCCGCCGCCTGGCGGTGGGAGAGGGCCTCGATCTTGCGCCCCAACACTTCGACGCTGCCGGAAGTGGGCGCATCCAGGGAGCCGAGTATGTTGAGCAGGGTGGTTTTTCCCGAACCGCTCGGACCGACCAACCCGGCGAATTCACCGGCATGGAAAGCAAGGCTGACCTGGTCCAGGGCCGTGATCTGTGATGAGCCCATGGGATAGATCTTGACCAGTTTTTCCGTTTGCATCAGGTTTTCTTCAAGCATTTGCCACCTCTGTTTTATTGTAGCGGTTCATTTGTTCCCATCCTGTCACCTTTTTTCCCTATCATATTATATATTTTATATATTCCATACCGCCATCAACTGCAACCCCCTGCCGGAGAACGGGTTGTTTCCCGATTGCGTCTGGAGGATCTGCGCCTGGGGCGGATTCCAGAACAGCATCACGTGGAACTGCCAGCGGTCGAAGGTGCGCTGCCAGTTCAGGAAACTGTACAACTGCTCCCGCCGCCAATCGAAATAGACGACCGCCGCCAGGCTGTCCAGCAGGCCCAGGGGATAGCGGGCCTGCAGGGCGGAAAAAGAAATTTCGCCGGCGCCGCTCCCCAACGGGGAGGTTGCGCCTTGTGAAAAATATTGCTCGGCCAGCAAGTAAAGGCCGTTGCCCAGCGCAAAGGTGTAATCGATGCCGAAGGCGAGCGAGCGCTGCCAGGGCCGGGCCGCGGCCGGATCGTCACGGTCGACGAATGCCGCCTCGACCCAGAGGCCCACGCCGACGTCCCATTTCCCGTCCAGGGCCAGGCGCTTTTCCGCCGGGCGGTGCACCCCCTCCGCGCTGCCGGGATCGAGACGGCGGCAATGGACCGTCAACCCGGCTTCGCCGGCAAAAAGGGGCGCCTGGAAGCGGCCTCCGAATTCCGGCGTGTCGTCGGCCGTCGGCTGCGTTTCCCAGCCCTTGGTGCCCCGGTTGCCGTAGAGCCCCCATAGCCAGATATTGGCGTTGTTCCTGAAATAGTAGCGCAGCAGTAGCCCATAGACGCCCGTGGTGACCTGCAGCGGGTCGCGGGGATCGATGCGGTCGAACCACATCAGGGGGCGGAAGATCGCCGCCGACCCGAAATTGATCTTCTGCAGGCCCAGCCGGGCCTCGAATTGCGCGGAAGAGAGGCGCAGCCACAGGCGGTAGGGTTTTACGCCGCCGTCGGCTTCCGGGTCCTGCCAGCCCGGGGCCGAGGCCGAGGCGAAAGCGTTCAGGGACGCTTCGCAGTCGATCTGCCATCCCCTGCCCAGGGGGCTTTCCAGGGAAAGCGCCGGCAGGAAGCGCATCCCGAACCGCGGCGTCGAGGGCTTGTCGTCGTTCAGGGAGAGCCAGGTGCTGCTTTGCAGCTTCCATTCGCTCCCGGCCGCCGGCAGTGGTCCGGCCAGCGACGCCGCCAGGGCCATGGCCACGAAAAGGGAGCGGGCTTTCATGGCCGGCGCTCCGCGGCGCTTTTTTCCATGGCGATGAAGAGGGCAGGGAAATGATCCGCCGGCAGCTGCTCGGCGCGTGCCTGCGGCGACAATCCGCAGTCGCCGGCCAGGGCCAGCAGGATTTCTTTTTCATAATATGGCGCCAGGTTGTTCCATAACGTTTTGCGGCGCTCGGCGAAACACAGCTTGACGAAGCGGTAAAATTCGCCGCTGGCGGCCGGCAGCGGGGCCGGGGCCGGTTGGGCAACCAGGACGGTGGACATGATCTTGGGTGCCGGGCTGAAGGCGCCGGCCGGCACGTCGAAACAGCGCCGGGCCTGGTAGAGCGTCTGGAATACGACCGACTGGGCGTTGTATTTTTTTCCGCCGGAGGCGGACAGTAGTTTGTCTACGAAATCTTTTTGCAGCATCAGGACCGCTGAGCCGATCTTTTCGCGCTGGGCGATGAACCAGTCGACCAGGGGCTTGGAAATGTGATAGGGGAGATTGCCGATCACCGCGATCCGGGTTTGCGGAAACATCCGGGCCAGATCGATTTGCAGGATGTCGCCGCTGATGATCTGCGCCCGGCCAACGAGGTGTTGCTCGAGTTCCGTGACCAGCAGCGGATCGATCTCGACCAGGGTGATCGGCCGCCCCGGGAATTTCTCAACTAGGAGTTCGCTCAGGATCCCCCGGCCGGCGCCGATCTCCAGGATCGGCCCCGCCGGCGCTTCCAGGAGTCCGACGATCTTGCGGGCGAAATTCCCGTCGCGCAGGAAATTCTGGCCGAGTTGCGCCGATTTGTGCATGTGGGGATTATATATCGGCGGCAGGAGATTTTCCAGCGTAGGTCGGAGATGAGCTTTGTTTCGGTAAGGGGCACGGCGCGCCGTGCCCCTACGGCTTTTTCCTGAGCCTCTCTTTCCATTCCGGGATCAGGTGCCGGGGCTTTTCGCCGTTTAACGCCTGGCGCACGGCCTGGACGGTCATCATGGCCATGCTCCGCCGCGTCTTGCCGGTGGCGCTGCCCAGGTGCGGCAGCAGCACCGTATTTTTCAGGTGTTTCAGTTTTTTGTTCACGGCCGGCTCGCCCTCATAGACATCGAGGCCGGCGCCGAAACGCTCGTTCTTCGCGAGCTTTTCGGCCAGGGCCTCCTCGTCCATCAGCGGTCCGCGGGCGGCGTTGATAAAGATGGCGTCTTTTTTCATCAAGGCGAAGACGTCTTGGTTGAAAAGGTGGTGCACTCCGGGCGAATAGGGCAGGTGAAGCGAGACGATGTCGGCACTGCGGATCAGCTCCAGGAAAGTGACGCGGGCAAAGCCGTATTTTTTTTCCAGGGCCGGCTTGGCGCTGCGGGAATAATACACGACTTTCATGCCGAAAGCGCGGGCGCGCAGGGCCGTGGCCAGGCCGATGCGGCCCATGCCGATGATGCCCAGGATGGCTCCGCGCAATTCCTTGCCCAGGAACAGGTTGGCCCCCCAGCCCGTGAAGCGGCCGGTGCGGACAAAGGCATCGCCTTCGACCAGGCGCCGCGCCACGGCAAGGATGAGCGCCATGGTCAGGTCGGCGGTGGCTTCGGTCAAAACGTCGGGGGTGTGGGTGACCAAGACATTGTTTTCCAGGGCGCTGCCGATGTCGATGTTGTTGTAGCCCACGGCGAAGTTGGCGATGATCTTCAGCTTTTTCAACCCCTTGATCACGGCGCCGTCGATCGGGTCGGAGAGAAAGCTGATGAGACCGTCCGCGTCGGCGTGACGCCGAAGGAACCCGGGAATATCGGGGCCTTGGTCAGCGGCGATATGCAGCTGGAATTCGCGCCGCAAAAGGCTGATGGCTTCTTCGCTATACCTGTGGGTCAGGATGACTTTTTTCATGATTGATGTGCCTCGTGATGGCCTGGAAGGCGCGGTTGAATTCTGAATTGAATTTTTCCTTTTCGCGGAAAGGGCTGATCCCCTTTTCCTCCACGCGGTCGCTGAGCACCACCAGGGCGTGGAAAGGCCGGCCCAGGAACCAGCGCAGGGGGTACAGCTCCATCTCCACAATGTCGGTTTTCAGCGAACGCTGCTCGGCCAGCCAGGCCGGCGTCTCGCGCTGGATCACGTCCACGCTCACGCCGCGCACGACCGGGAAAGAGTCGCCGGCGAATGGTTGCAGCGGTAGGGAGACGCCGCGGCCAAAGCGTTTGAAAACGGAACTGCAGAAGATCTCGCCCACCTGCAGGGCGGCCGGCTCCCGGAAGCGGGGCTTCAGCGCTCCGGCCGAACCAAGGAAAAAAACCTCCTTGTCGGCCAGGTCGGCGACCAGACCCAGCAGGGTGAGCAGGTGCGGATAACCGAGGAAGCCGCTGACGACCGCCATCTGATCGAACCAGAGCAGGGATGAGTGCAGGAAGTCCTGCCGGCGCCGCGCTTTTTTCTGCAGGGTGGCGAAAAGGGAACTTTTCGGGAAATAGGGGACCAGTACCAGCGATTGCGGGATGACGAACTGCCGCGGGCGGAACAGTGATGGCTTCATGATTGAAAAAAATGGGCGATGCAGGATTTGAACCTGCGACTCCTACCGTGTGAAGGTAATACTCTAGCCGCTGAGTTAATCGCCCAGAAAACCCATTATAAAATGAAACCGGCCGGCGGTCAAGGGGATGCCCCGGCATTTTTTTGCTGAATTGTATTGCCAAGAGGCTGATTTTTCGATAAAATAAAATTTACCTGACGAAAAAATCTTTCCGCTCTTGTTCAAATTCAAAGAAAGGGGAATGATCATTGAAGGATAAGTTCAAAAAACTCGCCGTCTTCCATTTTCCGAAAGAGGTACCTGAAAACGTCAGCATGGCGATCCAGACCGGGGTCCTGAGCCTGCTGGCCGGGTTGTCGGCGGTCCTGTTCTTGTTCATGACCAACCTGCTTTTCGAAAAAACCTACCTTGCCTTCTCCGGACGTTCCACGATGTTTTTCATCCTGGCAAGTTTTTTGGTCATTATCAGCACATCGACCGTGGTTGGACTGTTGCTGAACGTATTCAGCCCCGACGCGGCCGGAAGCGGCATCCCCCAGGTGAAAAGCGCCTATTGGAAAGAGCTTGGCCACTTGAAAATAAAGCCCATCCTGATCAAGTTCGTGGCCGGGATCCTGAGTATCGGCGGCGGCAACAGCCTCGGCCGCGAAGGGCCGTCGGTGTTCATCGGCAGCGGCGTCGCTTCCAACGTGGACGGCGTTTTCGGGACCCCGAGGCGCGGCCGCCGCGGCGCGGCGGTCATCGGCGCTTCGGCCGGCCTGGCCGCTGCTTTCAACGCCCCGCTGGCCGCGATCGCATTTGTCATTGAAGAAATTGTCGGCGACCTGAACAACCGCTACCTCGGGCGGGTCGTCCTTTCCTCGGTGATCGGGGCCTTCGTGGTCTATGCCTTGCTTGGTCGCCAGCCGGCATTTTCGCTTCCGCCCATCGAGAACATCTCCTGGCTTCACTATCTGATCGTTCCCCTGGTCGCTTTTGTCGCTTCCCTGGCCGGCGTCTTTTTTCAGCGCCTGACCCTGCGCTGGCGGCAACGGCTGAAAAAACAAATGCGGGTCCCGGCCTGGCTCTTGCCCATTCTAGGCGGACTGCTGACCTGGATCATCGGCTGCGCGGTATTCCTGGGCACCGGGAAGCTTGGCGTGTTCGGCCTGGGCTACCAGGATCTTTCCAGTGCCCTGAACAATCATTTCGAGTGGAAGATCGCCGGGATCATGATCGGCGCCAAGCTGCTGGCCATGATCATCGGCTACAGCTTCGGCGGCTGCGGCGGCATCTTCGCCCCCCTGCTTTTCGTCGGCGGCATGTCCGGCTATTTTCTGGGCGGCCTGGCACGCTTGTGGATTCCCCTGACGCCCGCCGACCAGATCGTGCTGGCCGTGGTCGGTATGAGCGCCTGCCTGGGCGCCACCGTCCGGGCGCCGCTGACATCGATCCTCATCGTCTTCGAGATGACGCACCAGTTCTCCCTGGTGCCCGGCCTGCTGCTGGCAACGATCATCAGCCAGGCCACGGCCCGCTTTGCGGGCAAACTAAATTTTTATGATGCCCTGCTGGTCCAGGACGGCCACGAGCTTCACAAGATCCATCCCCCGGTCGATCTGAATAGCTGGCAGAACCTGCCGGTTTCGGCCATCGCCAATCCCAACCCGGTCATGTTGAACAGCCTGGCCGAAGACGAGATGCGCGAGAAGCTGGACCGCTTTCCCTTCAACAGTTTTCCCCTGCTCAAGGAGGGCCGCATCAAGGGCATCGTGACGCGCCAGCAGATGCAGCAGGCGGTGTTGGGCCATGGCATTCCGGAAATTCATAAAGCGGCCCTGTGTTATCCGGAACAGACGGTGCGGGAGATCGGCAGCAAGTTCCTGGAATCCTCCGCCTATGTCCTGGTCGTCGTGGACAAGGGGAGCAAGGAGATCAGGGGGATCATCACGCTCCACGATTTGATCCGCGCCCAGGCGGCCATCCATAATTGAATCTTTCGCAAAGCAGCTGTCGCCGCTGGCGGTCTGTGCCGGGCGGCAAGCGTTGACATTTGTTTTTTATATTTATATCATGAAGTCAAAGACCGACCAGCAAGGGGCGTGCCTGAAAAAATGAACTGGAACAAAGAGGTTTTAAAGAATTTTGTTCAGAAAATCATCGCTGACCACCGGTTCATCGTGGTTTCCTGCCGGGAACCGTATCTGCATGCCTATTCCAACGAGGGGATCAATTACATTACGCCGGCCAGCGGCATGGCCACGGCGATCATGCCCATCATGACCGCCTGCGGCGGCATCTGGATCGCCCATGGCTCGGGTGAAGCCGACCGGGAAATGGTGGATGAAGCGGACCACATCGCCGTCCCCCCCGAAGACCCGAAATACACGCTGCGCCGCGTTTGGCTCAGCAAGGAAGAAGAGGAAGGGTTCTATTACGGCTATGCCAATGAGGGGCTCTGGCCGCTCAGCCATATCGTCTATTCCCGGCCGACATTCAGGGAAACGGACTGGGAGATGTATCGCGGCGTCAACGAAAAGTTTTGCGATGCCGTGATCCAGGAACTGGACGGAAAACCCGGATTCGTTTTTATTCAGGATTACCATTTTTCCCTGCTCTCCCGAATGATCAAAAACAAGCGCCCCGATGTGGTGGTGGCCCAATTCTGGCACATCCCCTGGCCCAACCGCGAGGCCTTCCGCGTTTGTCCTCATGCCGACGAGATCCTGGACGGCCTGCTGGGAAACGACATCCTGGGTTTCCATCTCCGCTACCACTGCATGAATTTCCTGGATACCATCAATCACAGCATCGAGGCCATTGTCGACTATGAAAGGTTTTCGGTGACGTGCCATGGCCGGGAAAGCCTGGTCAGGGCCTTTCCCATCAGCATCGATTTTGCTGCGATCACGGAGATCGCCCACAGCAAAGAAACTGAAAAAAGGATGGCTGAAATTCGCCGTGATTTCCGCGTGCGCGGCAAATGGCTGGGAGTGGGCATCGACCGTATCGACTATACCAAGGGCATCATCGAAAGGTTCACCGCCATCGACCGCTTCCTGGAAAAGGTTCCCGCTTACCGCGGCAAATTCGTTTTCATGCAAATGGGGCCGCTCTCGCGCATCCATATTCCCAGATACCGGGAATACAATGATGCCGTTTACCGGGTTATGCTGGAGATCAATGACAAGTGGAAGCTCAAGGACTGGCAGCCGATCATCATGAAAAAAATCCATTTGTCATTGGCTGAAGTGGTGGCACATTTGCGGGCCGCTGATCTGTGTATTGTGAGTTCGATCCATGACGGCATGAACCTGGTGGCCAAGGAGTTCATCGCTGCCCGGGTCGATCTCGACGGCGTTTTGCTGCTCAGCCAGTTCACCGGGGCGGCCAGGGAGCTGTCGGAGGCATTGATGGTCAACCCGCTGGCGGTCGATCAATTCGCCGACCAGATCCGCAACGGCCTGGAAATGGCGCCGGCGGAGAAAAAAAAGCGCATGGTCAAGATGCGCAAAAAAGTCGAGCGCAACAATGTTTTCCGCTGGGCGGGACACATCCTTGAAGAGATGAAGAAACTGAGGTGAGACATGTCCATATTTCATTTTAAAACACGTTTGAACCTGGTGGAAATGCTGGGGATCCGGGTGCGCAATGTCCCCGATTTGCTCGAGCAGATCCGCCAGGTGCCGGGTGCTTCCATCTACTACCACACCCACCGCTTTCTGCAGCAGCATCATTACCTTTGCCCCGAGCCCCCCAATGATTTCGCTTTCTGGATCGCCAATGCCCTGGGGCTGGATGGTCTGGGTGAACAGCTGGCCAGTGTCGATACGATCAAGTTTGCCAAAATCAACGACTTGCGTGATGCATTCAGCGTCATCATCGAGAAGTTCCAGAGCCGCGGCAACGGCATGACGGTCAGTTGCCATGAAGGCGAGGAATTCCATTTCATGTCCTGCCGGACTTTTGTTTTTTCGACCGATTTCCATGCCGCCGATATCAAAGAATTTATCCAGGCGCTGCAGGCCATCAGCATCAACTCGCTTTATTATCATATTTTTGAATCCAGGCTGCGCTTGGGCAAGGTGGGCAATGATTTTTCCCTTTGGTTCGAGTCCATCGGGCAGAAAGAATTGGCTGGCGAGATAGCCAAGTTGGATCCGTACACCATTACCCTGGAGAGTTTACGAAAAAAAATAATCAATATCGTGGAGAAACATGCTTAAAATAAAAGATTATGCAGATATCGTCGGCCAAAACGTGATCGAAGAACTAGAGGTGCTGTCGCAACACCTGCAGGGAAAAAGGATCCAGAACATCAATTCCACCGCGGTGGGCGGCGGCGTGGCCGAAATCCTGACCCGCATGCTACCCCTCTTGCATGAATTGGGGGTCGATGCCCGCTGGGATGTGATCCGCGGCGACGAAAAATATTTTGCCATTACCAAGAAAATGCACAATGCCCTGCACGGTGTGAGCGAAACGATCGGCAATGAAGACCTGGAATACTTTTTGGAGATCAATGAGAGAAATGTCGCCGAAATGGATTTGAACTATGACATCCATTTCGTCCATGACCCGCAGCCCATAGCCTTGATCCGCAAAAAACCCAGTGTCGGAGGTAAATGGATCTGGCGCTGCCATATCGATTTCACCAATCCGAATCAAAAGGTGTGGGAATTTTTAAGGGGCTTCATTGAAATGTATGATGCGGCCGTTTTTTCCGCTCCGGCCTTTGCCAGGCGCTTGCCCATTCGCCAGGTCCTGATTTCGCCTTCCATCGATCCGCTCAGTGACAAGAACAAGGATCTGTCCCAGGAATTCATCGATGCGGTTTTTGAAAAGTATGGGATCGACCAGAAAAGGCCGATCATTTGTCAGATATCGAGGTTTGATTATTTGAAGGATCCCGTTGGGGTCATCGAAGCGTACAAGTTGGCCAAGGAGCATGTGGACTGTCAACTGGTGTTGGCCGGGGGCGGGGCAGTGGATGATCCTGAGGGCATGCGCGTACTCGCCGATGTCCGCCAGGCCGCGGCAAGTGACCCGGATATTTTTGTTCTGTTCCTGCCGCCAGCCGCCGACCTGGAGATCAACGCCTTGCAGCGGGGGGCGACCGTGGTTCTGCAGAAGTCCTTGAAGGAGGGGTTCGGACTGACGGTTGCCGAAGCTTTGTGGAAGTCGAAACCCGTGATCGCGACTGCGGTCGGCGGCATTCAACTGCAGATCTCCCACAAGTATTCCGGAATACTGACCCATTCCATCGAAGGCACCGCTTTTTGGATCAAGCAGCTTTTAAATGAACCGGAATATGCCCTGAAACTGGGCATGAATGGCCACGAGCATATTAAAAATAATTACCTGATTTTCAGGCACCTCCGTGATTACCTGCTGCTTTTCCTTTCGGTTTTTGAAAAAGACGACATCATTAATTTTGACTGAATGCTTAAAAAAAATCCTCGCCGCCCGCAAACGCCTTGGCAATCCTAAATTGCCGGGACAACGGCAGCGCTGTCGGGACGCTCGAGGAAAACCGCCGCCAAGTTCCGCAGCAAGACCGTGAATGTGTTTGGAAATCGAGATTATCCCTGAACTTGCTGCCCTGAAACTTTCTTTTCTCTTTGTTCCGGCTTGACTTGACGGAATCTTTTGGCATAAAATGCGCACATCATGGCAGAATCCAGATTCCGACATTTCGTCAAGTACGTGGTCATTGACATTTTGCTGGCGGCCCTGATCTCTTTTTTCCTGATCAACTACGTCGTTTCCGCCTACAAGATCGAAGGCGATTCCATGAAGCCGTTATTGCGCGCCCAGGAACGTATCCTGATCTCCAAGCTGGCCGTGCGCAAAAACAACCTGCGCCGCTTCGATATCGTGGTCCTGTACAAACCCGACGAACCGGAAAAATCCCTGGTCAAACGCATCATCGGCCTTCCGGGCGAGATCATCGAGGTCCGCGCCGGTGACGTGTGGATCAACGATAAGCCGCTGAAGCAGCTTCCCGGCGGCAACCATGCCGATGCTCGCAAATCGCCCACCGACATGAAGGCGTTGCTCATCCCGCGCGGCATGTTTTTTGTCATGGGCGACAACCGCAGCATCAGCTTTGATTCGCGTATCTTCGGCCCGGTGCCGCAGAAATATATTTTCGGCAAAGCTTTCTTCCGCTACTGGCCCGTGGCGGTCATGGGCCGGATTGAGTAAGCTTTCGAGAGGGGACCGGCGCAAAATTGATCTTTTTCAGATCGATTTTCATTTGAATTGAAAAATCACCAAATTTTCACTAAAACTGAAAAATTAATAAATTATCAAAATAAATGAAAATTTTATTGAAAATTATTCCGGTTGCTGTTACTATATTTTCGGGGACATATGAAGAAATATCATATTCTGATGGCCGATATCATCGGCAGCCGAAAAAAGAACAGCCAAACCGTTATAAAGGGTTTCCTAGAACTTGTAAACAAGATCAATAATGAATATAGGCACAGTTTCCTTTCGCCATTGACCGTTACTCTCGGTGATGAGTTTCAGGCTATTGTAAGATCTTTGCCGGATGGGATCGATGTAATTCTGGCGATGGAAGAGGCGATTGTGAAGCTCAATTTAAATTTCAAACTTAAGTATATTTTGAATTTTGGATCGATCGCTACCAAAATCAATCCCAGGATTGCCTATGGGATGCTTGGCGAGGGCTTGACCACAAGTCGGAAGTTATTGGAAAAAAGCAAACCAAAAAAAATCAGGTTTCTGATCCAAACATACGATACGCCTCTTTCCGAAAAATTGGGATTGGTTTTTATTCTCTATCAAGCCATTGTCGATGCCTGGGCATTTAAAGATTACCGCATTGTGAAGGAGTTTTTGGATTGTGATGATTACAAGAAGGTAGCCGGTCAGATAAAGAAAAATATTTCACAAAGTTGGAAATGGAAAAAAAGCCTGCAAATGTCCGAATACCAGGTGGTGAAAAAACTGATAGTCCTTTTGCTAGAGGGTGCGCCATGTCAAAAATAGCCCTGTTCACAGCAATCTTTTTGATGGGGGAAATGGTAGCGTATTTTGTTTTCCTGCTGGTAAAGAAGAGATTTGAGAAAAAATGGCAATGGCGGATCGATATCCAGGTGATCAAGGGATGGCTGGAAAGGTCATTCCTTTTCCTTTGCCTGGTTTATGATCTGCCGCACGCCCTGATCGCTTTCGGTGCCATCAAGATCGGCACGCGTGTGAACGACAAGGACAACAAGGTCTCCAATGACTATTTCTTCGTCGGCAACATGGTTTCGTTATTGCTGGTCATTTTTTACTACGCATCCTGGCTGCTCTGGAAGAATTAGATTGATCCCAGTCTAACGGCCGCTACTTCTTCGGCATTCCAGCAGTCGTTCCTACTTATTTTGTAATAAAAATATTTACGGCAAGCGCGGATTGTGTTATAAAACAGGCAATGAAAATCCGATATTTCCTGACTGTTGCCCTTGTCTTTTTCTGCCTGGCTGTTCTGGCCGAGGCCCCTAGCGACCTGGAAAGCTTGAAAAAATCGGTCGTGGAGATCGGCCGGCTTGAATTCAAGCGCGATGTCCCGGTCAAGTACCTGGACCGCGCCCAATTGAAAAATTATATCGAGCGCCTTTTTGAAAGCGATTATCCCGACGAGCTGGCAGCGAAAGAGGAAGAGGTCATCTGGCTGATGGGATTTACTCCCGAGAAGATCGCCCTGAAAGCCTTGCGCAAAAAAATTATCCTGGAAAATGTCGGCGGCATGTACAACGAAAAAACCAAGGAGTTGCTGGCCGTCGAGGAGTTCCGCCACATCGACATGCTCAATGCCCCGGCGCTGGCGCACGAACTGCGCCACGCCATCCAGGATCAGCATTTCCACTTGGCCGCGCTGTTGGGGGACCTCTCCGACTTCGATGACCGCAAGCTGGCGGCTTTGGCCGCGGTCGAGGGCGACGCCACCCTGGTCATGATCCGCCAGCTCGGTTTCGATCCCGAATTGATCGGCGCGGCCTTCAGTCCGGAAAACGTACTCTCTTTTTCGGCCATGGCCGGAGCTTCCACGTTGATGTCCGCCCCGGATATCATCAAATACCAGCTGCTCATGCCCTACCTGGATGGCATGAAGTTCAGCCAGGCGATTTTCAAAGAAAAGAAGTGGAAGGGGCTGAACCAGGTATTGAACCGCAAGCCGCTCTCCTCGGAACAGATCCTGCACCCGCAGAAATATCTTGCCGGGGAAAAACCCCAGACCGTATTCACCGGCTTCCGCCCGAACCGGGGAGAGTTGGTCTATTCAGGTGTTATCGGCGAATACTATTTGAACATATTGCTTAAAAACGGCCCCGAGATAACCGACGCGGCTGCCGGCTGGGGGGGGGACCTGTTTTCGCTCTATCGCCATGGCGATTCCCGGCTGCTGCTCTGGGAGGCCCATTGGGATACAGGCGCCGATTGTTCCCGCTTTCACGCCGATTTCCAAAAGTTCTTGGAAAAAAAATTCAATGTCGTTTTTCAAAGCGGCCAGACCGGCGGCCGGAATTTCAGTGCCGGCAATTCCGCGGCCGGGTATTTTTTCCTGCACCAGGACAACGCCCGGCTGTTCTACGCCCGCAGCAACGATCGCAAGCAAATCAATGAGTTAATCAGTGGAGGGTTATATGATTAATGCCACCCAGATCAGAAGGGGAATGATCATTTTTATGGACAATAAGCTGTACCGCGTCGAGGAGATGGACCATGTCACCCCCGGGCGCTACAAGTCGACCATTCACGTCAAGATGCGCGACCTGGAGAGCAATGTCCGCTCGCCGTTCCGCTTCGGTTCTTCCGACCGTGTGGAAAAGGTGACCCTGGATTCCAAGGAAGTCAGCTATTCCTATAAAGACGGAGAGCATTACATTTTCATGGACAATGCCACGTACGACCAGATCAGCCTGGACAAGGATTTTGTCGGCGACAACGTCTTTTACCTGAAGGAAAATGAACCCTACCAGATGGAATTTTTCCAGGGCAAGCCGATCAACATCGTCCCGCCGTTGTCCATGGAATTCGTGGTGGCCGAAACCGAAAAGAACATGAAAGGATCAACCGTCCAGGCTTCTTATAAGCCGGCCAAATTGGAAAGCGGACTGGAAGTGACGGTGCCGCCGTTCATCGAACCCGGCAACGTCATCAAGATCGACACCCGCGACGGCTCCTATATCGAAAGGGTCAGTAAATAGTTTTTTTTATTTGTCGGCCAATAAAAAAGCGGCCAGGTAGATTAAGCGACTCACCTTTTCCATGGTTTCGCCGCTGAATTTTTCCATGCTGTCGGCCGGGGTGTGGTAGACGTCGCCCATGCCGGTCATGAAAAAAGCCCAGGGCTTGCCGGCCATGGCAAACGGGGCGTGGTCGCTGCCCCCGCCCATGCGGTTCATGTTGCGCGCCGACTCCCGGTAGAGAATATCGAAGCCCACGCTGCGGTTGGCTTCCTGCAGGGCGTCCTTGAGGTCGGGCGCCTCGGCCGAGAAGGAGAGGGGCAGGAAATTTTCGGGCTTGATCTTCTTGAGCAGCGCCGCTCCTTCCTTGACGTTGAGCATGCGCAGCATCCGCTGCAGCCCTTTTTCGTCCCAGGAGCGGGCGATCATGTCCAGGTTGAAATAGGCCGCGGTCTTGTCCAGCGGGAACAATGGATGCTCCACGTAATACCTTGAGCCCAACAGCCCCTCCTCTTCGCCGGTCCATAAACAGAAAACAATGCTGCGCTTGGGCTTTTCGGGATTGAGGACCAGGGCGCGGGCGATGGCCAGGACGCCGCAGGCGCCCGAAGCGTTGTCCTCGGCGCCGTTGTAGACATAATCACCGCGGCGCCCCAGATGGTCGAGGTGGCCGCCGATTACCACCGCCTGCTCCTTTAATTGCGGGTCGCTGCCTTCGATAAAGGCGATGACGTTGGCACTCTTGAGCAGCTGGTAGCGTACTTGGTTGCTGAGGCGCAGGCTGCTGCCGGGCAGGCGCAAGGAGTGCGGTTTGTACCTGGAAGCGATTTTTTTCTGCAGGCTTTCGACCGTTTCGCCGGCGGTTTCCAGGATCGCATCGGCCATTTCCCGGGAGATCCTGATTATACTCCGGCCTTCCCAGGGGAACGCTTTGCTGCCGGGAATGAGCAGCTTTTTGCGGGAATCGGGGAGGATGGGCTTGTCGTCGCTGACCTGCTGCTGGGCGAGGATCTCGCGGTGAACGTCACCGTTTTCAGCGAGCGAATTTCTGGCCACCAGCACGGCCAGGGCGCCGCGCTTGATGATGGCCGTGGCCTTGGTATAGT
This sequence comes from Patescibacteria group bacterium, assembly GCA_035528155.1. GTDB lineage: Bacteria > Acidobacteriota > Aminicenantia > UBA2199 > UBA2199 > UBA2199. Next base: position 8,808 of record DATKZA010000092.1, on the reverse strand, counting down.
CGATACCGCCGTGGCGGCCGGGCCGGGCCGGGAAGTATTTTTCCCTGATCTCCTTTTTCTGGAAAGGGGACGCGGCATCGTCTTTGCCCGGGGCTTCGGAAAGGATCAAAACGATCTTGTCTTTGACATCGATAGCGGCCAGGTCGTCGTAGGAAATACTCTTCTCGCTGATACCGTAACCGGCGAAAACCAGCGGTGCGCTTACTTCCAGGGGCAGGAGCGAATGGAAGACGAAATCGATCCCCGGCGCGAAGGTCCTTGAAACCCTGCTGAAACCGGAACGGCCGCTTTCCAGAACCGCGCCGGCCTGGGTTTCCAACGCTTCCTTCATTTCAAATTCCTGCAGATAGCCCCGTTCGGGTTTGGCCGCGGGCTGCCCGGCAGTGAAGGCGCGGAACGGGCCGGCGGCGGGTCTGGGAAAGTCGCCGCCGGGCTTGAGCCCCCAGAGGGCCAAGAGGGATTGCGCGTAGGCGGCGGCGGTGTCATAGCCGCGGCTGCCGATCTCGCGTCCTTCGAGGTGATCGGCGGAAAAAAAGGTCATGATCGACATCATGTCCCTGGCGTTTATATCGGCGAATCCGGCCTGGGCCCGGGCGGGGACGGCAATGGTTTTTTCCACGAGCTGCAGGTTTTTCATCATTTCGGCGTCGGCGTCCTGCTGTTCCTGGGCGCCGAGCCGCGGCAGGATGAGCAGGCCGATCAGCATGACAAAGAGTATTTTTTTCATGATTTCTCCTTGGTGCGGTTTTGCGAAAAGATCAGGAAATTTGTTTAATCAGAACTCCACGCCGAAGCGGTTCTTCAGGGCCAGGGCGATGACCATGGTGAGAACCAGGTAATAGACCAGCCAGTGGGTGCGCAGGCCCAGGAAGGAAATGCTGCGGGCCGGGTATTGGATATAGACGTATTTCAGGGATGTCGGCGCTGCCAGCAGTTTTTCGGCCGGGTAGATGAAATGCTCCAGGGATGAGGCGGCCATTTTTTTATTGGACAGGGCCGGCATGTTTTCGCCGATGACCAGGTTTTTGCTGACCGTGGTCCCGTCGACATTGATGGCGATGGCAGTGGAACCGCTTTTGCCGGCTTGCAGCTTCCAGTCCACTTCGCGCAGCGCCGTGATGAACACCGGATTCATGGCGGAGCGGTAATGGGGATTGGGCTGGATCTCCACATTCACGGCGCCGATATTCCCTTTGAACCCGGCCTTGACCGTGATGCTCTCATCGGGGCGGAACGGGCGCATGCCGTAGCGGATGTCCATCTGCACGAAAAGCAGGAAGAGCAAGGGCAATAGCAGGAACAACGGCACCAGGTTCAAGACGAAATATTTCCCCGTGTAATACAAGCTCTTGAAAAACGAGCCGACGATGGTCTTCCAAAAATCGCGGTAGAGGCGGATGGCCAGGATGTTGGCCTTGATCTGGTTCTTGGTGTCCCTGACTTTGCGGGGGCTGGAAACGGCCCGGTAGACGACCAGCACGAAAAGCGAGGTCAGCAGGCTCAGGAAAAGGATGCCCCAGAAGGGGGGCAGCTTGGCGAATGGCGCCAGCAGCAGGTCGCAGCCCCGGGTCAGGAAATAATTGATCTTCTGCGCCATCTAGGAAATGTAACCCAGGCCGCTGAGCTTGTTGGCCAGTTCTTCCTTGTCGTCGCCGCTCTTTATTTTCTCGTACTCCTTGTTGATCAGGTCTTCGACCAGTTCTTCCAGGGAAGAGTAGCCATGAAAGGCGATGATCTCGTCGGCCTTCTGGCCGGCTTCCTTGCTCAATTTGACTTTGCTCGACATGTTTTCCTCCTAAATCAATGCTTTCCCGGTCATTTGGGCCGGGGTGGCGATGCCGAAAGTTTTTAAAATGGTGGGTGCCACATCCTGCATGTTCGGCACCGGGCTCTGGATCTTGAAATTGGCGATGAACGAGGCTGGCACTTTCTTGGGATCCACGCAATGGTCCCCCGACCACCAGCCCATGTTGTCGCTGATCATCTCGCGGCTGAGCGTGCCCAGGGCCGATTCGTCGCTGATGCGGTAGCCGCGGTCAAAACCCAGGATGATGTCCGGGGCGCGGTCGATAAAGTTTTTCGAGAAATTGTCTTCGGAAATATAGGCGCAGGAGATGACCTTGTTGCCGTTTTGGGGATCGCTGATGGTTTCCAGCTTGGCCTTGATCTCGTCGAGCAGCCGCCGCCGTTCTTCAGGACCGACCGCACCCTCTTTTTCCCGGCCCTTGAGGTTCAGGTAGAGGCCGTTCAGGCCCAGGGCGTAGGCCTTGGACGCCGGCCAGTCGGCGTAGCCCAGGATGGAGATCTCTTCGCCGCCGCCGTCGACACTCATTTTCAGGTATCCCTCTTTGACCAGCCAGTTGTTGATGTTGACTTCGCGGCGGAAAGGGCCGAAGCCGTGATCCGACATGAGCAGGAGCGGGATGCCCGGGTCGATGTTCTTCATGGCCTTGCCCAGCACGCGGTCGAATTTGCGGTACATCTCGTCGGTGATATAGGCGAATTTTCGGCTTTCCTCGGCATGGTAATAGGGGTGCTCCTTGTCGTTCAGCGCCCAGAACATATGCTGGCCCTGGTCGAGCGAGGAGAAGTAAAAGAAAAGCAATCCCTCGTTGCGGCCGGCGAAGCGCTGCAGCTCGTAGTCGAACAGGCGGCAGCTTTCATCGAAAACCGACAGCGACTGGGTGATGAAGTTCTCCATGGCGAAGGTGCCGTTGCTCAGGGCCTTGGTGTCAGCCGGCAGGCCGATGGTATGGAATAGGCCGACCTGGTCGGCCAGTTCGCGGCTGTAGCCGGACGGGGTGCAGATGGGCACGGCCGGGTCGCGCGGGCTGAGGTGGGTGGGGGAGATGTAGAGGCGGAATTTCTCGCCCATTTCCATGAGGTAGAACCTGACCATGCCGGTGATGCCGGCCAGGTGGTTGATCAGGGAAAATTCGATCTCCACCCAGTCGGAGTATTCCTTTTCGGCGATGAGTATTTCCTTGCCCTGGATGTCGATGCGCGCCGTCTTGTGGCGGTTGTCGACATAGACCTTGAATGGCACGACCACGTTTTCGCCTTCCCTGACCAGGTCGTTTTTCGGACCCTCGATCTGCCCTTCCATGACGTTGTTTTCGTCGATGTAGGCGTAATAGATGTTGGCGGCCGAGAGGTCGCTCTGCGATTCGTTCTCATCGGAAGTGAACAGCGAATAGATGCCGTAGGTGCCCAGGATGTCGGGCGTGCCCATGCCGGCCAGGGTGCGCTGGCCGCTTGCCGACGGCGGGTAGTTGGTGGGAAGCTTGACGATGGTGGCCGGGATGTCGCGGTCCTCCATGTAGTCCCAGAAGGCGCGGCCCTCCCTTTTCAGGACCACCTTGCCGGGCTTGAGCGGGATCTGGTACTGGCCGAGGTTGACCGTCCAGCGCGAGGGCAGGGTGTCGCTCTGGGAAAACATGGGCGTGTAGTTCTCGGGGTTGCGGTGCAGGAAGTCGAAGATGCCGAAGACGCCGGGGTCGGCGCCGCTGATGAAGCTGCCCCAGGCCACCGGGCTCTGGGGGGGGATGCTCGAGCGCATCATGGTGAATACGCCCTTTTCGCCCAGGCGCTGCATGTTGGGCAGCTGCCCCTGCTGCATCAGGCGGTTGACGATGCCCGGGTCCATGCCGTCGAAGCCCAGGACCAGCATCTTTTTGGCCAGGGGCCTGCCCGCCCCGAAATTCATGAACGGCGCCGCTGCCAGCAGGGTGCCGCCGCTTTTTATAAAATCTCTTCTTATCATCATTGGCCTCAGTTTGTTGCCGTAAATTTAATATTGAATAATATACCAAATCAGGCGCCAATTCAACCGCGCGCTCCGAGTTTATTGCAAAAAACGGCCGCTTGCTTTGTGGATGGCAAATCAGGTAGCATGCTGGATGCGCGATATTTTCACACCGATCTTCCTTTTGGCTCTGGCCGCCCTTTCCCTGTCCCATGGTCTGGGGCCCAACCCCTTCGTTTTCACGCCGCTGGCGCTGGCGGCATTTGCTCTTTTCCTGATTTTTTTTCTTTTTAAAAAATATCGCCCGGCCTATGCCTGCGTGGCCCTGGCATTGGTCCTGCTGCTCAGCGGCTCTTATTTGCTGAAAAAAGACGCTTATGAAAACGATCGAAGCATGCGCTTTCCCCCGGATCAGTACATCACCATGACCGGCACGCTGCTGGTCTTTCCGGAGATCGGCAACGATTCTTCGGTGCTGCTGCTGCGTTCCCGCTCCTTTGCCTGGGGAGGCAAAAAAATTGAGCGGGAGCTGAATGTCCGTATCACCTGCCGCGGCGACTGCCGGGTGTTCAACCGCGGCGACCGGGTCGAAATCGCGGCCCGCATCGATCCCCGTCTGCCCAACCGGAATTTTTTCCCCAACCCCTATGAAAAATACCTGCTGTATAAAAACATCCATTTGACGGCTTTCAGCAAATCGGCGCAGTTGCTGCAGCTGACGGCCAGGGCTAATGTTTTCTGGCGGGCGATCGGGGCCTGGCGCGAACGCATCCGCCAAAAAATCGAAGCGTGCTGCCAGACAGCCGGCGTTCTCAGCCCGCCGGGAGTGTTCCTGGAAGCGACCATCCTCGGCGACCGCCTGCGCCTGGAAAACGACGAGCAGGAAATGCTGATCGGCAGCGGCGTCTTTCACCTGCTGGCCATTTCCGGGGCCAACATCGCCATGCTGGCCTTGATATCCCTGCTGGTCTGCCGCTGGCTGCGCTTCTCCCTGAGAGTGAAATACGCGCTCACGTCGCTTTTGCTGCTACTGTTTCTCACCGTCTCGGGATTCGACATTTCCGCCCAGCGGGCGGTGCTGATGGCGCTGCTGCTCTTTGCCGGCCGCGTCTGGTTCATGGACGTGCAGCTGTCCAACATCATCTCGTTCTGCGGGCTGCTGCTGCTGGCTTTCAATCCGGCTCAGTTCCTGGACCCGGGTTTCATCCTTACCTTTTCCCTGACCGCGGCCCTGCTGATCGGCCGGCGCATCCTGCTGCCGCTGCTGCGCTTTTTGCCCCGCTATGCCGCCGAGCTGCTGACGGCCAATTTTGCCACGGCGCTGCTGGCCCTGCCGCTTTCGCTGTTTTTCTTTCATCGTTACGCCTTTTCCGGTTTTCTCAGCGGCATCCTGCTGGTTCCCCTGGCCGGCGCCATCACGGTTTGCGGGGCGCTGCTTTTGCTGCTGGTCATTTTGCCGTTCAACGCCGCCGCCCTGGCCCTGCTGCCGGCAGGAGTTTTTCTGGACCTGTTTTTCAAGATAAGCCGCTGGGTTTATGAACATTTCAGTTTGAGCATTTTTCGGCCGCCGCCGCCGCTGTGGCTTCTGGCCGTGATCGGCCTGTTGTTTTTCTCCATTTCCCTGGAGCGGCTGAAAATTTATTGGCGGATCGCCCTGGCCATGATGCTGGCGGGCATTTTGCTTTTCATATCGCTCCCCCCGCACCCTTACCAGCCCGGTTGGCTGGAAACGTATTTTCTCGATGTCGGCCACGGCGACGCCGGGATCGTGGTTTTCCCCGGTGGCGACGCCCTGCTCATCGACGGCGGCGGCGCCAGCCTGTCGGATTTCCAGGTCGGCCGCCGCCTGCTTCTGCCGTTCATTCTGCAGAAAAAGATCCGCATCCGCTGGGCGGCAATCAGCCACTACCATCCCGATCACGTCAAGGCCTTGATCGAGCTCATGGTCATCCTGGCCCCCGAGGAATTGTGGCTCTCCTCGGCCGCCGCGGAAAGCGATCTTTACAAGCAGCTACTCGCGGCCAAACCGAAAAAAACGCAGCTGAGAAAAATTCAGCGCGGCTTTGCAAAAAGCATTGACAACTGTTCCGTCACCTGCCTGGCGCCGCCCCGCTTCATCAACTCGGCGCAAACGGCAAATGACCATTCCATGGTTTTGCGCGTCTCCGACGGCCGGCATGCTTTTTTGTTCAGTGGCGACATCGAGAAAAATGCCGAAGCCGGGATCGCCGCTGCCTCGGGTCCCTCCCTGGCCGCCACGGTCCTTAAGGTGCCCCACCACGGCTCGCGCACTTCTTCCACAGCGAGATTCCTGGACCTGGTGCACCCGCAGCTGGCGGTGATCTCCGTCCCGGCCTACAGCGGCTTCGGCTTCCCGCACCGTGAAGTGATCGAGCGTCTGAAGCAAAGGAATATCCGCTGGCTGACCACCGCCCGCCGCGGCGGCATCATGATCGCCTCTGCGCCCGAAAGTTTGGAGATCGAGGTGTCGAAGTAGGGGCGGGGTTGTCCCGCCCTTTTGGATGATCCGCCGCATGAGGGCTCAACAACCGCGCCCTGATCCCGGAACTCTGTTGATTTTTATTGGTGATGGAAAAAGGGTGACTTTTCAGCCGGAGCAAGCGTCCAATAGGCATAACGGAGGATATCCATGCTGAAAAATTACCTCAAGGCCGCCTGGCGAAGCATCCTGAAGCAGAGGGGCTATTCCTTCATCAATGTGTTTGGCCTGGCCAGCGGCATGGCCTGCTGCATTTTTCTGCTTTTGTGGGTCCAGGATGAGTTGAGCTACGACCGCTTTCACGAAAACGCCGCCCGTATTTTCAGGGTCGAGGCGGCGGCCGGTGCCGCCGGCGGCGAGCGCCTTGCCGAAGTGCCCTGCGCCCTGGCGCCGGCGGTCGGCGCGGCGATCCCGGAAGTGGAGCATGTGACCCGGGTGTTCGACCATGAAACCATGCGCTTGCAGCACGGCGAACATTCATTCTACGAGGGCAATGTCAGCCTGGTCGATCCCTCTTTCTTTCAGATCTTTTCCTTCCCTCTGCTCGAGGGCGAGGCGCGCACGGTCCTAAGCCAGCCTTATTCCATGGTCCTGGCAAAAAAAACGGCGGAAAAATATTTCGGCGACGAGGAAGCGGTCGGCAAGACCATGCTCCTGAACGGCCGCTATTCCTTTACCGTCACCGGGATCATGCGCGATGCGCCGGCGAATTCGACCGTCCAGCCGCAGATACTCATCCCCATGCAGTTCATGGACAAGGTGCCGGGAGAATACGACCTCGGCTGGAGGGAATTCTGCTGGACGACCTGGGTCCGGCTCCGGGAACCGGCCGACAGCGAGACCGTCGCCGAAAAAATAAGCGCCGTCTTCAGGCGCAACAGCAGCGGATTGGCGTCGACTGCGGCGCTGATGCCGCTGGCCGACATCCGCCTGGCCGGCAGGAACATCGAGACCGTGTACATCCTGACGGCATTGGCGGTCTTCATCCTGCTCCTGGCCTGCATCAATTTCATCAACCTGGCCACCGCCCGCTCTTCAAAACGGGCCAGGGAGATCGGCGTCAGGAAAGTCGTCGGCGCGGCCAGAAAAAACATCATGGCCCAGTTTTTTTGCGAATCGCTCCTGCTTTCGCTGCTCGCCCTGGCCGCGGCATTGGCCATGGTCATCGCCCTGCTGCCCGCGTTCAACGGCCTTGCCGAAAAAGCGGTCGGCGCCGGCTCCCTGTTCTCCCTGAATTTCATCTTGTGCATCGCGGCGATCACCATCCTCACCGGCGCGGCTTCCGGGAGCTACCCGGCGCTGCTGCTCGCGGCATTCGACCCCGTCAAGGTGCTGAAAGGCGCGGTGGCCGCAGGTTCGCGGAGCGGCTGGCTGCGCCGCACACTGGTCATCGGCCAGTTCTGCCTGTCGATCATCCTGCTGGTCGGGACCCTGGTCATCACCCGACAGCTGGACTATTTGCGCCACAAATCAATTGGCTATGACCGCGAGCAGCTGCTTTACCTGCCGCTGGCCGACGAACTCCGCCATGCCTATCCCGCGTTCAAGGACGAGGTGCGGAAACGCCCGGGGCTGTCGACGGTCACCGGGACGTCCCAGCGGCCGACGATGATGGGCCGCGGCATCAACGGCGCCGGCGACTGGGAGGGGAAGCAGCCCGGTTTCGATCCCCGGGTCGATTACGGGCAGGTCGATGTCGATTACGTCGTGGCGCTGAAAATTCCGCTACTCCAGGGAAGATCCTTTTCGCCGCGCATCGTCAGCGACCGCTCGCAGGCGGTGCTGGTCAACGAGACGCTGATGAACATGATGGGGCCCGGGCCGGTGCTGGGCCGGCGCTTTGTTTTTTCGGGAAGGCCGGGCCTGAAAGCTTTCCAGGGAACCGTCATCGGCGTCATGAAGGATTTTCATTACCGCAGGCTGCAGGACAGGATCGGGCCGCTGGCCCTGTTCGCCGCCCCGGAAGCGGTCGCTTATGCCATCCTGAGGCTGCCGGCGGGAGAATCAGTCGCGGCCCTGGCAGCGGTCCGCGCCGCCTGGCGCAAGGTCTTCGCCGGCGCGCCCTTCGAATACAAATTCTTCGACGAGGATTTCGCGCGCATGTTCCGGGCCGATGAACGCCTGCGGAAACTGGTCCGCAGCGCCTCGCTGCTGGCCATCCTGATATCCTGCCTGGGGTTGTTCGGCCTGGCTTCCTTCATGGTCGAGCAGCGCACCAGGGAGATCGGCATCCGCAAGGTCCTGGGGGCAACGGCCAGGGGCATCGCCTTTCTGCTTTCGAAGGAATTTTTTGCCTGGATCGTTGTCGCCAATTTGCTGGCCTGCCCCCTGGCCTATATCCTGGCCAACAAGTGGCTGGAAGGTTATTCCTACCGCATCACGGTCCGCTGGTGGATCTTCGCCCTGGGCGTCCTGCTTACCCTGCTTTCGGCAGCCCTGACCGTCGGCTGGCAGACGCTGCGGGCCGCCCGGGCCAATCCCGTACGCTGCATCAAGTATGAATAGTGCGGCCGCGGGGATCCGCCTCCACCTGGGATTTTAAAAAATCGATTGTTTCGGCAAA
>DATKZA010000091.1:0-52581 GCA_035528155.1 Patescibacteria group bacterium | reverse complement strand
AAAAAATAGTTGTGCGGTTTTCGGTTGTGGCGGCCGGCAATTGTCTGCATAATGGCGATGGATGAAAATGGAAAAGAACACAATAATTGCAGACAGGAATGGTGAAGCCATGAATCGCTGCTTGCCCGACGGCGAGACATTGTATGCGGCGCTGGTCGAAAAAGACAGCAATTTCGAGGGGATATTCGTGGTGGGGGTCAAGACCACGGGCATATTCTGCCGACCCACCTGCACGGCGCGCAAGCCCAAGCGCGAGAACGTCGAGTTTTTCGGCTCGGCCCGCGACGCTCTTTTGCACGGCTACCGCCCCTGCAAGGTTTGCACGCCCCTGGAGCACAAAGGAGCCGCCCCGGACTGGTTGAAACCGCTGCTGGCGGAGATCGGTAACGATCCGCTGATGCGGCTGAAAGACCGCGACCTGCGAGCCCGGGGCCTGGAACCCAGCCGCGTCCGCTACTGGTTCAGGAAACACCATGGCATGACTTTCCAGGCCTATTTGCGTGCCTTGCGCATCGGGCAGGCCTTCGGCAGGATCCGGCATGGCGAACAGGTCACCGGCACGGCTTTCGAGTCTGGTTACGAATCGTTGAGCGGTTTTGCCGACCAGTTCAAAAAAACGGCCGGCTTTTCTCCGCGCCAAAGCCGGGAGAGACAAATTATTGCGACCACAAGGATCCTGACTCCCTTGGGGCCGCTGCTGGCCGGGGCCACCGCTGACGGCATCTGCCTGCTGGAATTCGTCGACAGGAGGATGCTGGAGACCCAATTGAAGAGATTGAACAAGTTATTGCAAGCCGAATGTGTCCCCGGTTTCAGCAAACACTTCGACAAGCTGAATGGCCAGTTGCAAGAGTATTTTTCCGGAAAGAGAAAGGAATTCGACGTCCCCCTGGTGCTGCCCGGAACGCCGTTCCAACAAAGGGTGTGGACCGGATTGCGGACCATACCTTATGGTTCCACCCGTTCTTACAAGGAACAGGCCGAAGCGATCGGGCATCCCCATGCGATGCGGGCCGTGGCCAAAGCCAACGGAGACAACAGGGTTGCCATCATCATTCCCTGCCACCGGGTCATCGGGGCCGATGGCGAACTGGTCGGCTATGGCGGCGGCTTATGGCGCAAGCGCTACCTGCTGGATCTCGAATCCGGTCAAAAATCCTTGCTCCATACTTGACTTTGCCGGCAGGAGCGAATCAGCTTCAGCACCATTCCTTTGCCGTTCGTTTTCAGATACAATTGATGGACAATGGGCCAGCCCTGGGAAAATCCGAATTACAGGAATGATCGCCGCCTGAGGCTGGCGCTGCTGCCGCTGCTGCTGGTTGTGGCCGCCGCTGCCGCGTTCTGGCTGCTGCATCGCGCTGCTCCGGAGAAGATTGCCGAAGCGGCGGCAAAGGCGCCGCCCGCCCGCTTGGCCGCGACAGCGGATTTGCTCACCCGCCAGGGTCCAAGACCGCCTGAGGAAAGCGGGGGCGAAAATTCCCCGGCCGCGACGCCGCCCGGAGACGACAGCCGTGGCGGGGCGAGCGCGGCCCGGCAATGGGCCGACGCGCTGTTCGCCGCCGGGAAATTCGGCGAAGCACTAGAGGCCTACAAGCGCCTGGCGCCGACCGACCCGATCAGCCGCGGCCGCGCGGGTTTCTGCCTGGCCCGCCTGGGCCGCTGGGACGAAGCCCTTGTCGAAGTGCAGGCGGCGCTGGACGCGCAACCCGACAATTTCGCCATGCGCAAGTGGCTGGCCCAGGCACTTTACCGGCAGAACCAACTGGAGCCGGCCTTGGAACAGGTGCAGGCCGCCCTGGCCCTGCAAGTGGATGAAGCACTTCTCGAACTCCAGGCCAAGCTGGAGAAGGAAATCCGCGTGCAGCGCAATTATGACCATGCCCGAACCGCGAATTTCGTCGTGCTGTTTGACGGCTACGAACACGACGAGATGAAGCACATGGTGCTGGACATTTTGAAAAGCGCCTATGCCGAGATCGGCAAGGAATTGGATTATTTCCCCAGGCAGCCGATCAGCGTCATCCTCTACACGGGCAAGGATTTTTCCGACGTCACCCGCGCCCCGGAGTGGGCCGGCGGCATGTTCGGCCAGCTCGACGGCAAGATCCGCGTGCCGGTGCAGGGCGCCGCCGGCCAGGAGCGGGCGTTGCGCCGCGTGCTCAGCCACGAGTACACTCACGCCCTGCTCTATGCCCTGGCGCCAAACTGCCCATTCTGGCTGCAGGAGGGGCTGGCCCAGTACTGCAGCGGCGACCAGGCGGTCAACGCCGCCCAGGTGATCCCCCTGAAGCTTCTGGCCAAAGGCTTCCCGCGCGAGCCGCGCGCGGCCATGGTGGCCTACCTGGAGAGCTTGCAGGTGGTGGAGGACCTGGTGGAGGAGTACGACATGGCGCGCCTGCGCCGCCTGCTGGTCAAACTAGGCGGCGGCAGCGACCTGGAGGCGGCTTTCGCCGCCGCCTACGGCCAACCCTTCAGCCGCTGGGCCGAGCATTGGCGACCGGTGCCGCGCGAAGAGTGAGAGTGGCTGGAAGTGGGTCCTGAAATCATAGTATAATTACGGCGGGAGCCTTCCATGGATACAGCTTGGTTTCAGGGCGTAAGCCCGATCTTGATGGCCCTGGGCGCAACACTTTTCACCTGGAGCGTCACCGCCCTGGGCGCCGCCACGGTTTTCTTTTTTAAATCCCTGAACAAAAGGGTACTCAATACCATGCTGGGTTTCGCCGCCGGGGTGATGATCGCCGCCAGCTACTGGTCGCTGTTGCAACCGGCCATCGAAATGTCGGCGGCGGGCGGCGGCCTGCCCTGGCTGCCGGCCGTGGTCGGTTTTTTAAGCGGCGGCGCCTTTTTGTTGGCCATTGACAAGATCCTGCCCCACCTGCACATGGGGCTGGAGACGAAGAACGCCGAAGGCATCAAGACATCCTGGCAGCGTAGCACCTTGCTCATTTTGGCCATCACCCTGCACAATATACCCGAGGGACTTGCCGTGGGCGTCGCTTTCGGCGCCCTGGGCCAGAACTGGTCGCCGGCGGCGCTGGGCAGCGCCTTGGCCCTGGCCTTTGGCATCGGCTTGCAGAATTTTCCCGAGGGGGCCGCTGTTGCCATCCCCCTGCGCCGCGAAGGATTTTCGCGGTTGAAAGCATTCTGGTACGGGCAACTGTCGGGATTCGTCGAACCGATTGCCGGGGTGGTGGGCGCCCTGCTGGTCCTGCTGGTCAAACCGCTGCTGCCCTATGCCCTTTCCTTTGCCGCCGGGGCCATGATCTTCGTGGTGGTGGAAGAACTCATTCCCGAATCGCAGCGGGGCAACGAAACCGACCTGTCCACCATCGGCGTCATGCTCGGCTTTGCGGCCATGATGTTTTTGGACGTGGCATTGGGGTAGGCCCCATCCCCTAACCCCTCCCCTAAAGGAGAAAGGGGGGAGGGGGTGAGGCCAGAGGGCCAGTGCTTTCCGGGCCGTTCAGGCTGCTCTCAGTCTGGTTTTTGGAGCTGCTTGAATTTTTCGCGGCATTCGTCGCTGCAAAAATAAAAAGTTTCCTTTTCCCGGGTCAGGGACAGGGCCTGGCCGGAAGGGACATAGGTACCGCAAACCGGGTCCTGGAGCATCTCTTCTATGGCCTGGCCCTGGCGGTCGAAGCTCCGCGGTCTCGGTGCGGGCGGAGAGCTTTTGAACAACCATTTGAAAAGTAAATAAATAATGCCGGCCAGCAAGAGAAAACGAAAGAAAGTCATTATTGGAGTTGCAGTCCCGACTTTTCAACGGCCGCGACAAGTTGGCCGCTTTGGATCAGGTCGGTTATATGGCGGATATGGATGTCCATGCGGGTATCTTCGTTTAAAAATGGAACCTGTTTGCGGATCAGGGCCTTGACGTGCTCCAGCGGTGGCGAGCTTTTCAATTCATAAAAATCCAGGGCCTGGGCCGCGGCCATCAACTCGATGGCCAGGATGCAAGTCAGGTTGCCGATGATCTCGCGCGCCTGGCGGGCGCCGATGGTGCCCATGCTGACGTGGTCTTCCTGGTTGGCCGAAGTGGGGATATTGTCCACAGAAGCCGGGTGGGCCAGGGATTTGTTTTCCGAAGCCAGGGCCGTGGCCGTGACGTGGACGATCATGAAACCTGAATTCAGGCCGTTGTCGGCGATCAGAAAATTGGGCAGCCCCATGTTGGAGGCGGGATTGATCAGGCGGTCGATGCGCCGCTCGGAGATGTTGCCCAGTTCGGTCAGGGCGATGGCCAGGAAATCCATGGCGAAAGCCACCGGCTCGCCGTGGAAATTACCGCCGGAAAGGATGAGTTTTTGTTCCGGGAAGATCAGGGGATTCTCGGTGGCCGAGTTGGTCTCGATCTCCAGGACGCGGCGCACGTACTTCAGCGTGTCGCGCACCGCCCCGTGCACCTGGGGAATACAGCGGACGGAATAGGCGTCCTGCACCTTTTTCTTGCCCTGGTGCGATATCCACAGTGGCGAGTCCTTGATCAAGTGCAGGATATTGTTGGCGCTCTCCATCTGTCCGGGATGGCGGCGGACATTCTGGATCTCCTCATAAAAAGGTGAGGGGTTGCCCAACTGGGCTTCGAAGGTCATGGCGCCGGCGATATCGGCCACTTTGGCCAGGTTTTCGGCTTCACGCAGATTAAAAATGCCAATGGCGGTCATCACCTGGGTGCCGTTGATCAATGCCAGGCCTTCCTTTTCCAGGAGCACCAACGGCTGCAGGCCGGCTTTTTTGTAAGCCGTTGCCGAACTCTGCTCATGATTCCGATAAACGACTTCTCCTTCACCGATCAGGACCATGGCCAGGTGGGACAACGGTGCCAGGTCGCCGGAAGCGCCCACCGATCCCTTGGCCGGGATAAGGGGGACGATGTTTTTGTTCAACAAATCAAGCAGCAGCTGCACCACTTCCAGGCGCACGCCGCTGTAGCCCTTGGCCAGGACGTTGGCCCGCAGCAGCATGATGCCGCGCACGATGTCGGCAGGCAAATTAGGGCCGACCCCGGCCGTGTGGCTCTTGATCAGGTTTTTTTGGAGCTTCTTCAGATCTTTCTTTTCGATGCGGCGTTGGGCCAGGGCGCCGAAACCGGTGTTGATGCCGTAGTAGGGCTTATCGGAATGGATGAATTCTTCCAGTACCAGCCGGCATTTTTTTATTTTGGCCACGGTGGCGGACGAAAGTTCCACCCGCTTTTTTCCGCGTGCCACCTGATCGAATTGCTCTAAACTTAAACAGTCACCGTCAATTTTGATTGCCATGATTTTATTTCATCAGTTCCTGGCGCGAGAAGTCGCGCCCCATGCTGAATTCCGACCAATCGAACGGGTAGCGGCCGTCCAGAATGATCTCGCTGACGTAGCGGCCGATGGCCGGAGCGAACATGAATCCGTGGCCGCACATGCCGTTGGCCACATACAAGCCCTTGATCTCGGTCTTGTCGATAAACGGGCTGCCGTCCGGGGTCATGGAATAGCAGCCGCCCCAATGGCGGATGACCCTGGCCTTGGCCAGTTCGGGGACCAGGCGAACTGTGCGCTTGGACATCTCCACCAGGAATTCCAGGGAAGATTCGGTGTGAATGCCGGGCTTGTTGGGCACGGGACTATAGCAGCCGATCACCTGGCCGTTGCTGCGCTGGTAAAAGTAGCAGCCGTCCGGACGATAGTCGACCACCATGGAGGCGAATATGGGCGGCACGCGGTCGGTGATGAATGCTTCATGCTCTTCGGGTTCGATGGGCAATTCCAGGCCGGCGAAGCGGGCGACTTCCCGGGCCCAGGGGCCCGAGGCGTTCAGGATGACATCGGCATGGAAAGTTTCTCCCGCCGTGGTGCGCACGCCCTTGGCGGCTGCCCTTTCAACGATAATCTCATTCACTTCGCTGAAAAAACACACTTGCGATTTTTGCTTTTTTATTTCCTGGATGTAGCCTTCCATGACTTTGAACGGGTAGGCCTGGCCGTCTTCGGGAGAGAAAACCCCGCCTAAAAGCCCCTCGGGATTCAACTGCGGAGCGATTTTCAGGCAGGCGCTGGCATCCAGCATCTCAACCTTGAGCCCCAATCCCAATTGCAGCGGCAATATGGTTTGAAAGGTTTGCAAGTGTTGCTGGTCATGGGCCAGGAACAGGTAGCCGCCCTCGTGATATTCCACTGAAAAACCGAAATCTTGGCGCATGCCGCGGAACTGGCGAACGCTCTCCTGCATCAGGCGGATTGCCCCCGGGGTTGAAAACTGCTGGCGAATGCCGCCGATGCAGCGGCCGGTTGAGCCCGATCCGGGATATTTTTTCTCCAGGATCAGCACCCGTTGTCCGCGTCGGCTCAGGTGGTAAGCGGAGGCCAGTCCGATAATGCCACCGCCGATGACGATGACGTCGAATTGCCGGTTCATCGCTTCAGCCGATATTTTTTACCGATCCCAGTAATTCCAGTGAAATGACGTGTTTTTGGATCTCGTTGGTGCCTTCGTAAATTTGCAGCAGCTTGGCGTCGCGCATCATTTTTTCGACAGGATATTCCTTCATGTAGCCGTAGCCACCGAATAGCTGGACGGCGTCAACGGTGACCTTCATGGCCACGTCAGTGGCCATGACTTTGGCCATGGCCGATTCCTTGGAAGCCTTCAGACCGTTGTCCAGCATCCAGGCCGAGCGGTAGACCATCAGCCGCGCCGCATCGATTTCGGTGGCCATTTCGGCCAGTTTAAAGGCGTTATGCTGGAAAGAGGCGATGGGCCGGCCGAACTGCACGCGGTTCTGGGAATACTTGAGGGCTTCCTCGAAGGCGGCGCGGGCCAATCCCACTCCGCCCGCGCCCACCGCTGGGCGTGCGTAGTCAAGGGTTTTCATGGCGATGATGAATCCAAAACCTTCCCGTTTCAGGAGATTCCCGGCCGGAACCTTGACCTCATCGAAGTAGATCTCGGCGGTGTTGGAAGCCCGGTGCCCCATCTTGTTTTCATGCTTGCCGACGGATATGCCGGGCAGGTCCATGGGTACGATGAATGCGGACAGGCCGCGGGCGCCGCGGCTCTTGTCAGTGGAGGCGAATATCACGCCAAGCTGGGAAACGCCGGCGTTGGTGATGAATGTCTTGGAACCGTTGATCACGTATTGATCGCCCTGGCGCACGGCCGTGGTCTGAATGGCTGAGTTGTCGGAACCGGCCTCCTTTTCGGTCAAGGCGAAGCAGGCGAAAGACATTTTCTGGGTCAGCGGCACCAGGAATTTCTTTTTCTGTTCATCGCTGCCGAACAGGACGATGGGGGTGGTGGCCAGGGTATTAGCCATGATGGATGTGTACATGCCGGCGCAGCCCCAGGCCAGTTCCTCGCAGATGATGGTGTTGATCAGCGATGAAAGACCGGCCCCATTGTATTCAGATGGGATGCCCGAGGTGAGAAAGCCAGCGCTGAAGGCCTTTTGCATGATTTCGAAGGGGAACTCATTTTTTTCATCATATTCCCTGGCGTTGGGGCGCATTTCCTTTTCAGCGAATTTGTGGGTCTCCTCCTTGAATGCCAGGTGTTCTTCGTTTAGGGCAAAATCCATTTTTTACTCCTTATATTTTTATGGTCTTCATCTCGTTCAGCACTTCCATGGCACTTTGGAACCTCTGCTCACGCTTCTTTTCCATGCATTTCTCAATGATATAACATAATTTTTCCGGAACATCGCTGCGGTATTTCTTGATCGGCGGCACCGGGTCGAACAGGTGCTGGTAAAAAATATTTTCGCCCTTGAAGGGGACGTGACCGGTGGTCAAGTGAAACAATGTGGTCCCGGATGAATAGATGTCGGTGCGGTGGTCGACCGGGATGCCCTGGATCTGCTCCGGGGACATGTAATAGGGAGTGCCGGTGATGACGCCGCTTTCGCCCTTTTTCTGGTCGCCCAGGATCACGGCCAAGCCGAAATCCATGATCTTGATCTCCTTTTGCTTGGTGATCATTATGTTATGCGGCTTGATGTCACGGTGAATGATGCCCTTGCGATGGGAATAATCAAGTGCTTTGAAAAGCTTGATGGCGATGAACACGATCTGTGACGGGGAAAAATCTTTTTTGCGGCGGATGAGGTTCATGAAGTTTTCGCCTTCAATGTATTCCATCGAGATAAAGTAATCGTCCTTGATCTGGCCCACGTCATAAACGGTGACGATGTTGGCCTGGGTCAGTGACGCCGTGGAACGCGCTTCGGAAAAAAAGCGTTCCAGGTTGCGCTTGTCGGTGACCAGGTTTTTGTTCAATATTTTCAAGGCCACCACCCGTTTCAGGACTGTGTCCTCGGCCTTGAACACCACGCCCATGCCGCCTTCACCGATCTTTTCGATGATGCGATAGCGTTCGCTGGAATCTTCACTAATCAGCTCCATTTCCTTGTATTTTTGGATCAGGGTTTCCACGTCCTTGATCTTCTGGTGCACGTCCTTGAAGGAGTAGTCCTCGGTCAGGATCATCTGGTAAATTTCAAAGGCCTTCTTGAAGTTGCCTGCGTTTTCATGAGCCTGTCCCAGGACATAAAACCACTCGATGTTGGATTTGTCGATCTGGTTTTCGCCGAGCAATTTTTCGATTTTTTCGATAACCAGTTGCGGTTTGCGGTTTTTCAAAAAAATATCCGCCATGTGGGTAATGGCGGCGTTGAAATCGGGCGAGTCGTAGGGAACGAGCTGAAAATTGGCCAGGGCGCGGCGGTCGTCATCCACCTTGATAAAAGAAACTCCCGCCTTGAAGTATTCCCGGGCATTTTCGAACAGTTCGCCGGCTTTTTGGAATTTCCCGTATTTGAGTGAGATGTTGGCCGCCATTTTCCATTCCCGGCCCATCTCGAACATCTTGGCTGCTTCCTCTTCGTTGTTGTCCTTCAGGTAATTTTCTGCCGCCCCTAAAAAATTCTGGTTCATGAAATAGCAGTGGGCCGCTTTGGCGTATTTTTTGTCCCATTCGAAAAGCTCGGCCGCCCGGGTATAATCCTCGCCTTTTAAAAACCACTCGGCCGCTTCCAGGGTATTGCCCTTGGCAAAGGCGTTTTCTCCACGTAAAAGATAGGCGATCTTGGGCTGGGCCAACTGTTCGTACATTTCGGCGGCTTTAAGAGGCAACTGGGCCTTTTCAAAGTTCTTGGCAGCATCGCTTGGCTTGTTCAATTTGATCGCGAGTTCGGCGGCTTTTTCGAATTTTCCATACTTGATCAGCATGTTGTACGCTTTTTCCAATTCGTCAAGCTGGGTATACAGGTCCACGGCTTTGAGCAATTCCTGCTCCAATTGTTTGGAGTTCTGGTAGCCCACCGTGGTGTCAAAGCTGGTGATGAACCATTTTTCAAAGTTGATTGCGGCCTTTTTTAAATTGCCGCCCTTTTCATAAATATAAGCCGCTTTTTTGTAAAATCCCTTTTTTTCATAAATCTGGGCGGCCTTTTCATATCTTTCATGGTTGTAGTACAGTTCGGCAGCCTCCTGAAATCGGTTGTTGTTTTCCAGAACAGCTCCGGCTGCTTCGATGTTTTTGCGTTTGAGCAGCAATTTGACCAGGTTGTCGCTGTTGCCGCTTTTTTTATATATTTCGATGGCTTCGCTTTCTTTATTCAGTTTTTCCAGCAATTCGCCCATGACGTCGAATTCCTGGCCTTCACTATAGGTTTGCAGGGCTTTTTTGAATTCGCCTATTTCCTCGTATATTTTGCCGGCTTTGAGGAACATATTCTGCTTGCGGGCCCTTTTGGCGTCCCGTTCCATGTAGGCCTTCTTGGCCAACAGGTAAAAAAACGATTCGAAAAACGATTTGTTTTGAAAAGCGGAAACTTTGGCGGTTTTTAGAACCTGGTAGATGATCTTCAAAATCAACACCATGGCGCCGGCGATGATGATCAGTTTTGTCCAGGGGTTGCTGTTAATAAAACTCAGTATTTCATCCATATTTCCGATAAAAAGTATAGCAAACCTTGGTCGAAAAAGCAATTGCAAATTGACATTCTCATATAATGCCAATATAATCAGAAGCAGCGAAAGCAATTGGAGTGCATGATGGACCCTCATTTCGGCCAATTTGGAAGAATGGGCTTGTTTTTATCATTTTTTTTACCCGATTTTAAATTTGAGAAACGCGAATTCAATAAAGAAAATTCGGATCGGTTGATTTTTTTCATTGTCAGCGTGTTGGACGCCCTATTTAAGGCGGAAAACCTGGCCCGCAAAAAGAATTTTCAACTCCCGGCCGGGAAAGTATTTTTCAGCAACGATATCCTGCAGACCCTGGAAAACATCATTGCCTATCTGCAGACGTTCAACACCCAGGTTTTGAGCATGAGCAAGACCGAGAGGCAGACGCTGGTATTCATTTTGGAAAATTTGTCCGATTACTTTAAAAACAGCCGCCTCCAAACCGACGAAAAGGATAAAAAGAGCCTTTTCGCCGACTTTAAATTCTGGATCGAGAACCTGTTCAAGCTTTTCGACCAGAAGATCAGTGGAGCGGTGACGGCCAGCAAAGGCCTGTCTCCCAAAAATCTTTTCGGTCCTCAGGACGCACTGCCAGACGAGCCGATCTACGGCAATGCCACGTTGAATTTCAGTCTTTTTCCCTTCGTGATCTTTCAAAACGAGCAGGTTCTTTTTTTATCGCAGCCTGCCGAAAAAGAGGTTGTTTTCTGCAATATAAGCAACGGTGCGGAAATCAGCATGAACGAGGATGGTATTTGGCTGAAAATTGCAGAATTCTATCTGGCTAATTTTTGTTTTAGCGAACTGGAGCGGATCCAGCCGCAATTGCCGAAAGATGCCGGCGGGTTTTTAGGCAAATGGCGGGAAGTTAAGTCCGCCTTCCGCAACCAGCAACTGAAACTGTTCACTGAAAGCCTGGTGCAGTTGGAGGAGATCGCTTTCGAAGATTTCAACATGCCCCTGATTTATCTCTTGCAGATCAAGAATCTGGAAAATTTGAACCGCGCCCTGGAAATGAAGCGCTTGTTGCAGAAATTCCTGCTTTTTTATCCTTTTTACGCCGAAGGGCACGAAATGATGGGCGATGTGTATGCCAAAGAAGAAAACATCGAACTGGCCCTGAATTTTTATGAAAAGGCGCTGCTGATAGCCCAGAGCAAAAGCCTGGGCGAAAAAATCAAGAAGATCAGGGAAAGTATCGACAAAAGCAAGAGCAAACCCGAAGCCCAGAAAAATGACGCTTTTTTTGATATCACCGAAGCGGTGATCCAGAATGAAGAAAGGATCATCGGCCGCAGCAAGGAGCTCCGGCAAATGATCGAGATTCTCATATCCAATTCAAAAAGAAACCTGTTGTTGATCGGCGAACGTGGGGTAGGCAAATCGGCCTTGATCCGCCTGCTGGCCCAGAAGATCATTTTCGAGGAAGTGCCACCGGCCCTGAAGGAAAAAAAGATCAAAGAAATCAATTTTGTCACTTTGCTCACCGGCTCGAAATACCGCGGCCAGTTTGAGGAAAAGGTCTTGAAACTCCTGCAGGAATTCAAGGCGCAGAACGCCATCCTGGTGCTGGAAGACATGCATTTGATGATGTCCACCGGGGCGGCCCGGGGCACATCTCTGGACCTGGTCAATATCCTTAAAAATTTCCTGCGTGACAATTCCATCCAGGTTATTGCCAGCACCGATTATGAAGAATATAAGAACACCATAGAAAAGGACAATTCGCTGTTGGGCTATTTCCAAAAAATAATTGTCAACGAGTTGTCTCCGGAAGGCACGCGGAAAATCCTGAAGAATCTGGTAAGCCAGGTGGTTGCCGCTGATAACCTGCTGGTGCCCAACGAGATCGTGGAAGACATCGTCGAAAGCGCCAAAAGGGATATCCGGGAAAGAAAGCTGCCCGATTCGGCCATCATGCTTCTGGAAAGGTGCATCGCCAAGGTCAAGCTGAAAAACATTTCCACACAGGAGGGGCCGCTTAAGATCGAAGAATCCGATGTGGTTGAAGTGTTGGCCGATATCGGCAATCTCCCCGAAACCAACATCTCGATTTCTTTGAAGAGCCGCCTGACTTCGCTGCGGGCCAATATTTTGAAAAGAATTGTTGGCCAGGATGAGGCGGTGGCCAAGATGGTTTCATCGGTGATCACTTCCAAACTGGGTTACGATGTCAAAAAAAACAGGCCGGACGGAGTGTTCATGTTCATCGGACCGACCGGGGTCGGCAAGACCGAAACCGCCATCGCCTTGAGTGAAGCCCTATACGGCAGCCAGGATTACCTGATCCGCATCGATATGTCCGAATACATGGAAAAATTCACCTATTCACGCTTTGTCGGTGCGGCACCCGGATATGTGGGCTATTACGACTCCAACCAGCTGACCGACAAGGTGCGGCAAAATCCGTATTCGATCATACTCCTCGATGAAATTGAAAAGGCCGATGCGCAACTGTTGAATATTTTCCTGCAGGTTTTCGATGCCGGCCGCCTCACTGACGCCCGCGGCAACGTTATCGATTTTTCCAAAACCACCATCGTCATGACCTCGAATATCGGCACTTCCCTGTTTTCCAAGGCCAACATGGGCTACAAGGGCAGTCAGGAAGAAGCGCAGGTTTCCCGGGCCACCCTGATCAAGTCGCTGAAAAAGAATTTTTCGCCGGAATTCCTCAACCGTATCGATGAGATCATCATTTTCCGCCACCTGCACGATGAGGATATCAAGGCTATCATTGACATCCAGCTGCGGGAAGTGCGCCACGACCTGGAAAAACAGGGCAAAGAACTGGTCATCAAGGAAGATGTTCTGGCCCACATCGCCCGCAATGGGTATTCACTTGAATATGGGGCGCGCAACCTGACCCGGGTCCTGAAAAAAGAGCTGTTGGAAAAGATTGCTTATCTGTCGCTGGAAAAAGAGTGGGAAGATGCCCGTTTCCTGTTCTGCCGGCTGCAAGACAATGAGATCGAGATCATCCCCGAAACGGCCGCGGCCGCCCTTTCGACCGAGCAATTGGTGGCCGGCGCCAAGGAAGAGTAACCGGATATTTTCAAGTCCGCCTCGCTTCTTTGAACGGATCCCTTTCAGTCGGAAACCGTCAGCATTTCGTAATATTCGGGCGGGGCTTCGCGGATGACGATGCCTATATTGTTGGAAACCTTGTTGGATACCATTCTGGTGATCCAACGGACATCGCCTTTCAGGTTGATGACCTTTTCGCCTACCTGCAGCTTGATGTCGACATTCTGGGTTCGCGGCGGTCGGCTCATGGAGATCTTGATGCCGCTCAGGGACATGTCGACCACGATCGCCGGTTTCTCCTCCAGGCTGGAGAGCATCCTCTTGCGGATGCGCAACTCTTTCCGTTTTTCCATGCCCACCTCCCGATTCTGCAGATAGTGTGAAAGTTTAACTATTGTAATTATAATCTTATTTTTTATTTTTTTCAAAAGCAATGATCCCCGGCCGCATTTTCAAGCCTTCGGCCAGGAGCAAAAAACCGGCGACCAGCAGGCTCAGGCAGGCCCCGGGCAAGATGACCATGGCTGGGTTGTCGAACAGGTGGCCGCGGCCGGCGTCAATCATACCGCCCAGGGTCGGCAGCCGCGGGTCCAGGCCCAGCCCCAGGAAATTCAAGCTGGACTCGGCCATGATCACCGCCGCCATGCCCGAAACGGCCTGGGTCAGCAGCAGCGGGAAGATCAGGGGCAGCATGTGACCGCGGGCGATCTGCCAGGATGAGGCATTGAAACCCCGGGCAGCTATGATGAATTCCTGGTATTTGATCTTCAGGACTTCGCCGCGCACCAGGCGAGCATAGCCGACCCAGCCGCTGACCACCAGTGCGAAAACGAGGTTGATGACACCCTGGCCCCAAAAAGCGATCAGGGCCAGGGCCAGCAGGATGCCCGGAAAGGCCAGGATGAAATCGGCGCCGCGCATGATGCATATGCTGAGCAAGCCGCCATGCCAGCCGGCCAAAAATCCCAATCCGGCTCCAGTGGCGGCAGCGATAAGGACCGCAGTCAGGCCGATGGCCAAAGAGACCAATGTGCCGAATATGAGGCAGGAAAGCATATCTCGGCCCAAAGCGTCCGTTCCGAAGATGTGTGCCGCTGAAGGAGAGCGCAAGCGCTGATCAATGTGTAACTGCAAGCTGATCCCCTGGAGGAATGCCAATCCGGCCAGGGCCATGCCCAGTCCGGCAAGAATGATCATGCCCAAACGGAACTGCAGGTTTTTCTTATTTAGCCGGATCATGGCCGATTCTTGGATTGAAGAACGGATAAGACAGATCGATCAGGAAATTCAACATGAGATAACTGACCGCCATAAAAAGGACTGTTCCCTGGATCATAGGAAAATCACGCTGGCGAATGGCTGTGATCAACAGGGTGCCGAGCCCTGGCCAGGAAAAGATGCTCTCGACAATTATGGCTCCGCTCAATAGGGCGCCCAACTGCAAGCCGATGATGGTGACGATGGGGATCAATGCATTTTTAAAAACATGTTGCCGACAGATTCGTGCATTGGAAAGCCCTTTGGCTCTGGCCAAAAGCACATACGGCTGCTGCAATTCCTTGCTCAGAACCGTGCGGATCATGCGTGTCAGGAAGGCGCTCAGGGAAATTCCCAGAGTCAAGGCAGGCAAGACCAGAAATTCAGCGCTGCCGCTGCCTGAAATGGGAAAAAGCTTCCATTCCACTGAAAATACGATTGTCAGAAGGATGCCGAGAAGAAAACTGGGCACCGCAAGTCCGATTGCCGAAAAAATCAAAGCCAGACCCTCCCAAAAACTGCTTTTTTTGAATGCAGCCATGACAGCCAGCGGAAAAGCAATCAAAATTGAAATCATTATGGCGGCCAGAGTCAAGCAAATGGTATTCGGCAAGTATTTCAAGATGGAAGCCAACACAGGCTTGCGGTCGATCAGGGATTCTCCGAAATCCAAAACAAACATTCTTTGAATGAAATGCACGTATCTTATGACCAAAGGCCGGTTCAGTTTTAAAGAATCTTGTAAACGCAGGATGTCTGCCGAGCGCGGGTTTTGCCCCAAAATCGATAAAAGCGGGTCGCCGGGAACCGCCTGAACCAAAAAAAATATCAAACTGCTGGCGGCCCAGAGAAAAAGCAAAAGCAATCCGGCTTTTTTAAGCAGCCAAAACGTCATTTTTTTATTTTATATTTTTTCAGCATGTTAAAAAGAGCCATGCGGCTGATTCCCAGCTTTTCGGCAGTTTTGTTTTTGTGCCATGACTGTTCAGTCAATGTGTTCAACAGCAAATTCCTTTCAAATGCCTGTCGAGCGCTTTTCAAGCTGAATAATTCTCTCGCCCTTATGCCGGGAGCTTCAAGTTCGGGGTTGAATGTGATCATTTTTTTTATTTTGGATTCCAGTTCGCGTACATTACCCGGCAGGCGGTCGTTACGGAACAAGTCGGTCATGGCGCTTAATTTGATCTGATTTTGCTGGGGATATCCGAATTTTTTTAAAAGAAAATCAATGAGCAGTGGAATGTCTTCCCGTCTTTCCCGCAAAGGCGGAATATGGATCACCAGGTCCTGAAGCCGGTAAAATAGATCCTCGCGGAACAGATTTTTCTTTATCAGACCTTCAAGATCTTTGTTGCTGGCGGAGATTAGGCGGATATCGATTTTGGTGGTTTTGTTCTCACCCAGGCGGCGAATTTCCTTTTCCTGCAAAACCCGCAATATTTTTGCCTGCAAAAGCAGGGGCAGATCGGCGATCTCATCCAGAAAAAATGTGCCGCGGTCAGCTGCTTCCAGCAAACCGATGCGACTCTCGGCGGCGCCGCTAAACGCTCCTTTTTTATATCCGAATAGTTCCGCTTCCAGGAGGGTCTCGGGAATGGCTGCGGCATTGACGGAAACAAAAGGCTGGTTGGCCCTGGGGCTGAGCAAGTGGACGGCATTGGCAACCAGCTCTTTGCCGCTGCCGCTTTCGCCGGTGATCAACAGAGAAAAATCCACCTTGCTGACCTGGGCGATCATGGTTTTCAATTTTTTGATTTTTTCAGATGCGCCAACGATGAAATCCAGTTTTTCATGGATACGGTATTCATTTTGGAGAAAGTACTTGAACAGGATTTGGAATTTATTTAAAGTTTCCTTGTGCCGTTCGGAAAAATCCTGAAAAAAACATTCACCGTCCTTAAAACCGATGACCATGCAGGCGAGAAGTTGATCCCCCAGCGGCCAACGGATCATTTTGGTATTGGCGAACGGATAAAAAAACTTTTCCTGACTGCTGAATTTTCTTTTTATTTCGGGCAGGTCATAATTTTGATTTTCAGGCATTTCCAGGGTATGCTGCAGCATCTGTTCTGCAAGTTCCTTGAAAAGTCCGGAACTTGAGAATTTAAAAAGCGGTTGGCGTTTTTCATGGATATTCATAACCAGCCAGTCAATTTGCGCCGGTTTGTTGATTTCATAAAAAAAACTGTTGAAAAAGTCTTCGGGAAGCCGCCATTGCCTGTAATTTCCGACCAAACGGGCATTGTCAAAAAGAGCGTGGCGGTTTTCGTTTTCTTCCGCTTGCAGACGCAAGCGGTTGAGTTTGCCTGAAATGGTTCTCTTGTTCATGGTGAAAAAATCGTGCATGGCAAGGAAATGTTTCCGAAGCTTGGCGTCGCCGGGAAAAATTTCGGCGCTCAAGTCAAAATACATATACCAATACTCATAATAGAAGTAATTTTTCGCTTTTTGGGACAGTTCCCAAGCGATTTCCTTGAACAAGTCAAGCCATTCGCTTTTCCGGTGTTTCTTTAACAGCAAACGCAGGGTATCAAACTTGATTTTTTTTGATTCAATATCACCGAGCATTTTAAATGTGGCGGATTCCCGGTTTTTGTCAGCGGCCAAGTCGAATTGCCTGAAAATCTTACAGACTGTTTTTTGATCAGCATTGAAGCATTTCTCTTCAATCATCTTGGCGGGCAGAGATTTTTCGGCAAAACAGGATATTTTCCCCCTCAGAAAAGCGCATTCGGTCAGCCCCTTGCTGTTGCCCACGGTTTTAAAAATATCGCTGGCATGTTCGATTAATTTCCGGGATTTGTCATCATGCAGGCGCAAATTTTCAAGACTGGCCCAGTTCAGATAATCGATGGCACAGGAATTGAGCAATTGTTTCTTTTCGTTGGTCGCAAGAATGTCGCGCAAAAGTTTTTCGGCTTCCAGCCAATTGCCCTTG
This sequence comes from Patescibacteria group bacterium, assembly GCA_035528155.1. Lineage (GTDB taxonomy): Bacteria > Acidobacteriota > Aminicenantia > UBA2199 > UBA2199 > UBA2199. The sequence continues at coordinate 35,406 of DATKZA010000091.1, read as the reverse complement.
GTGAAAAGAATATTGATCAAATTGGAATTTACCAGCATAATCCCGTCGGAATTTTTTTCTTTTTCAAACAAGCGCAAAGCTTTTTGATACCAGCACTCGGCTTGAAAATCATCATCTTTTTCAAAGTATAAATTGCCCAGGTCTACGGTGATAAAAGCCGATTCCAAAGCAAGGCCTTCGGTTTCACTTTTAATGTAGATGGTTTTGTAAAGGGATTCGGCTTCCTTAAAATTTCCTTTTTCTCTTAGCAATTTTGCCATTTGGCTCTGGATTCCGATCTCCTCGCGGCATAGATGGTGAACTTCGAAATATGCCAGAGCGCCGGTCAATTGATCCTGGGCTTTGGCAAAGTCCCGGTTGTAAATGCTCCGGTCACTCAATTGCATGATGCTCAGGTTCCGATAATACGGGCTTTTTAATTTTTTTTCATATTCGTCGGCTTTTTTATTCTGGGAGATCTTTTCAAAATAATAAAAATTCAGGTAAAGCCATTCGTCCTTTAACGCTTCCGGGACCTTGTCCAAACTGGAAAGCAGGTTGCCTAGTTTTTGGTATTCTTTTTTTCTCATGGCCAGGTGGGCTGTTTTCAGCCGGGTGAAAACAGAGTCCGGAATTGCCCATTCGGCAAGCACTTTTTCGGCCAACGGCAGGCGGTTGCCCAGGATCAGGATTTCAACAAAATATTCCAGAATTTTTTTGATCGGTGCCAATTGCGACAGGTGGCGGATAATCAGATCGGCAGCCGGAGCGGATGCGACCAACCCGGGAGATTCGCACACCCGGTTTTTTAGATATTGTTCCAGGGCTGCCCATTGCTTGCTGTTGATGAAATGACCCAATTTCGCATAATGCCAATCCGACTTCACCGACAGCAGCTCCAGCAATTCTTTTTTTTCTTGCAAAATTATGCCAGCGACATCATGGGGAACATTCAAGCTAAGGGTTTGCTGGATTTTGTTTTCAATCAGATATTGCTTGTTCAATAACGTTGTGATTTGCTTATCGCCACTGACTCCGGCCAGAAAGCGGGCGACGGCCATGGGAACCGGGGCTTCGATCATGGCGATTTTTTTCAACAATTCATTTTCAGTTTTGCTAAGGGCAAACTTTTTTTGACCGGGGAATAAGGCGGGAAGGTGTTTTTCCAATTGGTTCGGCGGGTTTTCATGCAATTCAAGGTCGCAATCAAAGGGCGCGGAGTCGTTGAACAGGATAATTGTCAGACCGGTGATGTCTCCTGCTTCCAGCAGGAATCTGAGGAAGCGGACGTCTTCTTTTTTCGCCAGGTTGTCGATCAGTAAAATGATTTTTTGAAAAACCGATTGCTTTAAAAACAAACGGAATTCCTGCACCTGTTTGGAGGGATTTTCTTTTTCGGTTTTTTTCTTGCCGCATAAAACCGAGAAAAAATCGCTTAAAGGCATGGTGGCGCTGTCAATTTTCAAAAAGAGGATTTCTTCGGCGTTTATAGTGTGGAACAAGTTGTTGCGGATGATCGTTTTTTGGTAAGGGGAATGGGTGTCGATCCTGATTGTGACATTGGATTTCATGCTGCCCAGGGATTGGTATTGCAGCAGGTTGGAGGTGAAATCATCATTGCGATATAGGTAAGCGGAGGCTAAGGAGGCCAATGTGTTTTTTTTTGATTTTCTCAAGATATCAAGATAATTGTTTTCAGTAAAAGTACGCAAATAACGATTTTTGTTAAAAATGGAATTGAAAGCGGCCGGAGAAGGGAAATTTTGCCTGTTCAGCTCCCAGCCGAATCTTAGGCTGGGGCCAGGCAATATCTGAAATTTCGAAAAATTGATAAAATCCATGCCCCACTCCTTAGCGGCGTTCAGAAAAACAAGATATTGCCTGAAAATATTTTCAGCCGCGGCCGCCGATTGTCCTCGAAGAATTTCGGGACAACAGGGAGTGAAAACCTGCGTCAGGATATCGATCTGGAAGTTGCCCGGAATGAAAGCGATGATATTCTGCATGAAATTGGAATGGAAAGCGAAAATATTGTGAAGGCTGGCCAAATTTTCCGGAGAGTTCGGAATGGTGATCAGGCTGAGTTTTTCGTGATGCCATTGGTCGAAGGCCTGGCGGCCCTGAATTGTGAAGCGCCGGGAAAAACTGGCTGATTTCAATTTTGGCTTTGCGAAAAGTTTCCCGACTCGAAAAAATTATTTGTCTTTGAGTTCTTCAAAAACTTGCTTGATGTCCCGGTAGTTGGGATCTTTTTTCAGTATCTCGAAGGCCAGCTTCTTGGCGTATAAATAGTCGTCTTTCAGCTTGGCGGTCTGGACCAGTTCGTATTTGACGGCGTTGTATTCATCGTCCTTGCGGTCAGGCGTTTGCAGCGCTTTCTCGAACCAGCCGATGGCTTCATCCATCATGCCCTTTTCCCGGAAGCAGATCCCCAGCAGCCCGGCCGAATCGAAGAATTTCAAGGGATGCTTGGAAGAAATCAGGAATTCGTGGATGGCTTCTTCGATCAGCCCCATTTCCTTGTAGGCGATGCCCAGGTTGTAACGGGTATCGTAATCTTCTTGGCCGATTTTTTCGTCCACCCCCTTTTTGAATTCCTTGAAGATTTCCATCATATTCTTTTCGATGGTCGAGGTCCGTTGCTTCTGAAGTTCTTCAACCCAGTATTTAATGGCGCTCAATTCGCCCGGAACGGATTTTTCGGTTTCGTAGAAGTCCTCTTCTTCGAGAAAAAAACTCTCGCTTTTTAATATATCCATCTCGCTTTCGGCCAGTTCATTTTCATCGATATCCTTGAACGGGGATTCACTGCTGGCCGAGACTTCATCGCTTGTGAAAATATTGTCGATGTCCAAGAAATAAGCGCTGGAACCAAGGTAATTCGGATCGGTCGTGCTGCTTTTCGGGCTGCCGCTGGGAGCTTGAATGATCTCTTCCTGATCGACTTCGATCATGGGAACCGAATCCTTGCTTTCCGGTTCCTCCATTTCAATTTCAAATTGGAGGTTGTCTATTTCACTGAAACCAGCGGAGTTGATTTTTTCGTCGGATTTGTTCAATAAATTGTCGAGATTGAATTCAATTTTGGAATCTTCAAATTTTTGCAGGATATCGCTTTCCTGAGCGATCGAGGATTCGATTTCAATTTTTTCGGTTTCACCGGGCTTGACTTTTATGGAGTCGGTTTTGTTGGGTTGAATTTCTTTGGCTTTTTTTATCCGGTCCAGGCGGGAAACGATTTCTCTGCTTTCCGGATACTCTTTTTTGAGTTTTTCCAGAATTTTTTCAGCGTTGCTGAAATATCCTTCACTGATGTAAAAATCGAGTTCCGCCAGGTGGGAAGACAATCCTTTTTTGCTTTCGGCATCGGTTTTGATCTGCAGGCTGTCTTCGCCCTTGAGCAGGAATATGTCTTCCTCTTCCGACTTGATCCCGGCGATTTCCATCTCACCTATATTTGGTTGCTGCAGTTCCTCGATCTGTTCGATCATTTCGGCGTGATCAAAATCAATTTCGATATTGGTCCGCTCGTGGCCGCTCAGATCCAGCAGTCGTTCATCGTTGGGTTTGAGTTTGGTCAGCTTGTCCAGCATGACCTTGTATTCTTCGTCTTTGTTCTCTTTCTTGTAGATCTTCAGGAGTTCGATGCCCTCGCTTAGCAATGCTTCGATATCGTTACTCATCTGGTAGACGTCGAACAATTTGACCCTGATATCAATATTGTTGGGAAAAGCGTTCTGGGCGGTTTTCAGAAGATCGATCGCCTTTTTAAAATTGTTTTTTTTCAATGCCTGATCGGCATTGTTTAATTGAAAGGAAATGAACTCCCGCTCCTGCTGGTCGTCTTGTTCGTCGACCGTGGATTCTCCGGTCAGTTTGCTGAGCTGCTCCTGGTATGCGAAGGGCGAATCCGACAATTCGATCAGTTCCTTCAGCACGGAGATCAATTCGCTTTTCATGTTTTTCTGCTCATAGATCGGCAGCAGGGATTCATACATGGCGATCAGGCTGCTTGTTTTTTTGGTCGCTTTGAATATCGAGGCCAACTTGTTCAAGGCGGGCAAATAAACATTGTTCGAAGTGATGATGAAGCGCAGCAGTGAATTGGCTTCATCGAATTTTTCTTTTTCAATGAAGTGGTCAATGGTGGGAAGAAACAGCTGGTAGGCTTTGTCAATCTCTTCCCTTTGCAGGTAAACCTTGCCGAGTTTCATGATCACTTCGGTTTCATTGGAATCGATCTCGGCGATTTTTTTATAGATCTGCTCGGCCTCATCAATGAGATTGTTCTTGAAATAAAGTTCACCGAGGATCTTCAGCAGGTTGAGGTGCTTGAATATCTCGTCGCCCAGGTTCCTGAGCATTTGAATGGCTTTGCCGCTGTTGCCCTGGGTGATGTAGCAGGAAATCAATTTTTCAAAGACTTTCAGGTGTTTGACCTTGTTGTAGGTCTGCATCAAAAGCTCTTCGGCCGGTGCAAATTCCTTTTTCTTCATCAGGATGTCGCTGGCGGTGAGATATTCGCTGACCGCCTCATCCTTCATTCCCTCGCGCAAATAATTGTCTGCCAGAAGAATGCGCATCTTGATGTTGCTGCGGTCGAATTCAAGGATTTTTTTGTAGATGCCAAGGGCCTTTTTCTGATTGTTCTGCCGTTTGTATTCCTCAGCCAGTTCCAGGTATATTTGCTTGGCCTCAATCGTTAAACCTTGCTTGGAGTAAAGATCGGCCAGCTTGAAAGAAACCCTTTCATTCTGGGGATCGAGGCGGGTGATCCTTTTGTACATGGCGATGGCTTTGGTGAAAAAGCCTTCCTTTAAATAAAAATCAGAGATCCATTCAAATTGCTTGAAAGCTTCGGGAAGCCGGTTCAACTTGAGATTCAAATCACCGATGATCCTGCGTACCTCCAGGTCGTCGGGTTTCATTTCGATTATTTTTTGATATTCCTTGATCGCAGCCTCGACCTTTCCCTGTTTGAACAGCTTATCTGCCAGTTGCAAAGTTTTTAAGCGATTTTCAACAGCCATTTTTTAATTTAAAGCTCTTTCTATGAAAAATAGTTACCTCTTTGAATAATAACATATTTTTGTGTTTTTGGGTAGGATAGCCTTTGTTTTGGGCCAAACCGTAATCCGGAAAAAAATCAGCAAATTTTTCAATTAATAAGTCCCGGAAAACCTTGGCGATAATCGACGCGGCGGCGATGGACAGGCTCTTTTCGTCTCCCTTGACGACGGACCGGCCGCTGACGGGCAGAAAATCGGGGATGATAGCGTCGACCAGCACATAATCCGGTTTGATCTGCAGGTGCTGGACGGCCTGGCGCATAGATTGTTTGGTGGCCTCAAGGATATTGCTGCGGTCGATCTCATCGTTCCAACACCAGCCGATGGAATATGCCAGCGCTTTTTCATAAATATCGTGTGCCAATCGCAGCCTTTGTGCTGGAGTGAGTTTTTTTGAATCCTGGTATTGGTGGTTAAGGCGTCCGGGATGTAAGATTACCGCCCCGGCGACCACAGGGCCAAACAGGCATCCCCGCCCTACTTCATCCAAACCGCATATGCGGCGATAATTTTTTTTGATTAATTCTGCTTCTATTGCAAAATCAGCCATTACCTGAGTTCTTTCAGGCGGGATGCTTTGCCTTTCAGTTTTCTCAGGTAGAATAATTTCGCTCTTCTGACTTTGGTATGTTTCTTGATCTCAATTTTCTGGACCAGCTTGGAATTCAGCGGGAATATTCTTTCTACGGCGATACCGAACGAATTTTTTCGCACGGTGATGGTTTTGGAAATTCCCGAATTCTTGATGGCGATCACCGTGCCTTCATAGGTCTGGGTCCTTTCCTTGCCGGCTTCGATGACCCGGTAAAATACCTTCAGTTCGTCTCCAGGTCTGATTTCTGGAATATCACTGCGCAATTCCTGGAAATTTTTAATGTCCTTTTTTTCTGTGGGTTCTTTTGCCTGGGTTTCCATGGCGTGCTTATCTGCGGCGGCGGCTTGCGGTTTTTGTTTGGCTTTGGCTTTTTCAACCGGGCGCTTTTTGCTTTTTTTCTTTTCTTCTGTCATATTTGGTCTCCTAAATTGGCAGTGAGTTGAATGATTGGTTATTGTACTATTTTTTTGGGGATTTTTCAATATGTCTTTGTCGTCAGCCCCGGATTGATGTCATGAGATAAAAAAGAATGGCAGGACCGCCGCTGGCGGCGGCCCTGCCAAGTTAGAACGAGAAAAGGTTAGTTGAAATGATACGCGATGGTGATGCTGGGCACCATGATGTTCATGTTGTGTACGCCAGGCATCTTGGAGGTGGGTGCCAAGGGCACGGTTTGCTCCTGGCCGCGGAGGATCTCCAGCGCAGCATTGACGCTGAACTTGGCGCCCGTATAGCCGACGCCGAAGGTGAACATGTTGTAGGGGATCTGTGGCAGCAGGATGTTCATCGTCTCCAGCGGCGCGGGCGACGGGTCTCTCATGTAGCCAACGCGCACCGCCCACTGCTCACAGAACATGTATTCGGCGCCGATGCGGTATTGGATGCAATCCTTCCAATCCAGCTCGAGGGTCTGGTTGAAGGCGCCCTTGTAGAGCGGATGGCCCATGAGCAGGGTCCATGTGGCGTCGGAGAACTCGACCGGAATCTCGTCCAGCTTTTTCCAGTTGGTCCAGTTGACGTCAAAGGCCAGCCGCAGTTTGTCCATGGGCTTGAAGCTGACGCCAGCGCCCAGCCACATCGGCAGCGTGGTCTTGCGCGTGATCTCACTCTCGGTGGCCGCGCCCAACAGATTGGCCGAGGCCATCTTGGCGTCGCCTTTGAGGGTGACATTAACCGGGAGTTTGTAGCTGAGGCCGAAAGCCAGCTTATCGCTGGGGGTGAACTGCATGCCGAAGGTGGCGCCGAAGCCGGTGCCGGTCAGGCTCTCTTCGTACTGGCCCACGCCCGGGCGCTTGATGTCCATCATGCCGTAGTTTAAGTTGATCGTGGCTCCGACGGCCAGCTGGTCGCTGATCTTGTAGGCCACGAGCGGGGAGATGGTTACCACGCCGAGAAAGCTTTCCCAGGTGTAGACCTTGCCTACACCTGGGAGATTCTTAAGCTGGTCACCGTCCCAGGAGGCGCCGGTTCCCGAGGGCGTGTATATGCCGAGGCCGATTGTCAGCTTATCCGAGAGCGGCTTGATGAAGCCGAGCGCGCCGGCAGGGTAGAGCTTGCTGTTCGTCTTGGCATCGACGCCAAAGGCGGCGGCGTTGTAAGTGCCGCTGGGCAGCAGATTGGTCTCGAAGAGCGAGATCCATGTGCCCTTGGCGTTGGCCGCTCCGGCGGGATTGAAGTAGAAGAGGCTGACGTCGTTGGTCCAGGAGATCACCGCCCCGGCCATGCCCATGGCGCGCGAACCCGAACCGTTGAGGTTCAGGCCGTTGGCTGAAAGAGCAATGCTTGTAAACGCAATCAGGGCGACAGTCAAAAGAAAGCGTACACTGTTTCCTCTTTGTTTCATTTTTCCTCCCAAAACTTAGTTGAAAAAAAACAATAATATATTCCGTTAAAAAAGTCAACTTTTTTTTGCTCATGAAAAATCCAGGACGATTTTCCCGTAAACGCCGTCGTAACCAGGGATGCGGCGGACGCGGTTTTCACGCATGGCCTGGATGGCTGCAGCCAGGCGTTCGTTGATCCCGGAGATCTCTTTGATCGGCAGGCGCTGCAAAATATGGAATTCCGGACCCAGGCGATCGATCAGTGAAAAATAGTATTGGCAGACTTTTTTGGAATTTTCCCCGCTGTCAAAGATTTGCGACAAGATCTGTTTCAAGGGGATCTGGTAGTTGAAGGGAACCCGGTTTTCCGCTACCCGGTCGGCGAGCTCCTCGGCCCGGTACAGGACTCCCAGGGTCAGAGGTTTGTTGCAGACCGGACATATTCCGCCCAGTTTTCGGGTTTGGGACGGGGGCAGGGATATCCCGCAAAGGCGGTGGCCGTCATGATGGTATTTGCCTTCTTCGGGAAAAAATTCAATGGTGCGGACAATGTTGCCGCTGCGAATGGCATGGGCGATGCCGTCATAGTTTAGCGGGCAATCGAACTCATTGGCTTCACGGCCCAGGTTCTGGGCGGAATGGGCGTCGGAATTGGATAAAATCGTATAGCGCCGCAGTGAGGATACCTGGGCCAGCATGGGCGGATCGGCTGACAATCCAGTTTCCACGGCATAGATATAAGGCGCAACATCTTCGAAACATTCTTCCAGACTGTCGAATCCTGATTTGGATCCCAGCAGGGAAAACCAGGGGGTCCAGATATGGGCGGGAATGATCATTGCCCGGTCATCAATGTCCAGGATTTCAGCGCTCAGGTCGCGGACCGCCGCGCCCAGGATGGGGCGGCCGTCGGAGCGAAGATTGAAACGTCGGCCCAGGCTGGAATTGATTTTTTCCACCGTGGCCAAAGAAGGCGCCAGGACAAGAAGGTGAACCTTGCGGACCCGGTTGTTCTTTTTGTAGATCAGAGAAATTTCCGAACTCAAGATAAAATATGCCCCGGACTGATCTTTTTTCAGGCAAAACAACCCGGGAGCGCTTTCGTACAGTGATGATTTCAGGCTGTGGAACCAGAGGGGGTGGGTAAAATCGCCGCTGCCCACGACAGTGAGACCTTTGATCCCGGCCCAGCGGGCCAGTTCGGGCAGTTCGAGTGCCGGCGAGGTGCTACGCGAATGGCGTGAATGGATATGAAAGTCGGCATAAAAACCCATTTAGCGGTTTTTCTTGAATTTTTGAATGTCCTCTTTCAAGTAAAATTCCAGCAAGTCGTGGGGAGCCATTCTGCTAATCATGGCCAGATTTTTATCAACCAGCAAGGCCAGGGGGGCAAGTGGGGTATCAAGGTATTCGCTTTTTAAAATTCCGATCAAATCTTTGGTTTTGCGGTACAGGGCTTCGGGAAGCGGCCGATTCATATCGATCCAGCCATTTTCAGAAAGAAGCGTCAGTGCTTCTTCCAGTATTCCCCTGCCCAGTTTGAAAACCCGGGAGTCGGCCAGGGCGATTTTCAGGAATTCTTCGTTCAGATCGTAATACATATCCACGGTTTTTTGAGCATTGGCCGAATAGCCCTGCAAAAAATCACTGGTTTGGCGCATTTTTTGCAGCGCCGGGTTCTGGGCAGCGGGAGCCCCATTGCTCATTGTCTGTTCGGCGTAGCATTTGTTGCTGATTTTTCCTTCGTCGGGATTGCCCGGGTCGGGAAAGAGTCCGGCGATGTAATCTTTGTACGTGTTGTAAGAGGGTTTGGGCTCCAAGGTCTTGCGCAGGATGCCCCAAGGCAGAACGGCAGGGTTGGGATCGTCGATGATCGCATAAAAAAATATTTTCTGCGGATAGTTCTTGCGGGCCCGGGTATGCAGCATGTCCAGATAGCGGCTGGACTGCATGGTTTCCGAGTATTTGCTGGTGTTCCAGCCGGTTTCGGTGATCCAGAAAGGTTTGTTTTCATGTCCCGATTCCTGGATGATGGTTTTTACTGCCGGAATGAACTTGTCGCCCTCTTCCAACAGTTCATACATATAATATACTCCGTGATCTTCGTAAATATGGTGAGAAATGATATCGAAATAATTGCCGGCGTTGTCAAGAATGTATTTCATCCAAAAATACCATTCCGTCCCGGTTTCGGTTTTATGGCTCAGGTCGGGTCCGACGATGAAAGCCGCCGGGTCGGTGCCGCGGATGGTTTGCGCGGCCGGGAGCAATATCTGCTGGACGAATTTGTCCTTGCCTAAGGCAAAGAAAATTTTAAGATTGGGTTCGTTCCATATGCCCCAATACTTGATCTGGTTTTTATAGCGCCCGACGGTGCGGGACACGAAATATTTCCAATCCGCGACATTGCTGGCGGGATAGGTGCTCCCTTTTTTGCCGTTGGCCCATGCCGGTGTTTTGCTGATAGACGCGTATATGGATAAGCCGGTGGCAGTGGCGTAATTGACCACGCGGTCCACTTCGCTGTAATTGAACTTTCCCTTACTTGTTTCAATGACGCTCCAGTTGATATCGATGCGGATCCAGGCGATTCCGGCCGTCTTAACTTTGGCCAGGGTATTGTTTTGAGCCAGGTGGACGTTGATGCCGTAAGGCAGCGGTGAAATGGTGATCGCCGCCAGCTGGATCGCCCCCAGCAGGAGAATTGCGGTGCAAAGCTGCAATTTTTTCATGGCACCATTATACATGGTAAGTACGACCTATTGCAACTTCCTGCTATCAGGCGTTGACCGCCTGTTGTGCTCTCGCGAACCTGTGGTCCTCAGGATGCCTGGGGTTGCTGTGGAGCCTGGTTTTTGGCTGCGGTTTCCCGGGTGAAGGTGAAGGAAAAAGCAAACAGCAGCAGCCCGATCACGCACACGGTCCCGGCCACGGCGATGACCGGTGAAATGAAATGACGTGAAACCACCAGGGCCAGGCCGCCCATATGGTCGGAGAAAACATCCTGCCAATGCGTCCAGGAAGAGGAATAATTGACCGGTCCGATGCGCATGGCCCAGGGGATGAGCCCTTTGACCAATGAGGTCATGGCCAGAACCAGGCCGCCGCCGATCATGGTCGCGGCGCCGCTCCAGCGTAAGAAATGGGATTTGCTGCGGGCGGCGACCAGTGCCCCCAAAACAATGAAAGCGGCCGGGATCAGGAATAAAAGATACGTAAATGATATCACGGTTTTGGCGATGTTGAACTGGCGGTGCGGGAAATGGGTGTTTTCCGTTAATTTGATCTGGTCGGGGATGTCACGGGTGATGTGGCCGCGGATAAGGGCGATGGCGGTCGCTTCCTGCCCGGCAACGGGACGGCAGGGCGGCAGCGGGTCGTAGCGATTTTCTCTGAGCATGATCCGTTCCCAGTCGCGTGATTGGCTTTCAGAGCATGGGGGAAGTTTTTCCATGACCTGGGCCAGCCAGCGTTCCATGGTCGGGTGGCTGAAAACCGCCTTGAGCGGCCTCATGTCGAGCCAGATATCCCGGGGCGCGGTTTTGCCGTTCAGGATGTCACCCATAGTGCGCAAAGATCCGGAAAGCTCCTTTTCCAACCAGTCATTCAGTCCGGTTTCTTTCATTAATTCCCTGGGGGTCGGGCTCGCCCCGGACATGGCTGTCAGCCAGATCCGGGAATCGTATTCGAGGTCGGAGTTTTCATCACGGGCGGCCAGCACCATCCCATCCAACAGATCGGGAATCTCGGCGATGATCTCTCCCGGGAGTTCGGACAGCGTTTTCGGTGAGACTACGGCCTGGGTCAAACCCACGGCCCAGATAATACCGAAAAGAACCGGGATGGCCAAAAAGACCATGATGATAAGACCGAGAATGATTCGCGTTTGATTCATGGGTATCTCCTTTTTTTAAAAACGAAAAAAAATCCAAAAAGTTCCAGCCCGCGAGTATACGACTGCCGGTTTTAAATATTTTTTTGCGGCGGCATTGCCCATGGTTCACTCAATCGAGGTAGAATCCGGCTGAAACAAACCCCACCCAGTGTTTGGGGGAATAGGGAGCGGTGATACCGAATCCTGCCTTTTTCAGCGGCAAGACCCCTTCGCTGTAGGTGTCGGAATAACGGAATATCCGGCCTCTTAACCTGCGGCCGGAAAATTTTTCCATGACTTTACTTATGGTCAGCAGACCGAATGGAATATCATATTTGCCGCACCAGTAGGTATTGCGATAATCCAGATAGGTGGCGCCCCAGAGTTCTCGGGTCAGGGCCAGGATCCTTTGCTCGTCCAGCAATCCGTTAAAAGCGGCGCCGGCGAAACGCCGGTCCTGTTCGGTCCCGAGCACGTGGGCCTTTTCATCTTCGCCGAAGGGAATATTGTTGAAATCGCGGCCGTAATGGTTGGCGTCGGCGGAGATCAGGAAAAATATGTCCCGGCCTGGCTGCAGATTTTTTTCGCGCATGTAGCCGGCCAACACCGAGGCCAGGCGTTCGGAAAGTTCGGCCATTCTCTCAAAAGGCATGGCCGTGACCATGATCGGAGTGATTTGTATGTCGGGGTTGTTGTACTGCAGGAAGGGTACCAGGGCTTCTATTGAATGTTCCAGGGCGTGGGCCCGGTTGCTGACCGCATAATCCTCCTTGGGCAGATGCTTTTTGAGCCATTCGCGCAAGGGCGAGATCGACACTTCCCGGCTTAGTCCCGACCAGGAGCGGTATTCGTCAAAAAGCAGGATATTGTGCGGGTCGCCGATCTCCTTGCGCACCGCGCCATGGGTGACGCCGAAGATCACCGCTTCCTTGGCCTGCAGTTTATTGAACAGGGGATAATACACACGGCCGGCATACAGGTAGTCATCGTGCGGGGAGATGCCGGCCACCAGGTTGCGGACCGGGAAGTCCTGCCGCTCCGCGGCGGCCAGGAGATCCATCAGGCGCTTCATCTGCGGCCGCTGCCAGCAGAATCCGACATCGTCGCGGACCGGCCTCACCTCTTGTCCGCATAGAATGAAAGTGCCGGCCAACAAAGTAAGTAGCAATTTTTTCATGATAATATTTTAACATTTCATAAAAAAATTCAAAACTTCAGCTTGAGGAGCATGGTTGTAGATTCAGGTTGATTTCAATGGAAAAGAGGAATTTTTTATTTTTGCTTTAGAATGGGTGGAATGAAATCGGCGAGCTCCCGAGCGATGATCTCCATGCCGTCCCGGTTGGGATGGAGACCGTCCACCCAAATGTTCCTGGCCAAAACCGAATTCAAGGGTTTGTTGAGATCGAGAAAGGGAATTTTCATTCGCCGCAACCGCCGGGTGATTTTTTCATGTAAAGCGGCATGGACATAATGATCACCGCTGTTCCGAAACGGAAAGATGACCACGGCCAGCGGAATTTTTACGTTTCTCGAAAAATCGATAATCCTGTCCAGATAGCGAAACGCCGCTTCCTCTCCCATAAGAAAAATATCCTTTGGCGCGAACTTTTCTTCTCGTTTTTTCCTGAGCCAGTAGAGCTTTAAATTGATGAATTTGAAGAGATGGGATTGGCTCATCAGAAATCGGGTGAAACCGTTTTTGGGAAACATGTAGGGAATCTTGAAATCATGATAGGGGGTAAGCAGCAGTCTGTCCCGAATCGCGGTTTTTTTGATCTTCACGGTTCTTTCGAAATCATTCGGTCCCATCTGTAAAACCAGGAGATCGGGGTTGAATCTCGTCACCCTTTCTTTGATCAGGAAATATTCCTGAATGAGATTGTAGCCGACCACTCCCATGCCCATGGTTTCGACTTCATATCCCCTGCCTTGTAAAACCTTTTCCAGTTGCTTGTGATATGTGTCCTCCAATGGAATCAGCCAGCCGTAAGTCAGTGAGTCACCGACGAATATGATTCTTTTTTTATCTCCTTTGTGGATCCGATAGGGCTTGTCACGGAAACCGGCGGAATTGACCCGGAACTCGATGCCCTTGAATAATGCCAGGGAATTGGGTGCCAGTTCATACAAAATATTCTTGTTCTTGGATAGCATGTAGGTCTGCGATGCGAAAATGGCGGCATCCCTTTTCGGGCGGAATCGGAAAGGATCAACAACGCGAATGAGGACTTCAAGGAACAGCAAGGTGAAGAGGATGGAGGAGATGACAAGCGAAATCGCCATCCATTTCCTTTTCACCGTCAGGACTCCGGGAAAAAGGAAAAGCCAAAATCGATTTTCATCTCCCTTCTATTTCAGGATGGCGCCGATGGGGGTATCGTCGGGAAGGATGGGGATATAGGGGCGGTTGTCGGCGTCGGAGGCGGCCAGGATCATGCCCTGGGAAAGGATGCCGCGCAGCTTGGCAGGCTTCAGGTTCTTGACGATGATGATTTTTCTGCCGATCAAATCTTCCGGCTTGTAGTAAAGAGCGATCCCGGCCACCAGGGTGCGGGTGCCGTCACCGGTATCGATTTTCAGTTTTAACAGTTTGTCTGCTTTTTCCACTTTTTCCGCTTCCAGCACCCGGGCCACGACCATCTGCACCTTCTTGAAATCCTGGATTTCGATCAGGCCCTGGTCGCAGGCTTCCGTGTCAGCTGTTGGCTGCGGTATTTCCGTTTCACCGAAAAAGACCTTGCTTTCCACGCGCGGGAAAAGCTGTTCGCCGGGGTGAATGGCGAAGGCTTCCGGCAGTTTTTTCCAGCCGAGCGCAACGTCCGAGGCGTTGAATATGGCGCGTACTTTGGCGGCGGTGTCCGGAAGCACGGGAGACAACAGGGTGTTGACGCTCAGGATGGCCCGGGCCAGCGTTTTTAAGACACCGGCCAGGCGCGGCAGGTTTGCCTGGTCCTTGGCCAGGTTCCAGGGCTGGGCGTCGACGATATAGCGGTTCAAGCGGTTGATAAATTCAAATATATCTTCCAGGCCGCGGTTGAATTGGTATTGATCGAAATTGTTCAGCACTTTCTTTTCCAGCTCGAGATAGCCGTTTTGGATGCCTTCTTCTTTTTCCGTGTACAGCCCCTTGTCCTGGAAGCTTTTATTGAAGTATTTTTCGATCATGCCGGTGGTCCTGGAAACCAGGTTGGCCCAGTCATTGGTCAGATCGGTGTTGATGCGGCTGATGAACCCCTCATGGGAAAAATTGCCGTCGGCACCGATGGAAGCCTCGCGCATCAGGAAATAGCGGATGGCGTCGGCGCTGAAATGTTTGAGCAGGATGTGGGGATCCAGGACGTTGCCGCTGGACTTGGACATTTTCTTCTCGTCCTTCAGCCACCAGCCGTGGATCAATTCCTTTTTGGGCAGGGGCAGTCCGGCGGCCAGCAAGAAAGCCGGCCAGTATATGGCGTGGTACTTGAGAATATCCTTGGCCATGATGTGCAGGTCGGCCGGCCAGAGAGAGGTGAAACGCTCGCCTTCGTTCAGGTAGTCGATGGCGGTGATGTAATTGGAGAGGGCGTCGAACCAGACATAGATGGTCTGCTGCGGATCGTCCGGGACCGGCACGCCCCATTTGACGGTGGAACGCGTGACACTCAGGTCGCGCAGCCCCATTTTAACGAACGAAACCACTTCGTTCATGCGTGAACGCGGAATGACAAAATCGGGGTTTTCCTCGTAGAATTTCAACAGCTTGTCGCCGTAAGCCGAGAGGCGGAAAAAATAGCATTTCTCCTTGACCTTATTGTCGGTCGGCCGCCCGCACTCAGGGCAGGTTCTTTTGCCGTCGCCCGTTTCCTCGGCGCTGTCAGGGATGAAGTTTTCGCAGGAGATGCAGTAATGGCCGGCATATTCCCCCAGGTAGATGTCGCCTTTTTCCTTGACCTTGGCAAAAATCTTCTGCACTCCCTTGATATGTTCTTCGTCGGTGGTGCGGATGAAATGGTCATAATCGATGTTTAATATCTGCCACAGTTGCTTAAAGTGCTCCACCATGGAATCGGCGAGTTGTTTTGGTCCCAGGCCCTGCTTGATGGCGCTCCTTTCGATTTTCTGTCCGTGTTCATCGGTTCCGGTTAAAAACATGACCTGAAAACCCCGCAGCCGCTTGTAACGCGTGATGACGTCGGCAAGGACGGTTGTATAGGCATGGCCGATATGAGGCACGTCGTTCACATAATAGATCGGAGTAGTCAGATAAAATTTCGGCATGGCGCTCTCCTGCTTCCTGAAAAAAGATGGATTGAATTATAACATAAAAAAACCAGTCCAAAAACAGGTTGCCCCTGAAAAAGAATCGCTGGTTATTTGAAACTGATTTTCAGCGGCTTGGTATCTTCTTTTTTTTCCTTGCCGGCAGTGGTTTTTGTTTTTAGGTCAACATCCATGGCCGGGTCGATCCTCCCCGGTGTTGGTTCGCTGCCGTCGCTTAAGGAGCTCGCTTTTTGCCAAAGAGCGAACATTCGTTTTTCAATATTTTCCAGGGTGGGGATATTTTCTTTTTCAATTTCCTTTTCGGCTTCACGGATCAGGTCGGCGATTTCTCCCTTTATCTCCCCTGGCAGGCCGCTGCCGCGGCTCAGCTGGTTGAGAGAATAAATCTGGTTGATGACCTTGTTTTTTTTAAAAATCGCTTCTCTTTTTTTCAGATCCAGTTGGGACAATTTCCTTGCTTCTTCCCTCAGCGTTTCGACCTCTTCCTTGCTCAGCAGACCCGACTTGGTGATCAATATCTCTTTTTTGTTTTTGCTTGAGAGATCCATGGCTGCGACATTCATGATGCCGTTGATATTGATGCTGAACGTCACTTCAATGCGGGGAACGCCGCGCGCTGCGCGCTTGACGTCGAGCAGGGTGAATTTCCCCAGCAGCTTGTTCTCCTCGGCGATCTCCCTTTCACCCTGATAGATCTGGATGTCCACCTCGGTCTGGTTGTCTTCCACGGTCGAAAAGATCAAGCTGCGGCTGACCGGGATGGTCGTGTTGGCGTTGATAACGCGGGTAAAAGCCCCGCCGAAGGTCTTGACACCCATGCCCAGCGGCGTGACGTCGAGCAGCAATATGTCTTTGCTGTCCCCCTTGATGATGGACCCCTGCATTGCGGCGCCCATGGCCACGATCTCATCGGGGTTGACCTTGCGGTTGGGTTCGCGCCTGAAAAATTCCTTTACTTTTTGCTGGACATAGGGGATGCGCGTCGATCCTCCGACCAGGAGGAATTCATCGATGTCGTCGATCTTCAAATTGGCGTTGTGCAAAGCCCGGGAGCAGATCTCCAGGGTTTGTTCCACATCATTTTTTATCAGGTTTTCGAATTCGGTTTTGCGCAGGTATTTGATCAAATGGACGGGACCGTCTTCGGATTCGGCGATGAAGGGCAGGTTGATCTCGCATTCGTCTACCGCTGACAATTCGATCTTGGCATTTTCTGAGGCTTCGCGGATGCGCTGCAGGGCCGCTTTGTCCTTGGAAAGATCGATATGGTTTTCGTTGGAGAATTCACAGGTTAGTTTTTGAGTCAAAGCGATATCGAAATTGTTACCGCCCAAATGGGTATTGCCGGCCGTGGCCAGCACTTTGATGATGCCGTTTTGGACATCCAGGACCGAAATGTCGATTGTACCGCCGCCGAAATCATAGACAATGATTTTGGCTTTTTTCTTTAGGTCGAGGGAATAAGCCAGCGAAGCCGCCGTGGGTTCATTAATGATGCGTTTGACGTTGAGCCCGGCGATGCTCCCGGCATCCTTGGTGGCCTGGCGTTGGGAATCGTTGAAATAGGCCGGGACGGTGATGATCACGCTGTCGATGGGATCACTCAGATAGCGGTCGGCCGCGTCCTTGAGTTTGAGAAGGATCATGGCCGAGATTTCTTCCGGAGAATAGACCTGGTTGTTGATTTCGATCCTCAGCAGGTCGTCGCCGTGCTTGATGATGTGGAAAGGAAACTCCTGCAGGTAGGGCTCGACTTCAGAATATTTTTTTCCCATCAGGGTCTTGACCGACGAGATGGTGTTGAGCGGATTGGTGATCATTTGGCTTTTGGCCGGCTGGCCGACAAGCCTTTCGCCGGTGGAGGTAAAGGCGACGATCGACGGCAGCAGCCGGTGTCCTTCCGGGCTCAGGATGATCTCCGGGGTGGTTCCTTCCAGGTAAGCGATGGCGGACTTGGTCGTACCTAGGTCAATTCCCAATATTTTACCCATCTCGCTGATTTTTTTACCATATTGAATTTGAAAAGTCAATCGCTTTTGAATCAGAGCCGACTGCCAGGGGGCGGTATTGCGCGTGGTTTCATAAAGGCAAAGGCGAGCGGCCGGCGCTTGACTATTTGCATTTTTTAAGTTATTATTCCCATCCAATGCCGGGATAGCTCAGTTGGTAGAGCGGTAGACTGAAAATCTGCGCGTCCGTGGTTCAATTCCGCGTCCCGGCATTTAACTTGACTCAATCGATCTGATTTGCTAATATTTTTTAATGCAGCCCACGCTAAAATCCATTGTTTCCCGGTTTAAAAACAAGAAGATCGTTGTTTGGGGCGATCTGATTCTTGACCAGTATGTGTTCACTTCAGCCGGGAGGGTGTCACGAGAAGCACCGGTGCTGGTGACCGAATTCGAGAAAAGCGAATACCTGCTTGGCGGCGCCGGCAATGTGGTGATGAATCTGCTGACCCTGGGGGCTGCGCCATTGCCGGTGGGCTTCGTGGGCAAGGACGCATCGGGAGAAATATTGCTGAAGCTGCTCAGCGAAAAAGGGATCAGCACGGACCATCTGCTGGTGACCGATTGCTTTCAGACCCCACTAAAAAGCCGGATCCTTTCCGGAGGCGATAACACCAAAAAGCAGCAGATACTTCGCATAGACACCCTGCCCCCGGACGCCATCAGCGA
Organism: Patescibacteria group bacterium; assembly: GCA_035528155.1. Lineage (GTDB taxonomy): Bacteria > Acidobacteriota > Aminicenantia > UBA2199 > UBA2199 > UBA2199. Next base: position 17,125 of record DATKZA010000091.1, on the reverse strand, counting down.
GCGGGCGCTGCAAAAACTCGCCAAGGTGCTTTTTTCCGTGCTGGCGGATAGCGATTTGCTGATCATGTCTGACTATCTTGCCAAAACGGTCACTGCAAAGGTTTTTAAAAACATCAGGGAAATGTTGCCCGATAAAGTCGTTGCTTTGGATTCGCGGCACAATTTGCTGGATTTCCCGGGTGTGACCCTGGCCACTCCCAACGAGCCGGAAATTAAAAAAATATTTCCCGAAAAAAAATTCCTCAGCGATGGTGATTTTTTAAAGGCCGGAACTGAATTATTGGACAAACTGGACGCCACCGGGGTTGTCTTGAAAAGGGGACACAAAGGGATGCTGATTTTCAACCGTGGCGAAAAACCGAGGGTAATGGATATATATGGAACTTCGCAGATCGTGGATGTTACCGGTGCCGGAGACACGGTTCTGGCTGTTTTGGGATTGGGGCTGGCCGCTGGCGCGAATTTGCACGCTTCGGCGCGCCTGGCCAATATCGCCGGGGGTATTGTGGTCATGCATGAAGGGGCTTACCCGCTGCGCCTCCGGGAACTTCAGGATGCCTTGCCGTAAAAAATTTTTTCGCTTGCCGCAGTTGGCTGCAAAAATCGTCCGGGAAAAGGAAATGGGAAAAACCATTGTCCTGGCCAATGGCGGCTTTGATCTCATCCATATCGGCCATATCCGTTACCTTCAGCAATCCAAAGCAAAGGGCGATATCCTGGTGGTTGCCCTGAATTCCGATTCATCGCTGAAAGGATTAAAAGGCGCCGGACGCGCCCTGATCGACGAACGCGGACGGATTCTGATCATTTCCGCCCTGGCTTGCGTTGATTATGTGACCCTTTTTGCTGAAAAGACGGTCGAAAGTGTATTGCTGGCCATTACCCCGCATTTTCATTGCAAGGGTTCCGACTATACGATCGATTCCATCCCGGAAAGAGCCATTGTCCGTGGTTATGGCGGGGCGATGGCCATTGTTGGTGGAGACAAGATCCACTCCACTTCGCTGGTCATTGAAAAGATCAAGGCATTGTACGGCTAAATTGAAAACCATCGCCATTATCCGCTTGTCCTCGCTGGGAGACATCGTGCATACGCTCCCCGCATTCCAATTGCTGCGCCGGCATTATCCCGACGCCATCATCAGCTGGATCGCGGAAGCGGCCGGTGCCGCCTTACTGGAGAACTTTCCGGGCATAGACCGGATTCTTGTCTTTGATCTGAAAGCCCGGAAAGGCTGGGTCGCCAGAATAAAATACCTGATCAGCTTTGTGCGCCGCTGGCGCCGCCAATTCGATCTGGTTCTGGATTTTCAGGGATTGATCAAGTCGGCGCTGCTTTCCTTTTTGTTGGGCGGCAGCCGATTGGGATTTGCATCCCGCAACACCCGCGAAGCGATGGCGGTTCTTTTTTATTCCCGCCGGGCCGCTTATTTCCCCGAGGATCGCCATGTGATTTTTAAAAACATGCATCTGCTCTCTCTGCTGGGCATCCGCTCCGCTACCGTTGAATATCCTGTGCAAGAGTGGCTGCCTTCCCGACAATTGAGTGAATTCCTCGCAAAAAACAATCTAAACGACAAGGACTGGATCATTCTCAATGTCGGCGGTGGCTGGCCCAGTAAAATTCTCTCTGAAAAACAATGGCTGCAGATCGCCGCCGGCTTGAAAAACGATTACCGGCTGGTGATGCTCTGGGGCAATGAAAAGGAAAGGGAAATAGCCGCGGCGGTATCCCGGCGAAGTGGTGTACTGCTCGCGGCATTCATGAATTTCAACGATCTGATCTATTTCATCGACCATGCGCAGCTGGTCATTTCGGGAGACACTTTAGCCTTGCATCTGGCCGATTTGACCAGCACTCCCGCAGTCGGAATATTCGGACCGAGTTCACCGCAGCGCAACGGCCCTCTGTTTCCGGGCAGCCGGGTGGTATTCCGGGAACTCACCTGCAGTTTTTGTTACCGGCGCCAATGTGATACAATAAGCTGTCTACGAGACATTGTGACCGAAGATATCATCGAGGCGGCAAGAAAGATTGATGCACAACACAACCGAAACTCTGATTAAATACCGTTCTTTTATCGGTATTTTATGTCTGATCGCCGTCCTGTGGCTGGCCACGCCCAATGCCAGGTCGATTTTCATCGGATTTTTCTTCATGATGATCGGCATGTTCTTCCGGGGCTGGTCTTCCGGCTACATCAATAAAGACAAGGAATTGGCCACCGATGGCCCGTATTCCCTGACCAGAAATCCGCTCTATTTTGGCAACCTGTTCATCGGATCCGGAATCGCCATAGCCAGCAACAACGTGCCCGCGGCGCTGATCTTTCTTGTTTATTATTTCACTTTTTTTACTTTCCTGATCGTCGTGGAAAGAAAACGTTTGCGGAAACGTTTCGGCTCACAGTACGATAAATGGGCAAAGCAGGCCAATCTTTTTTTTCCGAAAATCAAAAAAATAAGAAAATTCAATTTTAATATCTCTTATTACATGAAGAACAGGGAATACCGGGTATTGTTTTATTCTCTTTTCGTGATTGCGGTGCTGATCATCAAATTTCTCAAGAAAATCGGCTTCATCGACGGCATAGGCAAGTGAGTTTTTTTTAAAAATCTATCAAATTGATTTTTAATGTTAATTTTGTTACCATACAAACATGACTAAACTCAGGGTGATTTTTTTAGCGAGTTCTTTTTTAATCGCCATTATCGGGTTTTTGTGGCTGAACCACCCCGATTTTTCACTCTCTTTTTCAAGCAAACGGATCATCCCTGTCACCACCGGTTTTCAAATCACAGGCATATCCGAAAAAGGCAATGTTTGGCTGGATAATGATGAAACGCACCCGGTGAATATCAAGACCTTGAATTTCGTTTCTGAAACCCAGCTTAGATCCGACGCCCAAACCGCTTGGGAATTCTTTTTTGACGGCTTCCTTTTTACGGCCCTGCCTGGTAGCGCCATTCATTACACCCCGCAGACCCGGGAACTGATCCTGGAAAAAGGGGAATTTTACTGGGACAAAAAACTTGCTGTTCAAAAAGTTGAAATTTCCCTATTCAAGGCAGGCAATATTTTCCGACTATCCGCATCCGGCCGCATTCGCCTGGGCTTCAACTCGATCGAGATCTGGAACTTTTCCGGGCAACTCGATTTTGATTACAACGGCAAGTTTTTTCAATTAAAGGGATTGCAGTACCTCAACACAAAAAACGGCAGCAAAATGCCGCCGGCCACTCTTTTTCCCGCCCCACCTTTTGTTTCACCAGAAGCGGAAACCATTGCCTTAACCCTTGCCAATGATACCATCATCCAATTCAAATGGAAAAATGTCCAAGGAGCGAGAAATTATTTGCTAAAACTCTATCCTTCGGCAATGCGGGACAATCTTTTGCTGAGTAAAGTGGTGGCGGGCAATTCCATCGTGTTGGACATCATGTCTTTTATTGAATACAGCGAGTTGTACTGGGAAGTGGCAGCTTTCGACATGGTGAATCAAATCGAATCCGCGCCGGCCAAAATGGGCGTGATCAAGATCAGCAGTTCCCTTTTGAAAAAAGGACTGCTGCCCCAACCGCCGAAAATTGAGGTCGACTCTTTATCGGTCAGCGGCAATATGGTGCTGATCAAGGGCAGAACCGATCCCAATGCCCAATTGTCCGTTGATGAAGTTGTCGTCCAACTGGACGGTGAAGGAAAATTCATTCACACCATTTCCTATAAAAGCATCGGGATCAAGAGCATTGTTTTCAGGGCGGTGGCGCCTTCAGGCTTGGAGTTGGTTTTTAGAAAGCAAGTGACCATTTTTGATGAATAATAAAAAAGTACGACCGGAATTTTTTTAAGGAGCATGACCATGGGGTTATTGGCGAACATGTACAATTATTTTTCTTCCGATCTAGCTATCGATCTGGGTACGGCAAACACTCTTGTGTATATCCGGGGCCGGGGGATCGTCCTGCGGGAACCGTCCATTGTGGTAGTGGATGATCGAAATGGCAAGATCCAAGCGGTCGGAATGGAAGCCAAAGATATGCTGGGCAAGACTCCGGCCAACATCCGCGCCATCAGGCCCATGAAGGACGGGGTAATTGCCGATTTTGAAACCACCGAAAAAATGCTGCAATATTTCATTAAGAAGACGCGAACCGGAAATCAGTTCCTGAAGCCGCGCATCGTGATCGGCATTCCTTCCGAAATCACCCAGGTGGAGCGGCGGGCCGTGCGCGATGCTGCCCTGCGTGCCCGCGCCAATGAAGTTTTTCTGATTGAACAGGCCATGGCCGCGGCCATCGGCGCCGATCTACCGATCACCGAACCCGGGGGAAACATGATCGTGGATATCGGCGGCGGTACGACGGATGTGGCGGTCATCTCCCTATCCGGCATCGTGATCTCCAAATCGATCCGCATTGCCAGCAATGAAATGGACGAAGCCATCATTCAATACATAAAAAAGAAATACAACCTGCTGCTTGGCGAGAGAACGGCCGAACAGATCAAAATCAAGATCGGTTCTGCTTTTCCCTTGGATGAACCTTTGGAAATGGAAATCAAGGGCCGGGATCTGACCTACGGAATCCCCAAAACGCTCAATGTCAATGACAGCGAGATTCGTGAAGCGCTGGAAGGGGTCGTACAGACGCTGATTGAAGTTGTGAAAAATACTTTGGAGAAGACCCCGCCGGAACTGGCGGCCGATATTGTCGATCGCGGCATCATCCTTTGCGGCGGTGGAGCGTTGCTCAAGAATCTTGACAAGCGGCTGCGGGAAGAAACATCACTGCCGATCTTTATTGCCGATGACCCGCTGTCATCAGTGGTTTTGGGAGCCGGGAAAATTCTGGAGAATTTGCCGCTTCTGGAAAAAATCGGCAATGCGCTATAATTCCGGCAAGGGCGAACTCAGCAATGAAAAAAAATCGGCTGTTCTGGTTTTAATACTTTTTGTCAATTTGATCCTGATCTCTTCTCAGATTATTTTGAAAAATCGCCAATCGTTGCTGCAAGCGGCGATTGCCAACATGGTCATGCCTCTGCAGATCACGTTTCAAAAATCATCTGATTTTGTCAGCGCTGAACTGGACCGTTACTTTTTTTTGCGGAATATATTTAAAAAATACCAGTTGCTGAAAAAGCAATATTTGGACCTGCGGATTCAAGTTTACGCGCTGAAGAGTGAACTCCGCGATCTGAACGTTTTGGCCCGGGTCAAGAAAAATTTCAATAAATTTGTTCTGGCCACCGTGGTTTCGGTTGACGTGAATTTCCCCTTCGCCCAGATCATGATCGATCAGGGAATACGAGCTGGTCTGGCGGAAAACGATGTGGTGCTGAACACCGATGCCGAATTGGTCGGGAAAATAATCAAGCCGCTGACCGCTTTTTCAGCCCAGGTTCGCCTGATCACCAGTTCCATCGGCGGCACCGGAGCGTATATTGAGAGCAACATGCTGGAAGGTCTGCTCAAGGGCGACAACCGTGCCGAATGCAGTTTCCAATATCTCTTGGCCAATAAACCGGTGCGCCTTGGTGATACCGTGATCACTTCCGGAACCGACTTGATTTATCCCAATTACCTGCCAATTGGCAAGGTGATCGAAATCAGCAAGGATTATTTGACCCAAAGAATTCAGGTAAGGCCTTTTTTTGTAGACAAACCTCTGAAAAAACTGGTGGTGCTGCTGCATGAATAACCGTTTTCGGAATATTCTTTTGCTGGTCTTGGTAATCGGCCAGATCGCCCTTAGCCGCAATTACCATTCATGGCGCTTGAATATTGATCTTCTGTATCTGATCATCTTTTATATTGCCATTAAATCGGGCTTCATAACCAGCGTACTCAGTGCGGCGTTCATCGGTCTTTGTTCCGATTATCTTTCCGGCGGTGTCATGGGCGCTTTTTCATTTTCGCGTACCCTGGCCGCCTATTTTTTGAATACCATGGCCAGGTTCCTGGATTTAAAAAAGAACGTGTTTATCTTTTTGCTGATCTTTGTCTCCCTGTTCTTGTCCAATTTGGTGGCCTTTGTTTTTCATGTCCTGATCTTCAATCTCAAAATCACGACCAGTCTCCTCTTCTATCAGCCGCTGACCACCGCTATCGTCGGCACGGTCATTTTGGGATTAAAGAAAGTAAAATCCCTTCTGGATGTATCTTAGCAAACGGAAAATCAGCTCCAACTTTGTGAAAAGAGCGGCCGTCGTCTCGATTGTTTTTCTGGTTGTCATATTTTTTTTCATTTTTGTTGCCTTTTGGAGCATCCAGATCATTCACAATGAAAAGTACACCCAGCTGGCCATCAAAAATATAACCCGTGTTATTGAATTGCCGGCGCCGCGGGGCATGATCGTGGATCGGTTCGGAAAGGTGCTCGCCGAAAACAAAATCAATTTTACCCTGTACCTGGTCCTGGAAAACGTGGAAAATTTGGAAAAAACCATTGATAAAGCCAGTTATTTTTCCGGCAAGAGCGTTGCCGCCGTCCGCCTGATCATCGACAAATACAAAAAACACTCCGGTTTTTACCGTATCCCTATCAAAAGCAATCTGCCCCGGGGAACGGTTATTTTTATCCAGAGCCGGCAGGACGAATTTCCTGAATTTGAGATTGGCATGGAACCCCGCCGGACCTATCCGCTGTCCAGCCGCGCCGCCCACGTGTTGGGGCATATCTCGGAAATCACCGAAGCGGAATTGAATGCCGACAAGCCCGGCCTCTATGGTTTTGGGGATCTGGTCGGCCGCAGCGGCATCGAGAACCAATGCGAGGTTTTTTTACGGGGAATGAAGGGTATTCAGACCGTAATCAAGAATAATGTGGAGAGGATCCAGCGCATCAGCTCTGAAGTCAAGCCCGAAATCGGAGAGACCGTTGTCCTCACCCTGGATCTGCGTCTGCAGGAATTCATTGAAAACCTTCTCGTCAACGAAAGCGGTGCGGTCGGAGTCCTGGACCTGAAAACCGGTGGCGTCCTGGCTTTGGTCAGCAAACCCGATTTCAATCCTGAAATATTTTCCCAGGAAATGGGGAGGGAGGAATGGCAGGCGATCAGCAATGATCCGCAAAAGCCTCTGCAAAACAAGTTTTTACAGGGAATTTATTCGCCGGGTTCCGCCTTTAAAATCATCATGGCCTTGGCCGGGCTGCAGGAAAAAATCATCTCTCCCAATTCAACGATTTTTTGCTCGGGCAGCCAGGTTTTTTATGATCGCGTTTTTCACTGCTGGAATCAGGGCGGGCACGGAGCGGTAAACCTCTTTGAAGCCCTGCAGAATTCCTGCAATATTTACTTCTACAATCTTGGCATGAAAATGGACATTGACACCATTGCCAGATATGCCCGCCTCATGGGCCTGGGAAAAGAAAGCGGCATCGATCTGCCCAATGAAAAAGCCGGACTCGTGCCCGACAACGCCTGGAAAATGAGTGCTTTTAACCAGAGGTGGTTCCCAGGTGAAACCATTTCAGTTTCGATCGGTCACGGCAGCTTAAACGTTACGCCTGCGCAAATGCTAAAACTGATCGCTACCGTGGCTTTGCGCGGGCGGATGCCAAAACTGCATCTGCTGCAAAGAATTGAAAAACAGGGAAAAGTCGTCAGGGAATTCGCGCCCGGGTTTTCCAGGGTTCCCATAGACGAAAAAAATTTCGAGCTGCTCATTGAGGGCCTGTTCCGGGTGGTCAACAATGAAGGAACCGGACGGGCGGCAAAGATCGATGGTCTGGACATCTGCGGCAAAACTGGCACCTCCCAGATCATCGCCAAGGAAAACCCCCGCTACAAAAAATTGACCCAGGAAAAAAAATTCATGCCGCACTCCTGGTTTGTGTCGTTCGCTCCCCGGGTGAATCCGCGTCTGGCCATGGTGGTCCTGGTTGAAAACGGCGGCGACGCCGGTGCGATCGCCGCGCCGCTGGCAGCCCAGATCTACAAAAAGTATTTTGAAAATGAAGGACTACTTTAAATATTTCGACAAGTTCACTTTTGCTTTGCTGCTGCTGCTTTCCCTGATCAGCCTATTCCTGATTTACAGCGCCGGTCATTCTTCTCATGAAACCCATTATCTGAAACAGGCGGTTTGGCTGGTCGTTTCCTTGCTGGTTTTTTTTGTCGTCTTTGCGCTTAAAATCGATTTCATTTTCCGTAATGCGTTTGCGGTGTACCTGGCATTGATTGTCATTCTGGTTTTGCAAATTGTTTTGGGCGGCACGGTGGCCAGGACCAAAAGCTGGTTCCGGCTCTGGGGGATCGGTTTCCAATTTTCCGAATTCATCAAGGTCCCGCTGGCACTGTACCTGGCCAAGATTCTGACCCAGTTCGAGGTGATCGATTGGAAAGCATTTGGCAAATTGATGGTGGTCATCGTTGCCCCCGTTGTCTTGATCATCCTCCAGCCCGACATGGGCGTTTCGTTCATTCTCTGTTCCTTCGTCCCTTTGGTGATCTTGTTGAAAAAAGCAAAGCCTGCCGTGCTGGTGATCTCGCTGTTGCTGGTCATTTTCAGCGGTATTATTGGCTGGTATTCCGTTTTGAGACCCTACCAGAGGGATCGCATCATTTCCTTCCTGAATCCCTCTGAATACAAAACCTCCACCGGCTATCAAATCATCCAGTCCAAGATCGCCATCGGTTCAGGCGGGCTGACCGGCAAGGGTTACCTGAAAGGCTCGCAGTCGCAATACCAGTTTTTGCCGGCGCGGCATACCGACTTCATCATTTCGCTCATCGGTGAAGAATTCGGTTTTATCAATACCAGCCTGCTTTTTTTCGTGTTCTTCGTCTTCTTTTACCGCCAATTCAAATTCAATTTTAAAAACGACGAGGAATTTTATTTCATCTACCTTTTCAACGGCCTGATCCTTTTCCAATTCATAATCAATGTGACCATGGCTATCGGTTTTTTCCCGGTTCTGGGAATATCGCTGCCCTTTGTTTCCTATGGCGGTTCGTCGCTGCTCTCCCTCTTCATCGGCGAAGCGATTGTCTTCCGTATCAAGATTGACACTTACCTGACATGAACAGCCATGAACTGTTGGGCCGCTTAAAAAATCCCCAGGCATTCGTAGGCCGGGAGATCAACGCCAGCCGCCGGGAATTCAAGCGCAGCGATATCAACATCTGCCTGGTTTTTCCCGACACCTATGCCATCGGCATGAGCCATTCCGGGATGAAGATTCTCTATCATTTGCTCAACGGCATGGACGGTGTCCATGCCGAGAGGGCTTTTGTTCCAGAACCGGAGAATATCGCGATTTTCAATGAAAACAAGATGCCGCTGTTTTCTTTGGAAAACAAGATACCGCTTGCAAGTTTCGATCTGATCGGCTTTTCCCTGCTGAGTGAACTGAATTTCACCAATGTGCTGCAAGTCCTGGAAATGAGCGGCTTGCCCTTGCTTTCCGCCCAACGGCAGGAAGGGGATCCGTGGGTGGCTGCCGGAGGCATTGCCGTGGCCAATCCTGAGCCCCTGCGGGCCTTCATTGATCTTTTCGCGTTTGGTGACGGCGAAGCCATTTTCCCGGATTTGATCGCCGTATTGAAAGCGGCGCGGCGTCAAAAAAAGATCCGGGCCGCAGTGTTGAAGGCTTTTGACCGTGTGGAGGGGGTCTACGTCCCCAGCCTGTATGCTTTGAAAAAAGCCGGCCCCTTTATGGTTCCCGACCTCGGCGGCAAAATGATTAAGAAACAGGTGTGCCCGGACCTGAACCGCATCAAGGCCGAGCCGGCGGAGATCGTACCGATTTGCGATGTGGTCTTCAACCGTCTGAATGTGGAGATCGCCCGCGGCTGTCCGCAAAATTGCCGTTTCTGCCAAGCCAAATCATATTACGCTCCCTTTCGTTACCGGGAACCCGGACCCACTCTTGATTTCATTAAGGAATCTCTAGCCGCGACCGGTTATGAGTCTTTTTCTCTGGCGTCGCTGAGTTCCGGCGATTACCCCGGACTGGCCGAACTGCTGCAGCGGATCCCTACGATCGTTCAGCCGGATATTTCCTTTTCCATCCCCTCGCTGCGCCCTTCGACCCTAAGCGATGAAATGCTTTCCACTTTGGCCATGTTCCGCAAAACCGGAATCACCATCGTCCCTGAAGCGGGCAGTGAGCGTCTGCGCCGGGCCATCAACAAAAATGTCACCGACGCCGACATTTTTCAGGCCCTGGAGATTGCCTGGCGGCACCGCTGGCAGAAAATAAAAATGTATTTCATGCTCGGTTTGCCCGGCGAGACCATGGAAGACATTGAAGCCATCGTCATGCTGTTGGAAAAGATACTGGCCATGGCCCGGACCCGCCAGGTGCGAATCAACATCCATGCTTCGTTCTCATCCTTCGTTCCCAAGCCGCATACCCCGCTGCAATGGGCGGCCAGGGCTCCTGTCGCCGAGCTGGAAGAAAAAATGGCCTTGATAAAAAAACGGCTGAAGCGCTATAAAAACCTTGATCTTGATTTTCATTCTGCCTCCCGGGGCTTGATCGAGACCATTTTGGCGCGCGGCGACGCCCGTGTCGGCGAGATTTTGCTGCAAGCTTTCCGGCGCGGGGAGACCTTCAGTGCCTGGGATATCCATTTCCATTTGCCGGTCTGGGAGGAATTGATCGGCCTGGAGGCATGTGCTGACTTTCTGTCCGAGTTTCCGTTGGATACAGAATTCCCCTGGGATTTCATCCAATTGAATTTCCATAAGCCCTACCTGGCCGAGGAGTACAGGCGAAGCCAGGAGGCTGAGGTGACACGGCCTTGCACCGAGCAGGATTGCGCCGCTTGTGATGGCTGTTTGTTCGGCCGCAGGGAATTCCCGTCTTCACTCTGGGCAAGCCCTGCGGGACCAGCACTCACCCCCCCTGACGTGTACCGGCGGCTGCGTCTGCGCTATGAGAAGAAAGATGACCTGCGCTTCCTTTCGCATTTGGCGATGATGCAATATCTGGAGCGGCTTTTACGGAAATCAGGCCTGCTTTTCAAATACAGTGAAGGGTTTCATCCGCGCATAAAAATAGCCGCTCTGCCGCCGCTGCCAGTCGGTGCGCAAGGATTTAGCGAGGCGATCGAGGTCTTTGTGGCTGGCAGTCTGGAAGACAAGGAAGTTCTGGAAGCGCTGAACCGGCCGTTGCCGGACTTCCAGTTCAAAAAGGCCGGTTTTGTCAGTGCCGACTCCTCCTTTCACAAGGAATTGCAGTTTGTCGATTTATTTTTTATCTGGGGAGAAGTCGTGCCCGACCATGAGGAGATCGCAGCTCTGTTGTTTGCCGGCGACAGCTTTTCAATTGCCGAAAAAGGCTTGGCTTTGAGAATGGATTACGCACATGGAGGCCAGGAGCGTTTCGCTCGTATATACAAGCTGCTGGACCCGGAGCGGAAATGGACATCCCATTTGAGCCGGACAGCGGTCAGTTTTAAAAATGAAAATTGAAATCACTTCACGCGCCAATCCCCGGCTGAAGGAATTGCTGGCTGCAAAAGAAAAGTTTTTCTTCTTTGAAGGGGAAAAATTGGTCTGTGACATTCTGACCCGCCAGCTCATTGTGAACCAACTGCTTGTAAGCCTGGAAGGAGAAAAATATCTGCCCGAGATCGCGGCCACGGTCAAAGAGTACTGGCAGGTCAGCAGCCAGGTGCTGGAAAAAGCCTCCGACCTGAAAAGTTCGCCGCCGCTGATCGCCGTGCTGGATGTTCCGCAAAGAGAAATCGATTTCAGCATGGAAAAAATCGTGTTGGGTTTTGTCGGTATCCAGGATCCGGGCAATTTGGGAACGGTGTTCCGCTGCGCTTCGGCCTTCGGCATATCTGCTTTGGCCCTGGCCGGCGGCTGCGTGCGCGCCAACCATCCCAAGGTAATCCGCAGCGCCCAAACGGCCATTCTCGATGTTCCCTTCCAGGTTTTTCCCAATGTGGATGAGTTGATCACCAAGGCCCTGTCCCAGAACAATCATGTGTACGTGACCGGTTCGCATCATGATGAATCGCCCCTGCCTGTAGCGCGAATGGAATTTCCCTGCCTGTTGCTTTTCGGCAATGAAGGCCGGGGGTTGGAGCCGCGACTGCTCGAGCGTTTCCCCTTGATCCGCCTGGAGCAGAAGGAGCGCATCGATTCGCTCAATGTCGCCGTCAGTGCCTGCATCCTGATGCATGACCTGCAAAGGCTTAACGGCCTGTGAAGCAAAAACTGCTGGTCCATGTCTGCTGCGGGCCCTGTTCGCTGCATGTGCTGCAAAAGCTGCAGACGGATTTCGCAGTAAGCGGTTTCTATTACAACCCCAATATCCAGCCGTTCCGGGAATTTGAGTTCCGCCGCCGGGAACTTGAAAAAATAGCGGATCAATTCGCCTGGCCGATGATCTGGCCCGCCCATGACATGCGGGAATGGTTTGCCGCCATGCGCGGACTGGAGCGGGAACCTGAACGAGGCAGCCGTTGCCTTGTGTGCTTCCGCTTCAGGCTGGAAAAAACGTTCCGTTACGCCCGCGAACACGGTTTTGACTGCGTGGCATCGACCCTTTCGATCAGTCCCCATAAGGTGACCGCCCAGATCAACAGCCAGGGCATGGCCCTGTCCAAAAAGTACGGCATCGCCTTTCTGCCCGAGAATTTTAAAAAAAACAACGGTTTTCTTATCACGTGTCGGCAGGCGGAGGCCCTGGGGGTCAAACACCAGGAATATTGCGGTTGCGTTTATTCCAAAGTGGAAAGGTTGCTGCGCCTGCGCAAATGACCGTGGAACGGTGACTTTGCCGTCATGGCCGGTTTGCATTTGTGCTGCCGATATGATAAATTAGGCCCTGATGAACAAGAAAGTGGTGTTAGCTGGAAAAATTGCCGGGATTGTCCTTGGCTATTTTTTGCTTTTCTTCCTGGCGGTTTTTTCGACCGTCAGCCTGCTGGTCAAGGGCGATGAGGTCATGGCTCCCGATCTGTTGGGCAAACCTCTGCAGGAAGCGTATGCCAGCGCTGCCAAAAAGGGAATCTATCTAAAAAAAATTGTCGGCGATTTCGGCGGCACCTATGCTCCAAATACCGTGGTTAACCAGTTCCCGGCCCCGAAAACCAGCGTCAAAGTGAAATCCATAGTGAAGATCTTCGTGGCATCGGAAGTGGGACAGACGGTCGTGCCCATGCTGGCCTCTCTGAGCCAAAAGGAATGTGAGGCGCTGCTGAAGAAAAGCAAATTAAAAAAAGGATTCAGCGCTTTCATCAGCTCCGCCGATGTCCTGCCGGATTGTGTCATCAGCCAGTCGTCTCCGGCCGGCAGCCGCATGGCCGAGGGCTCGGACATCGATCTGCTCATTTCCAGGGGCGGAGAAAGCCGTTCTTTTGTCATGCCCGATCTGATCGGCAAGGAAGCGGTCAAGGTGCTGGTTTTCTTTGAGAACCAGGGTTTGAAAATATCGAAGATCGAAGAGGTGACCTATTTCGGATTGAAGCCGGGCATTGTCCTCAAACAATTTCCTTCTCCCGGGTTCGAGATCAGCTCAAAGAATCTGATCGGCATTCAGGTCAGCAAATGAACCCCCTCTTCCCCTCTATCCTGTCCACAAATTTTTTCAATCTGGAAGCCAAGCTGCGTGAATTTGAAACAAGCCGTATCGATTTCATTCACCTGGATGTGATGGACGGTCATTTCGTCGATACCATCTCTTGCGGACCGGGGCTGGCGCGGGCGCTCAAGGAAAAATTTCACTTCCGCCTTGACGCTCACCTGATGGTCAGCAACCCGGCCAAAGCGATCCCGCATTTTATCAAAGCCGGAGTGGACTGGCTTTCCTTCCATGTCGAAACATCCGGCGATACACAGGGCCTGCTCAAAATGATCCGGGACGGCAACTGCCGTGCCGGCCTGGCGCTGAATCCCGACACTCCGCTTGAGCAGGTGCGACCCTTTTTAAGCGCGGTCGATTATATCCTGGTGATGAGTGTTTTTCCCGGATATGGCGGCCAGAAATTCATCGCTTCTTCCCTGGAGCGGCTGGCGCAGTTGAAAAGGGAAATCATCAGTGAAAAAAGTCATTGCCTGCTGCAGGTCGATGGCGGCATCAATATCGACAACGCCGGGCTCTTGAAAGAAGCGGGCGCCGACCTGTTCGTGGTAGGAACATCTTTGTTTAATGCCGACAACATAGAAGAAACAGTCAAGAAATTATTAAATCAGATGCAATGGAGTCAATCATGAAAAAAAACATTTTACCGCTACTGCTCATGCTGCTGGTCACTGCCGGGGGCTGCCGTTCCAAGAAAGCCATCAGCATTGACCCGAGCGAAAAAGGATCAGATAAAAAAATGTACGAGAACGCCATGAAATACATGAGCAAGGACCCTGAAAAGGCCCGCCTGCTTTTCAAGGAGGTCGCCCAGTTGTATCCCGATTCCATTTACGCCAACAAATCAAAGCTGGGTATCGGCGATTCGTATTACCGGGAACGTGATTCCGCTTCGCTGATCATGGCGGCCGTCGAATTCCAGGAATACGTCAACATGTATCCCTACTCTCCCGACGCGGTGTATGCCAAGTATCAGATCGGTATGTGCTATTACAAACAAATCAGAAAGCCGGAACGCGATCAAAGCAATACTTTTAAGGCCATAAAGGCTTTCGAAGGGGTGATCCAGCAATATCCCGGAACTCCCGAAGCCGAAGAGGCAAAAAAGAAAATCGATGAGTGCCGCCAGAACCTGGCCCGGCATTATTACTTGATCGGATATTACAATTACCGAATGAAATCCTTCTCCGGAGCCATCGCCCGTTTCAAGCAGGTCATGGACGAATACCCGGATTTCGCGACCAATGACAAACTATTTTATTTTACCGGCAGGACTTATATGGCTATGAAAGACTATGATTCGGCGCTTTCGTTTTTCCAGCGTGTAATCGGCAGCCACGCCAAGTCCAAATATGCCAAAAAAGCGCAGCGCCAGATCAGCAAGCTCAACCGCCTGGCGGCAAAAACCAAAAAAAACACTCCAGGTGCTGAAAAATAAAGACGATCTTCCGGAAGGTCCGGGGATATATATTTTCCGGACCGCGTCCGGCAAAGCACTATATATCGGCAAAGCGATCAATTTAAAAAAGCGCGTTGCCCAGTATTTCCAGAAAAGAGACCAGCCAACGATGCGAAACCTGCTGGAGCGTTCGGCCATCCTGGATTTCATTGTTACCGACGATGAAGCCGATGCCTTGCTGTTGGAAAGCGATCTGGTGCACAGCTATCAGCCTCCTTTCAATATCCGGCTTAAGGATGACAAGAGTTTTCCGTCAATTGAGATCTCCCTCATTGAGGATTTTCCCGGCATTTATTTTTCCCGGAAAGCCAAAGACGGCAATTTTGCCCTGGGACCGCTGGTCAACGCCAGGAAAGCGAAAAATCTCATTGATACCGTCACCCGACTTTTCCGCTTGCGCTCCTGCACCAACGTACTTTTTAAAAAAGGAACGCCCTGCCTGTACTATCATATCGAGCGCTGCTCGGCGCCATGCGCTGGAAAGATCGAGCGCTCTCTTTACCGGCAACAGGTGGAATACGCCCTTGATTTTTTAAAAGGGCGGAAAGGGAAAATCAAGGCCAAGCTGGGCGAGCGTATGCAGCGGCTGGCCGCCAGCCTGAACTTTGAACAGGCGCAAAAGTTCAAGGAAGACTTGGAGTTGATGGAGAATTTTTCGCTGCGCTCCTATATCTCCACCCGTTCACACGGTGATTTTGACGTACTGGCCGTCTGCGTTCTGGGGCAGGAAGCATTTTTTGTTCATTTTGCTGTTGCCGGCGGCCGGGTGTGCAAGAGCGGTTATTTCAACCTGCAGACGCTCCATGACACCGATGATGAGGCGCTGAGGGAATTTATGATCGATTTTTATCGCCGCCGGCCTTTGCCCGGAGAGATCATCGTCTCCCGGCTGCCGGCCCAGAGTGCCGGGCTGGATGGCCTTTTTTCCGCCCAGGCGGGCCGCCGGGTCGCCATACGGACCGTCCGCCAGGGGAAAAAAAGACAGATCTTGGACCTGGCCTTGAAAAACCTGGCCCTGTTCGTACAAAAAAGCGATTACCGTTCGCTGGGAGAAAAAATAAAAGAAATGCTGCGCTTGCGTCATTTTCCCTCTCATATCGAAGCTTTTGACATATCCCATTTGGGTGAAAAAAATCGCGTGGGCGCCCAGGTGGTGTTTCAAAATGGCAGGCCGCAAAAGCGCCTTTACCGCAACTACATCATCCGCAGCGCCGCGGCCGGAGATACCGACGCGTTTGAGGAAGTGCTGTCCCGGCGCTTCCGCGACGAACCTTCACCCCCAGACCTGCTGCTCATGGACGGGGGACTGCCGCAGCTTGCCGTGGCCCGGCAGATCAAGAAAAAACTGGGACTGGCATGCGACCTGGCGGCGCTGGCCAAGGGCGAGGAGCGGGTCTTTTTGGAGGATGGCTCTTCCTTGCTATTGGCAGCGGGGACGCCGGCCAGGCACCTGCTGCAGAATATCCGCGACGAGGCGCACCGCCGGGCGATCTCCCATCACCGCCGTCGCCGCGAAAAACTATCGAGTTAAAAAGCTGCCGCAAGTCCTGGGCTTCTACGCTTGATCTCAAATTGTTGCGGAAATGATCTGATTTCTCCAATTTGAAATGGAACAAACTCACCTGTCAACAAACAGATCCTGAGCAAATTCTTAGGCGGAAGCCAGGCTGGTCAGTTGACAGCCATGACCATTCTACAATATAATCAAAAATGCAAGTTAAAAAAATAGTTTTGCTGTTCCTAGTCCTGCCTTTCGTTTTCCCCGCCTGTTCGCCGAAAGGCAAAACCGAAAAAAAAGACAGGCCGGTGGTGGTGATCCTGGGCGTGGATGGAGCCAGCTGGGAATTGATCGATCCCCTGATCGCCAAGGGGCGCCTGCCGCTTTTCAAAGAGTTAAAAGAGAAATCCGCCTGGGGAACCCTTCGCACCATCACGCCTGCCAAAAGCCCCGTCATCTGGACCAGCATTGCCACAGGCAAGACCGTGCCCCAGCATGGCATCGACGATTTCCGTAGCAAAAAAGCGAACGCCCAGGGCAATTTCCCCCTATTAAACTCCAGGGACATCAGGGAAGCGTTGCTCTGGGACATGCTCGATGTCAATGGCTTGCGCAGCGTGCTG
>DATKZA010000090.1:0-4771 GCA_035528155.1 Patescibacteria group bacterium | reverse complement strand
TATTCGATACGGCGAGGACTGAAAAAGCGGCCGGGGCGAATCTTCGGGTGTATCGGGCTTACTAAATGATCAAAGCCGCGGCAACAGCTTTTCCATCAGCTTGGCGGCCAGGGGGCGCGCGACAGCCTCTTTTCGTTTGGGATCCATGAGAGTAATAAGGATATACTTGGACCCCTTGAAAGTGTGAAGCTGGACCATCTCAAAGCCGGGGCTGGTGAAAAACGAAGCGTCGCCGACAGCGGGCAGGTCGACCGGCTTCATTTTCATCTTGGCGAACATGGCCTTTATCCGTTCAGGCGTTTCGCCGGCCTGCTGCGGCTTGACCAGGACGGCGAATGACCCGAAGTCGCTGACGACATAGGTGCAGTCGGCTCCGGCCAGCGGATTGGCATTGATCTTCGGGGTGCCGGCCTTGACCGGTTCTCCGAGAATTTCCTGGATCTCGGCCGGGGTCAGCAGCGAGCAGGGATCGACGGCCTTTTCGGCGGCTCCCAGGGCAGCCGGAAGGAAAACGAGAGCGATCATGGTCAACGTGAACAGGGTGCGGAAAGATTTAGCCATTGGCTACCTCCAATTCAGTATTTTTGCGATCGGGACGGGGATAGGCCTGCGGCCCGAAGGGTAATCATAGCAAAAAATCAGACGATTATCAATCGCTTTCTGCCGACAAGAAATTCGCTCGGGTTTTGATTCCCGTCTGTTTTCCCGGCCCGTTATTCAAGGATCGTTTTTACCCTGCCGACTGCCCCGCTTTGCAGGCGGACCTTGATCCCGTGAGGATGGGCAGGGGAATGGGTCAGGATATCCTTCACGATCCCTTCGGTCAACTTGCCGCTCGCCTGGTCTTCCTTTAAAACAATGGCCACTTTGAGGCCGGGCTTGATCTTGGCGCGCGGGATGACTGGCACAGGGCAATCTCCTTTTTCAGATGAAAATGCCGGAAAATTATGCAGCCAGTATAAACCATTTCAGATTATAAATGAAAATTCATGGTTTGACTTCATCCTGACGAGAATCTAAAATCATTTTTCGCCAAAATGAATTTGCCGAAAAATAACTCCGCAAAAAGGAGATCTGCCATGAAGAAAAAGACGGCCCTTTCTCATCCTGACAAACCCGGCCTGGACCGCCGCGGCTTCCTGGCCACGGCCGGCGCCGCAATTCATATGGCCCCTTGAGCGCCTCTATGTCGCCAGCGACCCGGTGGCCATGGACACGGTCGGTTTTGAAGTGCTGCTGGCCAAGCAGCTGGAGACCGGCCGGCTGGCCGCAGACAAGGTCGCGGATTTCAGGAAGCGTCATTACGGTCTGGCCGTTGCCGAGAACCTGGGACTGGGAGTGCACAAAGCGCGCCCGATCGAATCCAGAACGGTCGTTCTGGGATGACGGGAATCGGCGCCATGCTCACGACACTGCGGATGATCTGGGCGGTCGCCTTGCTCCTGGCCGCGGGCGGCGACCCGCTCTTCGAATTGATACCTCCCGACGGCGTTCCACCCGGCTGGCAGCGCAGCGGGTCGGAGCAGCTGTTCATCGGAGCGGCACTTTACCGGCATATCAACGGCGGTGCCGAACTGTATCAGCGGAACGGCTTCGACCGCCTGGCGGTGCAGGACTACGCCAAGGGGTCCCATGAAGTGCGGGCCGAGATCTACAAGATGAACGATCCCGATGGTTCCAGCGCGGTATTCGACGAGATGACCGCGGGACTGGCGGTGCAAACGTCTTACGGCACGGCCTGTGTGCTGGATGACTACCAGGTGCTGTTCCGACGCGGGGCTTTTCTCGTTTCGCTGACCACTTACGAAAAAGGTGCCGAGCCCTCGGCGGCCATGGCGGCCCTGGCCGCAAAAATCGACGCGGCACTGCTGGCAGCGGATGGTTAGTCGGCGGCGGCTTTCAAAAATAACTCAACCTCTCCACCTGCATCCGGTTCCATCGCGCCTGGTCGCAATAAAGGCCGAAACAAAGCCGGGTGAAAGTTCGTAGCAAGCTTTGGCCGGCCCCTTGCGGCTCAATTCATTTCCTGAGGAGAGAGACCATGAAAAAAACGATCTTGTTCCTGTTCCTGGCCGGGATCGCATTGTGCAGCGCCCCGGCCCGGGCGCAGGCCATCGCCATCCCCGAAGCCGAAAAAACGGCGATCGTTCAGACCGCCCTGGACTATGGGGACGGCTACTATTCGGGCGCGGCCGAGCGCATGGAGCGGGCCCTGCACCCCGATCTCAACAAGGTCTGGACCCGGGTCCTGCCGCAAACCAAGGCCGTGATGATCGGCTACTCCACATTCTCGGGACTCGTGGAAGGGACGCGGGCCAAGATGGGTTACACCGAGCCCGCCGCCCGCAAGATCCAGGCCGAAGCCTTGTTCATGAACGATGATGTCGCCGGTGCCAAAGTAACCTCGGCTCAGTTCAATGATTTCCTGCAAATGGTCAAAGTGGAAGGACAATGGAAGATCGTTAACGTCCTTTGGGTCCCCGGTCCTGAGAGCCGGTTCCGCCAGCCGCTTACGGGTTTCAACCAGGAAAAAGAACAAGAGGCGGTAAAAAAGACGGCACTGGATTTTGTTGAGGGCAACATGAGCGGCGACGCGTCCCGGGTGGTTGCGGCGCTGCACCCGGAAGCCAGCCGGGCCGTTTTTCAGAAACTGCCGCAGACAGGAAAAACACTGGTGGCCCGCAACCGCTATTCAGGCCTGGTAGAGCCTGCCCGGGCCCAGCTGGCAGTCGTACCTGAAGCGCAGCGCCAGGTTGCTGTCCGCGTCATCGACATGATGGACGGCATGGCCTTTGTAGAAGCAAAGACCCTTTTCGCTTCAAATTACCTGCTGATGTCATGGCTTGACGGCCAATGGAAGATCCTCAATATCCTGGTCAAGATCAATCCCGATACGCCGCGGCCGCCGCAGCGCTAGAACCGCCCTGGCGATTTCATCCAATTGAGCGCTACCGCGACCCTGAGCCAACGTGAACGGCAGACGCTGTTTCAGGGCTGCTGTTCGATCAGGACGGCATCGATGTTTTTCTGATCCAGGTGATACCAGGCCCCGGTGGCGGCATCCACGATCACGGGCACCAGGCCCAGCAGCACGTCCAGGATCACCCAGCCGGCGCCGACGCGGTTGTTGATATGGTAGGTGCGGGACTGGTAGCCTTCGGCGCGGAATTCAATTGCATATGATCTTTTGACGGCCAGGTTGAGCTGCATGGGTGTTTTACCCATGAATTGACCGTTGACATAGACATCGGCCCGCACCGGGCTGGATTCCATATTCACTTTTTCCGACGTGCCTTTGAACAGGGTGGCGCAGCCGCTCAATGACAGGAATGAAATGATGCATAAAACCGCAATACTTTTTTTCATTAGTCCTCCTTACTACTCAGATAGCAGTTTGACCAATTCCATTAGAGCATTTTGCTTGCCAAGCGCCAGCGGGAAGAATGTCCTGTTTTTTGGAATTTAGTCGTTCGGTTGTCCCAAGCTTGCGGGGAAAAACCGTATCGGGATGCCCGCCGCAGGTAAATTTCTCAGTACGGGATTGACGAGGTCGAAAAAATTCCTGAAAACTGTTTAGTGTTCTTGCAGCGCTTTTTCAATGGCAGCGATCACGGCAGGGTCATCGGGGACCTGCTTGGGGTGGAAGCGGGCCACCACGTTGCCCCGGCGGTCGACCAGGAACTTGGTGAAGTTCCAGGTGATCTTGCCGGCGAACTTGGGATTGGTCTCTTTCTCGACCAGGAACTTGAAGAGGGGATGGATGTCCTTGCCGCGCACCGAGATCTTGGCGAACATCGGAAAACTCACCCCGTAGTTGATCATACAGAAATTCTTGATTTCCGGATTCGTCCCCGGCTCCTGGCCCAGAAAATTGTTGGCGGGAAAGCCCAGGATGACCAGTCCCTCCTCCTTGTAGCGTTGGTAGATCTCCTCGAGTATCTTGTACTGCGGTGTGAAGCCGCACTTGCTGGCCGTATTGACCAGCAACAGCACCTTGCCCTGGAACTGGCTCAAGGCGGTCTCCATGCCGTCGATGCTCTTCAGGCTGAAGCTGAGAATGTTCCGGGCCGACCCGCCTGCCGCCAAGACCACCCCGGCCCCCAAAAGCAATACCGGCAACAACGTGTAAATTTCCTGGTTCATTTTCCCCTCCATACAAAAAAATGGTAAACCATCAGGAGGTCAAAGTCCAGAGTTCGCGGCTGGCTGTTGGCTTGCGACCTAGCTGATCCGCTCGCGATCGAGCAGGTATCGTTCCAGCCGTTCCGGCACTACTTCCACGCCGCTGCCCGCACCGGGGGGGATTTCGATGAAACCGTCAGAGGAGAGTTCCACTCCAGGCTCGACGATGTCTTCATGGAAGTAGCGGCGGGTCTCAGAGGTGTCGCCGGGGAGTGTGAAGCCCGGGGCGGTCTGCAGCTGGATGTTCAGGGCGCGGCCGATGCCGGTTTCGTCCATGCCGCCGGACCAAGTGGGGATGCCGCTGGCGGCGCACAGGCGGGCAATTTTTACCGCTTCCAGGATGCCGCCCACGCGGCCCTGCTTGATGTTGATTACCCGGCAGCTTTTCAGGGCGATGGCGGCCGCGGCGTCGTCGACCGTGTGGATCGATTCGTCGAGGCATAGCGGCGTCTTCAACCGCGCCTGCAGGAGCGAATGCTGGTAGATGTCGTGGTAGGAGAGGGGCTGCTCGATCATGGTCAGCTTGAATTCGTCGAGGCGGGCCAGGTGGGCGGCATCAGCCAGTGTGTAGTCGCCGTTGGCATCGGCC
>DATKZA010000089.1:0-28004 GCA_035528155.1 Patescibacteria group bacterium | reverse complement strand
AATATTTTCAGAATGCGGGTACGCTTCGGCATCATCCCGGCAAAGGTAATTTAATTTTCGCGGCAAATGGTCGCACCATTATATAATTTTGCATGACGGAATTTTAGAGTAATCGCGGCCAAATGTCAATTGTACTACTGCGCCAGCAGTTGACAACGACTGCTTTTAATGATAAAATAAATTTTTATTTCATAAAAAAAAAGATGTTAATACTAGGAATTTCCGCATTTTATCATGACAGCGCCGTCTGCCTCATCGATGACGGCAAGCTGGTCTTTGCTGCCCAGGAAGAACGTTTTTCCCGCAAAAAACATGACTCGGAATTCCCGGAAAAAGCCCTGAAAAGATGCCTGGAATACTGCGGCATCACGGCTGCGGATCTCGACGGTGTCGTGTTCTATGAAAAAAATTTCACCAAGCTCGACCGACTTTTTTCCACCTACATGCAGTTCGCCCCGGCCGGCATCCGCAGCTTCCTTTCGGCGGTTCCGGTCTGGGCCAAACAGAAAATTTTCATCAAGGAGATCATCAGGGAAAAACTGGGACGCGATGACCTGCCCATATACTTTACCACCCACCACGAAGCGCATATCGCCTCGGCATTTTATCCCTCACCGTTCCAGGATGCCGCGGTCATCACCGTCGACGGAGTTGGCGAATGGGACACACTGACCATCGCCCGGGCCGCCGGCAGTGATTTTTCGATCCTGAAACGCATCACCTTCCCCCATTCATTGGGGCTATTGTATTCGGCCTTCACCTATTTCACCGGATTCAAGGTCAATTCCGGCGAGTACAAATTAATGGGCTTGGCGCCATACGGCGAGCCCGTCTATAGAGACCTCATATTGCAGAAGTTGATCGATGTCAAAGAAGACGGCTCGTTCCGTCTGAACCTGAAATATTTCAATTACCATACCGGGTTGACCATGACCGGAAAGAAGTTCGCCAAACTTTTCGCTGTCAGCCGCCGCAAGCCCGAAACCGAATTGCGCCAGGTGGACATGGATCTCGCCGCATCCATTCAGCTGGTGCTGGAAGAGATCATGGAAAAGATCGTCCGCTACGCCAAGGCCCATATCGCTTCCGACAACCTTTGCCTGGCGGGCGGCGTGGCTTTGAACTGCGTGGCGAATGGCAAAATATTGAAAAAACGGATATTCAAGAATATATGGATCCAGCCGGCCGCCGGTGATGCCGGCGGCGCCCTCGGTGCCGCCCTGTATTTCTGGCACAAGCATCTGAAGAATAAACGCCAGGCAAACGGCGATGTCACGGCGCAGGGCGGATCCTTTCTGGGGCCCCATTATTCCGCCGCCGAGATCAAGAATTTCCTCGAAGAAAAGCAGATCAAGTACCGCGAAATCGAACGCGCCGAACTGTGCCGCAAGGTGGCGCAATTGATCGCCGACCAGAAAGTAATCGGCTTCTTTCAAGGCCGAATGGAATTCGGGCCGCGGGCCCTCGGCAGCCGCAGCATCATCGGTGATGCCCGTTCGGCGGCCATGCAGTCAAAAATGAACCTCAAGATCAAGTTTCGCGAATCCTTCCGCCCTTTCGCTCCTTCCATGCTGGAAGAGTTCACCGGCGAATATTTCGATTTTCATCACCCTTCGCCCTACATGCTGCTGGTCTACAACATCAACGAAAAATATCGCACGCCCATCGCGGCCGAGGCGGGCGGGAAAAAGGGACTGGCCAAACTGGCGGTCACGCGCTCGACCGTGCCGGCCATCACCCATGTCGATTACTCGGCCCGCCTGCACACGGTCAATCGCAAAACCAATCCCTATTACTACGATGTGATATCCGCATTCCAGGAATTGACAGGCTGCCCGGTGATCATCAACACTTCCTTCAACGTGCGCGGCGAACCGATCGTGGAAAGCCCCGCCGACGCCTACCGTTGTTTTTCCCGGACCAATATGGACTATCTGGTGCTGGAAAATTTTTTAATTGAGAAACAGGAGCAGGATTTCATTGATATCGATGAAGACTGGATGAAGGAATTCCCCTTAGACTGATGAAAAAAGTAACATATCAACCCAAGCAGGTCAGGATTTTTTTGACCCTGCTTCTTATACTGGCGTTTCTTCTGACTTTTAAACTGACTAAGCACGGGGCCGGGCCATCCCGTTGGCTCGCCCTGGCGATTGAAGCCGCGATCATTGGCGCGCTGCTTGTCTTCCCCAGAATATTCTTCCCCGCTTTCAAGGTGATCATGATCGCCAGCAGCCGCCTGGGCAGTTTCATTTTCGCCCTACTCGCCATATCGGTGTTTTTTCTGATCCTGACCCCGATGGCTCTGCTGATGAAAATTTTCGGAAAAAAATTCATGGATCCCTACCCGAACCCTTCCCTGCCCTCTTATTACAGCGAAGCCGAAGCAGGGCACGACATAGAAAAACAATATTAGGAGCGGCACATCATGGCCAAATTGTCAATATTGAAGGAAATGTGGGAATTCATCAAGCATAAAAAAAAGTACTGGCTGCTCCCCATCGTCATTACTCTGTTTTTACTGGGCCTGTTGCTCTTTTTGACCGAAGGCAGCGCCATCGCCCCTTTCATCTATACCCTGTTTTAATCCAGGGGGAAGTGATCGGGATTAAGACAACTTTTTCAGGATTTTCAATATTTTTTCCTTAACCGGCCGCCGGTGCGGCGAGCCGGCTTTTTCAGCGGTCAGGCGATCATAGTTGCCTTTGAACCAGTCGTAGCTTTCGCGGAACATCTCGTCGTTGGAATACCTGGCTTTCCAGCCCAGGCGCAGCAGCGGTTCCATGTCAAAATAAAACGCCTTGTGATAGGTCAGGTAATGCCAGGGGGCCAGGGGGCTCAAACCAGCCAGGTCCAGCAGGCGCAGGGAGTTCACCGACAGCCAGACGGGCAGGCTTTTTACCCGTGAACTTGAACCGACGTGCTGGATCAGGTTCTCCAGGCCTTGGCGCAGGGTACCGAAGCGGTCCGTGCCCACATTATAAACTCCGGGTCTTCCCTGGTCCAGGGCCAACATGTAGGCATCCATCAGGTCATGGGCGTGCACGAATTGAAATTTCACATCCCCCGAACCGACCACGTAAACATTCCGGTTCTCTGATATCCATTCGAAGAGGATCTGAAAGATGCCGAGGCGGCCTTCGCCGAGAATGGTCCGGGGGCGAATAACGATCAGTGGCAAGTTCACTTTGGCGAACACTTCCTGTACCGCCAGTTCCCCGGCCAGTTTGGCCCTGCCATAGACCTCGATGGGGTGCGGGGACGTTTGCGTGGTGATCGGGCAGGACAAGGGGGCTCCGAAAAGCGAACTGGAACTCATATGGATAAAAACCTTCACTCCGGCTTTCAGCGCCTCTTGCGCGGCGATGCGGCTGCCATCGACATTGACTTCCCAGAATTTTTTGCCCGATTTGGTCAGGGGTACTAGCGCAACGTTGTGGTGCACAATGTCGATGCCGCGCATGGCCTCAGCCACGCCGGCGCGATCGCGAATATCACAATGGATGAATTCGATCTCAGTCGGGCGGGAGGTATCCTCCCAGATGTCCAATACTTTAACCTCTTCGCCGCGGGTCAAGAGCCGTTTGGCGATCAAATTACCCAAAAATCCCGAGCCTCCGGTTACCAGGTGTTTCATCTAATCATCCTCCTAAAACTTCTTATTGAAAAAAACATCCGTTCGCAGACTTATATTCTTCCATAGGTGCCCAACACCCATTTCAGACTGCGCCGCATGCCTTCCGCTAATGCAATCTGCGGCTGAAAACCAAGTACGGTCCTGGCTTTGTCAATCGAGCAGACGATGGTTTTGTTCATCTCCGAAAGCACATGCACTTTCTGGTTGTACAAACCCAAAGCCTGGATCAAGCGATCGGCCAATGTGGCGATTTCTCCGCTTAAAAAAGGAAGCTTGAGCCGTTTGTGGGCCACGGGGATGGAAAATTCATTTTCCAACAGGTTTTCAATCGTGGCAATGATTTCGTTCATTGAATAGGGCCGGGCATCGGCAATCCAGAATACTTGGCCGTTGGCCGCCTCTTTTTTTTCACACAATATCATCCCCTGACTGATGTTTTCTACATAGGCCATGGAACGCTTGTTTTCCCCGTTTCCTACCAGCGGCACCTTACCATCGCGAATCATGCGAAAAAACAAGGATTGCCGCGCCGGCTGAAAGGGACCATAAAACCAAGGAGAACGCACAATGACGATTTCAATTTTCCCTCGCTGCTGAAATTCTTTCAGCAACAATTCCATTCGCATCTTGGAACGCCCATAATTCATGTATGGATGGTAGGGAGAACTTTCATCGAAGCGATGTTCAGGTCCCGGATTGGTGCCGAGCGGAGAATTGGATGACATGGCAATCACCCGTTTGACGCCGGCCGCTTCGGCCGCCTGCAGCAGGTTCAGCGTACCGGTGACATTCACCCGGAACAATTCCCTAACGCTGCGCCCGGGATGAATGAGACCGGCGCAATGAAAAATGGTGCCTCCGGCCGCGTCCCGGCAAAATTTCTTGACTGCATCCGCGTCACACAGATCACCACTATGAAATTCGCTGTCAGGTGAAATGCTTTTCAGCCGTGACAGATCGTCTGCCGGCAATGTCAAGCAGTGAATCCGCCGGTCGGCATCAGGATTCCGCAAGGAAGGTATATTGTCAAATCCCTTGACCAGGTTTTGCACCAACTGGGTTCCGAGCCACCCGGTCGCCCCGGTTACAAGTGTTCGCGACATCGTTTGCTCCTTGATATTATTTTTTTCTGTTGGCGATGAAATGATTGGCATTGCGCAAAGCCAGGGCCATGACCGTCCCCTGGGGATTGACCCCGGGCGAATCGGGAATGAGACTGGCATCGCCTATATAAAGATTATCAAAGCCATGCACGCGGCCGAAGGAATCGGCGGCACACAATTGGAGATTCTCGCCCATGGGGCAGGAACTGAATACGTGCACACTGCTCAGGCTCATATCCGCGAAGGGGATGTTTCGCTGCATGTATTGCCGGCATTCCCCCAGCGAATCGATGCGGGCCGGGTGGCGCAGGGAAGGGAAAATCCTTTTGGCGCCTGCCGCAAAGAGAACTTCGCCGATATAGGCCATCCCCCGGCTCAAATGAACTTGATCGGCATTGGAAAGATTGTAAATGCCTACGGCTTCACCGCTGAAGGGGAAAGCGCGAACGATGCCCTTGCCCGTACCGCAGCAGGCAACATAATATAGCGCCATTTTGTGCCATTCCCTCATTTCCGGCTGGTTGATCTCCCAATTTTCGGAAAGGTTCATGGCCAGAAAACCCGGAGTGAACACCGAGCCGCCAATGGTGATGTCCGGCCAGAAATGGGTTACCTGATAGACTGGCAACGCCGAAAGGTGCGAATCCAGCTGTTCATCGAACAAAGCGGCGACCTTGATCATGGGATGGATGCGCAGGCTGTTGCCGATATTTCTCTTTATGCCACTGTGGCGGAGCAAGGCCGGTGTCTGGATGGCTCCGCCGCAGACGAAAACATTTTCCGCCTCGATCTCGATTTTCCTCCTGAGGCCATCGTTGTTCCGGGCCACAGCCAGCACGCGGTTCACTTTTTTCCCGTCGTGGCGGATGCTGACGACCCGGCAATTCGTCAGCAATCCGGCTCCCGCTTGTAAAGCCCGGGGAATATAGGTCAGCGACATGGAACGCTTGGCGCCAGGCACGAAAGGACTTCCGGGACCGCTGATGTTTTGCGCACGCGGTACTTCCATGAATTCCCAGCTCAACGCTTCCAGGCCTTTGCGCAGTAATTCCGAGCTTCGGGGCGATTGCTCGGAATTGCAGGGCGAAACATTGAGTTCCTTTTCAATTTCCGGATAGAGCGCATTCATGGCCTCGATGGTTAAATCCCTGATCGCGTAGTTTTCCCGCCAGCGCTCGATGGCCTGGGGCATGGAACGGTGCCAGAAGGCGCTGTTGATCTCGGTGCCGCCGCCCACGCAGCGACCCTCGACAAAAGCAATTTTCACGTTGCCCAGAATCGGCGATAATCCGTTGTTCCGGTACCACAGGCGCATTGCCTCCGGAGAATGGGTGGGTATGCTATTCTTGATTACATTCCCCCCTTCCTCGACGATCAACACCTGCAAACCGGCTTCCGCCAACTTCGCGGCCGTGATGGCGCCGCCGGCACCGGAACCGATAACCAGTACCTGGGTCTTTATTTTTTCTTTCATGACTGGGGCTCGGCGGCCAGGCGACCGATTCTGGCCTCAAGCGCTTGCAGCACCAGCGGATGGTCGAGATAGGAGAGCAAAACACAGCTGCGGATCAATTTGATGAAATCCCGCATCAAGCCGATGGGGCTACGGCTCCAGAAACGGATGTATTGGCCCTGCTTTTCCTGGTTGATGCGGGTAAACGGCAGGCCGAACCGTAAGCAGGATAAATAGTTGAACACATGCAGGGCCAGCATGTACGGCACTTTCAAATAAACCGGCATGGCCAGGATCTGACCGGCAAGATAACTGATGACCTTTTCTTCAACCAACATTTTTTCCCTGGAGGTCAGCAGCGGTTCTTTAGGGTACAGTGAACGCGCCATGAAAAGCAGGAGTCTATGATTCAATTTCATTTTCTCTCAACCTACCAGATGGGGGTCACTTTCAGCCAGTTGAAATCCTGGGCCAGCTTGGCGATGATCCAGGCGTTGTTGATCAGGACCATGGCGATGACGGCCAAAACAACGCCGCGGTATTTCTTGTAACCCTGCCAGCAACGGTCCCGGAAGCCGTAGGCGATGATAAGCATCATGGCCGGAATCATCAGATCGAGATGCTTGGTCATCCTCCAATCCACTAGCGAAAACACGATCGCTGTTGAGACGACAATGAACAACAACACCATCTCACGGGGGAAGGCCTGGCGGTTCTTGAACAGAAGCATCGACGAAGCCAGAAACAGCATAAGGAAAAAAACCCCATAGTTGAAAGCAAACATGGCCCACAGACCACCGATGGAAGGATAATTCATCCCGGCAATGGGATTTTGATGCAGCAGCCGATCGATGCCATGGCGCTGGAATTGGTCTTCCAAGAGGCTTTGCGGATGGATGAGAAAACCATAGGCGTAAAGCAACAGCATGCCGACCACAAGTCCAATAAGCGTTTTATTGAGCAATATTTTTTTGAAATTCGTTTTCTGATTGAGGAGCCAGAAGCCCACAGCCAACCCCAGGATGATCACGCATTTCTGATTGACAGTGGCCAGAAGCAAAGGCGTCAACCAGTCTTGGCGATTCCTGATGAAATGGTATATGGCCAGAAGCAAAAAGAGATTGCTGATGTTCTGGTACCCGGCATATGAATTCCTTACAAATATCTCAGGCAGGGTCAAAAAAACGAGACTCAATACAAAGGCCAGGGAATGAGAATGAATGATTTCAGCTACAATTGCGAACAACAGCAATGCCAGCATGATCGAGATGAAAATCGAAGTGGTCCGGGTTTCTAAAATGACCCGCTCTGCCTGCCTGGGAAACCAGCGCATGAATTCGCTATGCCACATGCGCACGATATTTTTTTTAAAATCCGGCAGATTCAACGCCGCCAGGGATGTATCGTAGTAGTGCTTTACCCGCTCCAGGTTATCGGTCAAAACCAGGGGGAAAGCATAGATAAAATGAGAGGTCGGCCCCTTGGCCAGGTAAAAAGGGACACGGGTTTCGATGCAGTAAGGTTTCAAGGTTTTTGCCAGCCCATAGGCCGGGCACTCCATGACCGCGTCATGGTCCTGCAGAACCGGTACTACCCGTACTGCACCCCAGAAAGACAACCCCCCGGCAACGAAAATCACCATGGTCGCGAATAAATAGAAGTGCTTGTCTTTTTTTTCAAAGACGATTTCCTTTTTTCTCACTAAATTGAAAATCAGGAAAAAATTGCCCAGTAAAAGCAGCAGCGCCAAATAGGAGGGTTGCCGCAGCGGCATGCCAATGCAGACTGAGATTGCAAAGACCGCCAGGGAAATAACGGTCGAATAAACAAAACCACGCACGATTTTCAGCAAGCCGTTGCTTTGCGAAAACAAGACCAGACCGGCGGCCGGAAATAGAAAGATCAGGGTCAAGGCGGCGAATTGGCTGACATAAGGAAGTTTGCTGTAAAGCAGGACGATGCCCAGCGCAGCAGATAAATTGAATACGGCAATGACTGGCAATTTTCTATTCATTGACTTTTTTCGAAATTGAGTTTTATTGGAAATTCTATATTAGCAAAGGGCCGGCCCGAAGTCAAATAAAAAGGAAATTTGAGCGCCGGGGTATGCTTTGCAGCGGCGATTGTGATAAAATGGCCAATGACGCGAAAACGAATCCTTCTCATGGGCATAGTGCTGGTCGCTTTGCTGGCCGGCCTGGTGGGGTTATGGCTGCGCTTTCGGCCTGCCCCCTGCTTGTTCATACGACTTGACATCACTTCTTCTCTTCACGACCCCAAAGTGGTTTCCATCAATCCCCTTAACGGAGACATAAAATGGCAGGGGAAAAATAAACGGCAAAGGAGCCGGGTTTCCGGAAGCGGCGGCGCCGGATTTGCACTGGCCGGGGAACGGAGTTTTTTCTTTACGGTCCCCTGGGAGGGAGCCAGCGGTTTTTTTTGCTACCATGACCTCCGTGCCGACAATGGCCAGCCTATTTCCATGGATCTTTATGTCCTCCGCCGCGGCGGCGAAATTTTAATCGGAGGCGTGGCGCAGCCCAGAGGAGCCGGCTTTTTCGTGCAAAAGATGAATGTGCTGCCTGGGGATCGCTACCAATTGCGCTGGCGGGGTTCGGGCCGCGTTTTTGTCGGTCGCCCTTTGCTCTACAGGGTGCTGCCGGTGCACGAAAGAAAAACCATTGTTATGCTGGCCGCTGACACGCTGCGCGGCGATCAGATTGATGCCCGGGTCGGGGATGTGGCCGTAGCTCCGTTCCTCGCTTCCCTGTGCAAGGAGAGTGCCCGCTTCGAACGCTGCCTCAGCCCCAGCACCTGGACCCTGCCCAGCTTTGCCAGCCTTTTTACCGCCCGCCATGAAATCACGCACGGACTGAACTCGCCGGGGATTCTGGACGCCGACCAACCCTTTCTGGTCGAGGCCATCGCTGATTCCTTTATTACCGTCAACTTCAACGGCGGCTGCTGGATGCAATTCCAATCGGGATTCCAGCGCGGCTTCGACATCGTCCGTGAGGGCGGATATTTCGGGGAACGAAGAACAGTGAGCGCCAAATCCCTGCTCGAGGGATCCCTGGACCTGCTGGAAGCGGCTGAATTTCCGGTCACATTCCTTTTTCTGCATACCTTTCAGGTTCATACCCCCTACGCGCCTCCTGCCGATCTGCTGCGCCGGCTGGATCCAACCCACCCCGCCCTGGCCAGCGGCATTTTCCCCGTCGAACCTCCAGCCATGACTGCCAGCCTGTCTGAAAAGGAACACTATTTTCGCCTCTATCAGGCAGGGGTGTCGGTTTTTGATCGTGAAACCAGCCGCTTTTTTTCCGGGCTGAAGCGGACCGGGTTGTATGCGCAAACAACGTTCATCCTGTTCGGCGACCACGGCGAGGCATTCGGCGAACATGGGACCTGGGAACACGGATCCTCTTTGTTCGAGGAGCAGACGCATATCCCCCTGCTGATCAGGTTCCCGGCCGGTCAATTCGCCGGCAAAAAAGTGGCAATGCCTGTTTCGCTGCTCGATGTATTTCCCACCTTACTGGACTGGCTCAAGATCCCTGCCCCCAATGTTCCGCTGGATGGTAGCAGCCTGATGCCGATCCTGGAGTCGGGTGCGACCCGGCCGGTTCCCGTGGTCTCCTCCCTGATGAACTGCTGGTTCGAACCAGCCATCCCGCCCATACTGGCCCTCACCTATCCCCGCTACAAAATCGTGGTGACCTTTGCCGCCCCCAAAAGTGGAAAGGATGATATCAAAGCTTATGACCGCCAAGAGGATCCGCGTGAAATGCAGCCCTTATCCTCGCTGCCTCCAGCCGAATGGCAGCAGTCCTTGCCAATTATCCGGAAGTTCCGGGCCTACCTGAACCAACCGCAGTACAAGCAAAGAAAATTGCAGGGCACGGACCTGGATCCGGAGTTGCGCGAGCAGTTGAAAGCCCTGGGTTACCTTTAGACCAAAAAGTTTTTTTTCATAGATTATAAAAATGGAATAGAAATATTACCGATCAGTGTTTGCGGCGGGTCAACGGGGCGTAGAATTCGATGGTCGGCGAAACAAAATCGCAGGCGTACATCGGATCCAGGGCAGCGTAGATTTCCCGGTTGAGAAAGGGTGCATCAAAGATCTTTAGGCGGCGGAATTTGCGAGGATTCTTGCGGATCGAATTCCACAGCCGCAGCCGTTCACCGGCTTTTTCCCCCAAACGGACGTCGCGCAGAAACACCAGACTGCTCAGGCAAAGAATATCGCCGCGGCCAAGTTTTTTGCTCGCCAAATCGGACATGGTTCTGTTCAAATCACGCGTCAGCACTTCGAAACGCGAGCGGTCAAACAACGGCATGTAGGACTTTTCCATCACCTTGGTCAAGGGAACGGCAAATGGTCGGGGCCCCGGGCTGTCGGCGGGAACAATATAACCGCGGTCAAAAATGGGATCGACCAGAACGATGCGGCTCTGGGGGGGGAGCGCCCTATCGGCCCAGGTGGCGGCCGCAAGCCTTGTATCACGGCGGAAGCGGTCCACAGTCGAAACATCATATACCAGGGTGTAGCCAAGCACCAAGACGGCGATAAGTCGCAGGAACAATTTCCAGCGCCCCTTGACCATGGCAAACACGCCGGCGATTGAGGAGGAAGCCAGGATCAGCAGGATCGGCAGCACCGGTAAATAGTAGCGGCTGGGAACGAATTTCCACGAAGCAACAATACCCAGGTACACGGTGGTGAAACAGAGGCCCAGGATTACCCTTAGCCATTGTGTACGCAGGATGAAATGAATCAAGGCGATTGCGGTCACCAGGAAGAGCGGCAGGCCGAAGGAGAAAGGAAAAGCGGCAAACAACTGGTATACGTAGGGGAAATAGGGCCAACCGGAGGGTGAAAGGTCGAACCCGTAGTGTCCGCCCTTGACATGGGCCGACTCGAAGAAAAAAGCGTCCACAGTAGCCTTCAGGTGTATGAGCGAGAAAGGTGAGACCAGGAAAAAACCAAGCAGGGCGGCACTGCCCGCGGCCAGCAACAATACCAGCACCTGCGGCAGGCGCTGGATACGCCGCTCCTTCCAGGCAGCAAGCGCCGCAACCAGAAAGGAGATTCCGGCCAAGAGGCCGTTGAACTTGACCCCGATGGCGATACCCACCACCAATCCCCCCAGCAGGAAACGCCAGCCGCTCGGTTTTCGATAGGCCCGAACCGCCAGCCAAAAAGAGGCGGTCACCCAGAAAACCAAGCTGATATCACTGGTGCCGAAGTGGGAATGCCAAACATGGATCGGCAACAGTGCCATCAGCCAGGCCGCCCAGAGACCCGCCCCCTGTTGTTCGCAAAAATCGCGAGCGGTCAGATAAGCCAGTGGGATAGTCAGGGTGCCAAAAAAAACGCTCCAGAGGCGGTTGATCAACAGCAGCGTGTGCGGCTCAAGGGCAATGCCGAACAAGCGGACGACCTGGGCCGCCAGAAAATTCAGATAGAAAGTAAGCCCTGAATAATTGTAAAAGTGGGTGTCCAGATCACTCCAGCGTAACCGGGCACTGATATTCCATACATTGAGCTCATCGGGGCTCAGATCGACGCGTGGGAACCCCCAATCGATGCCCCACAACCGCAAGATAAGCCCGGTTAACAAAGCGCCCGCCAGGACGATCAGCGGCATGGGGATGGATAGCTTCTGTTTTTCCTCGCCGATCGAACTTGGCTTGTTAGGCATGGAGAATCAAAGTTTTTAAAACTGCGTGCCGATAGCGGGAATCAGCCGCCAAATAAGCTGGGGCGTAACGAAACTTTCATTGGAATCGATGGTGACCATGGAGGAATTTTAAAGGAAATTCCTCAGAATATCAATAGAGGGCAAAGCGAATTTGTGTTTTTTTTTGATCCATGATCATTGCCATTTTTTTAGGCGGGATGCCGGGACCGCCTTTTTTTCTCTCAACTTGACATCCAAACCCACTTATAATATATTCTTTTTCAAATTAAGGAGTCACCATGAATTCTTCCCCTAAGGAAATGTTGGTTGATATTCTCCTTCCCGTATATAATGAAGAACACACTCTTGAAAAGAGCGTCACTACGCTGCGCAGTTTTCTCCAGAAAAATCTTGACGGCTTCCAGTGGATGATTTCCATCGGCGACAATGCATCTACCGACAAAACGCTTGAAAAAGCAGAACAGTTGACAGCCCAATACCCCGATGTCCGGGTATTCCATCTAAACCAAAAAGGCCGCGGCCGGATGGTTAAGTATGCCTGGATGAAAAGCGAAGCACAAATTCTGGCCTACATGGATATCGATCTTTCCACGGACCTGCAAGCGCTGCCGCCGCTGATCCATGCCATTGCCGATGGCAACGATGTCTCCATCGGCTCCAGGCAGTACAAGGGATCGGTGGTGGATCGCAGCCTGAAGCGGGAGATCATTTCGCAAGGGTATATTTTTATTTTGAAACTGCTTTTAAAATTTCCTTTCACCGACGCCCAATGCGGCTTCAAGGCCATGTCTAAAAAAGCGGTCAATGAACTGTTCCCTTTGATCCTCGATGACGAATGGTTTTTCGATACCGAGCTTTTGTATCTGGCGCACAAAAGAGGCTACAAAGTGAAAGAGCTGCCGGTGCGCTGGATTGAAGACAAGGATTCCCGGGTAAAGATCTTTAGAACCATGTGGTTGGATATCAAGGGGGTCTTCCGCATGAGGCGTTCCCCCCTCAATTAGATCGAATCAACAAAACCATTCATCCCCGCCTGTCGCCAGACTCAGGTTCGAATCGATAAAGCAAACTTTTAAAACTCTTTTTTGGCTACTCGCGCGGCATTCGCCATCAGGGTAAAAGTCAGGTTTTTGGCCGGCAGGAAAGGGAAACTGGTGCCATCCACAAAATGCAGGTTGGGGAAATCATGGCTGCGGCAATCGGCCGAGGTCGTCAAAGAGGCTGACGCCGTTGACATGGGAATGACGCCGGCGTAGTGCACACTGGCACCCATGGGCCTGACGTGCAGCATGCCCGGCGGCACGATCACTCCCAGTTTCAGCAATATTCGCTTGACCTGGCTGATCAGGTTTTTCAAATTTTTATTTTCCCGGGCAGGTGGCGAATACTTGATGAGCAGCTTGGCCCGTAGCGGGTCAGGGTCAGCCGCGATCGTCACGTAGTTGCCCGGGCGGCGGTCATCGTGAAAGTTGATATTGGCAACGCCCAGGGCGGCGTGCAGGTTGCGGCCTAAAAATAGCGAGGTTTTTAGGTCCAAGGGGATGTCTTTGATGATCGGGTGCATCAATGCCGTTTTCAGGGTCGTGATCTGCCCGTGGACAAATTTCCTGGGATCGGCGGCGGCGATGCCCATGGCCAGCTGGTGGTATTGGTAAGTTTCCGGCTTGAAGGGCTTGCCGACCAGTTGCAGGTTGATGAAGGGAATCAGTATCTGGCGGTTGTCCATCAAGCCCGGCAGAGTTAGAATTTGTCCTGTCTGCCGATATATGGAGTTGAGAAATATCTTGGCCGTACCCAAGGTGCCGGCGGCGAGCACCAAACTGCGCACCGGGAATTCGCGGGCTTGTTTTTTCTCCAGATCGTAGGCGACCACGGTTTCAATGCGGTTGGCGGTGCCATATTTGAAATGGGTGACCAACATTTTGGGGATATAGGTGAAGGCGGGGAAGGTCAAACAGGTTTCCAGGGTCAGCGATGGGACATAGAGGGAATCACTGGGGCAGCCCCACATGCAGCGACCGCTGTAATCGCAAGCTTGGCGGCCAGCGAAATCGCGGCTCAGCACCGCCAAGCGCGATCGGCCGAAATAGCAGGAGAATTTTTTCTGCAGCAACTCTCTCTTCTCCTGGTAACCAGCATAGAGAAGAGCCGAGTGTTCATCGAGTTCCAGTGGCGGCAACAGATGCTCATGCCATGGATGAAAACGGGCCAGGTCGTCATTGTCGCCCAAAATGCCGATCCGTTTAGCGATTTCGTTGTAGAACGGTTCCATGTCACCGAATTGGAAAGGAAAATCGGCAAGTTCCTCATCGTTATAGGCGTAGACCCCACCGGTCCAGGCTTCGGCCAGTCCGCCCCGGGCAAAAGAGAAAAGGGGCTCGAATCCCGATGATTGCTCCCGGAAATTTTCAGGGATCTTGAAAACGTAATCCTTGCTCGGTGGAATGCCGTAGTATTCCTTTTCGGCATCGGGCAGGATCAGAGCCTGGTATTTTTTCCCCAGGAAATATCCCACTGGATCAGCGAGGTTTTCCTTCAGCCCGTTCAAAGTATCCTTGGGATTGACCGTCTCTGGCTTGCAATAGCCTACGTCGAGCATAGTAACGGTGTAGCCCATTTGCAAAACCGACAAAGCAAAATGAACGGCACTGGCTCCCGAGCCGACGATGGTGACTTCAGACATGGGACTCCCCTTTCCGTCGTGTGAACCCGATCATTTTCAATAGCAGTTGCAGCGGCAACAAAACGAACAATGCAGGCAGCAGGATAAAAACCATGCCCATCCCTTTCCACATGATGCGGACGAAAAACATAAACCACCCTCCGGCATCGGTCGCATCGAGAAAACGGAAGGTGGGCGGGGTCACTTCGGCAATGGCGAGCAGCAGGACCATTTTCTTTCGCAAGGCTCCCTGCGGCACAAAGAAACGAGCATAGGCATCACAAGCTTTGGCCAGCAGCGGGTGGCGCACGGCGATGTTTACCAGCAAGGCATCGAAAAGCCCGACAGTGTTCCCCAGCCCGAGCATGGCGTTGGCGGACCTGTATTTGTCACGCACGTATTCATTGACTTCCTGATTGAACAGGTAGCGGCCGAGAGCCAGGCATTCGTTATCGATCTTGGCATCGGTTTTTTCAGTACTCATGGGCAAAGGCTTTCCTCCAGCATTTGTTTGACGCTCAGGAATTGAGGAGACAGCCGTGATGAAAGATCGTTGGGCCCAACCAGACCGTCGCATTGGAACGAGTACAATTGCCCGGCGTTGAGGGGCAGGATGGGAGAAAGGAATTTTTCCAGCACGCCCAGCAGCGCGATGGTCGGTGCCAGGGGCCAATGCAAGGCCGCAATGCCATGGCCCTTCAAGAATTCACGGATCCGCTTCATGAAATCCTCGATGCTGAGGCTTTCGCGCCCGCCCAGTTCCAGGGTTTCGCCGCTGAACCCGTCCGCGGACAATATTTCACTGATCGCCAGCGCCAGATCGCCGACAAAGATCGGCTGCACCATCGTCTTGCCGGTGCCAAAAACAACCGGTTTGGGCAGGCAGGCGAGCCGGACCAGGCCAGCCAGCGCCGGTGAACCTTTGCCGATAATGATGGTCGGGCGCAGAATGGTATAATGCAAACGGCTTTGGCGAACCTTGGCTTCAGCTTGCTCTTTGGCCAGGGCATAGTGGTAATATTTTTTTTGGGGGAATTTCACGGCGATCGAACTGATGAAAAGGAAATTTATCACACCGGCTTTTTCACATTCTCCTAGCAATATTTCCGTGCCCTCGGCATTCACCCGATGATACTCGGCTGGCTTTGCTTTCCCGGTTGCGGCCGCCAGGTGAATCACTGTTCTGCAGCCCTTTAAAAATGATCGATAGCCATCGGGGTTGGCCAGATCGGCGGCAATCGCACACAAATTATGCGGCGCCGGCTTTTGAAGCAATGGCACATTTTTGTTTCGGCTTAAACTGAAGACTTCGCGATAGCGGCTAAAGTCAAGATAGTTGAAGAAGTTTCTACCGACAAACCCCGATCCGCCGGTAACGAACAACGATTCCAATATGAACCTCCTAGGCGCTGAAGTGGCAGATAAAAAGTTTTCGTGGGCGGATCTTTGAGAAATAATATGAAATTTTCGGTGCTGAAGTGAGTAAAAACGTTTTGTGCATGATTCATGATTTTATCAATTCGCTCGGTTGCTGTCAATGTGAGATGAAAGCCGGTTTTGCCAACAGGGTCTTCCTGGCCAAAAATTCATAAAATAAAATTAGTTGATATAACCCAGCGCCTTCAGCTCTTCAATGGCTTCACGGTCGGCGGCCTGGTTGCGCACCTTTTTTTTGTTCTTGTCCAGGGAATAAAGCGAATATTTCAATTTGCGGCTTAACTTGAAAATATCCTGAAGCGGCCGGCCGTCCATATTCTTGTCCACCGGCAGGCCGAAGAGATACAGGATCGTAGGTGCGATATCATAGATGCTGGCAGTGGTCTTGCCAGGCTTGACCGACGGACCTTTGACCAGCAAAATACCGGGAGGTGCCTCCATTTCTTTGGGCAAGTCATAATGGTTGTAGCCGCCGGGGTAGAGGCTGAAACCATGATCCGACATGATGAAGAAATACGCATCCTTGAATTTCGGGTCGTTCAGGTATTTTTGCAGCAAACGGTCCATGTAGCGGTATACCGGTTCCAGCTCCTGGGAGATACGGCCAATGACTTCACGCTGCTTTTCAGCCGACATGTTCCAGGTCTCACCCTCGGGGAACGTGGATTTGATGTATTCGTCGTCGAACAGGCGCAGCACCAAATGCTGGACGATATCGGGCAGGCGGAAATAGGTCATGTACAGATCGGCTTGCTTGCTCTTGAAAAGGGCGTCAGTGACGTCTTCGATCAGGGCATCCTGCATGACGAAGGTGCGTGAGTTCTGCAATGTGAAAGATTTTCGGACATCCTTGCCGGGATTGATTTTTTTGAACAACTCGATAAAATCGGGCATGCCGATGCGCTCGATGGTCCGGCCGTAATCGCGGCGCATGACCTTTTTCAGACGGTAAAAATCCATGCCGGGAGTGACCGTGTCGACATAATCGTTGGCGAACTGGGGCTTCTTGATCATGATCTGGCGGAAGCGGTCCGAGACCATCACGCCGTTAAACTGGTCGGGAGGATAGGTGACGTACCAGTTGACGACCACACTGCGCATGCCGAAACGGTCGAGCATCTGCCAAAGCGAAGGCTCACGTTTTTCCGAATTGGAAAACGGGACCTCGAGGTTGTTATCCTTCAGGTAAGTGAAATCCAGAATTCCGTGCTTCTTCATGGTTTTGCCGGTGGCGATACTGGTCCAGATCACCGAAGACTTTGTGGGCTTGTCGGTTTTGAAGTCGGCCCAGGCGCTTGTTTCCTTGAGTTGCTTTAAAAAAGGCAACTTACCGGCGGCGATAAGCGGATCGATGGTAGGCCAGTTGGCGCCGTCGAAACCCAAAATGACCACCTGAACTTTTTCCTTTTTCCCGGCGCCGCAGGTCAGCAGGAAAAGGGCGGCCGCGAGCACAAAAGTCATTTTTATGGATTTTTTCAAGATCATGAAAAAACTATATCACATCAATATATAACCTGTCAAGTTATATATCTATCTTCTACCCTTTTCGGCAGTGGGCCTGCCTCCCCTAGGAGCAAAGTCAATTGGAGTTCTTAGTAAAGTCAAACCAGCCGCGACTGGAAACGCTCCAGAAATTCCTTTACCGAGTAAATCTTCTTCATGCCGAATTGGTGGACCGAATTATCGGAAATGTCCCTGACCCGGGCGGCGATGAAATCCAGGTTGGTTTCAGGGTCCTTGCCGGCGTTGCAGACATAAATTTTGCGCAGCAAGTCGATCTGGCCGCTGAGTTCATGGGCCAGACCCTTTTTCTTTTCTGCCGGCGCTTTTTTTTGCGCCATGCCGAACAGATCGCGCAGTTGTGCGTCGAAATCAAGGGCAAGTGGCGCCGCCTGCCTTTGCTGGTAATGTTGGCGCACCAGGTACGGAACGCCGGCTTCGGTCGAGCGGCGGATCTGCTCATCTTCGACCACCCAACCCAGGTTGTGAAAGGCCACCTTGGCGGAAACGGTGCGGAAAATATCTTCCACGAAAGGCTTAATTGTGTTTTCCAGCGACTCGGACATGCTGTTGAACTGGTTCAGGACATAATATACCTTGTAATTTTCCACGTAATATCGCAAAACCCTGAGAAAATCATCCTGGGGGAACTGAACAGCGGCTTCGCTGATGAAGCCATCCAGGTTTTTCACTTCACTGTCGCTGCCGCTTTCCAAAAAATCGCGCAAACGTTTGAAAAACAGGGTCTGCGGAGCATTGGCGGCCTGGAGGAACCGGTCTTGCAGCAGGGGTGACGCCAGCATGATGCCCAGCATGCGGAACAGGACGGCCTTGGCCATTTCGGCTGCGGTATGGGTGGCGGCCCGCAACTTCG
Organism: Patescibacteria group bacterium; assembly: GCA_035528155.1. Taxonomy (GTDB): domain Bacteria; phylum Acidobacteriota; class Aminicenantia; order UBA2199; family UBA2199; genus UBA2199. The sequence goes on along the minus strand of DATKZA010000089.1, from coordinate 9,630 downwards.
GCGTGAACAGGATGATACCGCTGTTGGAAAGAGGCAGGAATTCCAAGACGTTGCGGTCGAGGCCGGATTTCAGGTCGATGACCACGTAATCGGCCTGCAGGCCATTGATGCCGGCGATCAGTTTTTCCTTGACCGCCGGACTGAAATTGACGATGTCCTGGATAAAACCGTGCGGCGAGGCGATGAAGCTGAAATTGGCAAAAGCCCGGTCCGGGTCCATGGCGGCAGGCAGTATCTCACGGCATTCCTGCAGCGAGCAGTCTTTTTTCAAGAAATGAAACAGGTCCTTGTTGACCTTGATGTCCAGAAAATTTCGCAGGCTGGAGGTCCCGGTATCCAGGTCGATCAGGATGGTTTTGTGGGTCTTGGCCAGGGCCAGAGCGAAATTCAATGCGAAAGTCGTTTTCCCCACGCCACCTTTTCCCGAAGATACCGGTAAAATCCTCATGGGCGGTCTATTTTTCCTTTTTTTCTCATATTGCTCATGTTCAGGTCAGCGGCAACTCCGTATCTCCCTCTTGCGATTGCATCCATTGGGCCAATATAGACCAATCACTACGAAAAATCAACAGAGCGGCCGGCTCAAATGATCTTATCGCTGTGGAGGATATTCTTAAACGGAGCTTTGGGAAACCGCTAGGGCGGGGTCAGCCATGATTTTGCGCAAGATCGGGCTTACGGTCTGTACAGCCCCACTGCTGAAATATTTAATCTGACCGCTCCCGGGCCCGGGATGGACTCGGCCGGTAGAAAGCAGCCGGCGCCAAAGCTGCCGGGCGACGGGTTCGGCCGTGTCGATCAGCTCGACTTGCGGGCCGCAGAGTGAGGCGATTTGATCCTTCAGCAACGGGTAATGGGTGCAGCCGAGCACCAGGGTGTCGATTCCCTTTTTCAGCAGCGGCCGCAGATTTTTTATTAAAATGGCCGTGGTCTGCGCGTCATCCGTGCAGCCCGCTTCGATCCGCTCCACCAGGCCCGCCATCGGCTGGGTGTACACCTCCATGCCGGCCGAGAAATTTTCCAGCAGCCGGAAAAAGCGTCCGCCCCGCAAGGTCAGGGGCGTGCCCAGGACACCTATTTTTTTGTTCTTGCTCATGCTCTGGGCCACTTTCACGGCCGGTTCCACGCCAATGACCTCCAAACCTGGAAATGTCAGGCGCAGCAATTCCAGCGCCGCTTCGCTGGCCGAATTGCAGGCCACGACCACGGCCTTGGCCCCCTGGGCCAAAAGAAAACCGGTGATGGCCAGGGCGCGGCGGCGCACAAAATCACCGCTCTTGCCGCCATAGGGACAGTGGGCCGAATCGGCAAAATAGATCAGGTTTTCGTGCGGCATGATGCGGCGGACGGCCTGCAGTACCGAAAGGCCGCCGACGCCGGAATCGAAAAAACCCACCGGAGCTAAAGGTAGCGAATTATCAGTAGGGCTTTTTTTCTTGTTCATCGGCAACGATTATACATCAATTCCCCCCCCGGCGCATCCGCATCTGCTGCCGCTCGGCTAGAAGAAACTTCCCATTTGACTTTTTTCAGTTTATTATGATATTTTATTGCCAGTTCCGGAGGCAAACGAAAATGGAAAAACGGTTGGAAAAAAGATTGCTGCATAGCTTGGAACTCATGTACGGCGGAAACGACACCTACAGCCCCGGAAGCACGCGCAACATTTCCCGCCACGGCATGCTGATCCAGGCTGAAAACCAGATTTTCCCTATTCACCACGAGATCAAGGTCATGCTGACGCTGGGCGGCGAGATCGTCAGCCTGCGGGGCCTGGTGTGCTGGAACAGCGAATTTTTAGGCCTGGAGCCGCTGACGGAAAAGCAGCTGGGTATCTTCATCCCCGATCCTCTGCCCGAATATACAGATTATATAGAACGTTTGAACTGAGTCCGGCTTTGCAGTGTAGCTGCAATTTACTGTTCCCAATACATTTCTTTTTTCATTGAGACAATTCTAATTAAAGTGTAGAATGAATATGGGATAGGTTCCCAAATTAGGAATTGCCGATGGAGGAAAGAAACCGATGAAAAAACAATGTGCGTGCTGGTTTGGCTTGATTTTATTTTTGTCATTGACGCTTCTGGCATTCAGCGCAGAAGCGAGCCAAGACGTCAAGGCTGTTTCGCTCAGCGAGAAAATCTACCAGATCACCGGTTTGCCTGATGCGGGCAACGTCGCTTTCCTGGTGGCCGGCCAGGGGGTGCTGGTGGTGGACAGCGGCGCCAGCCCGGCCGACGGCCTGATCATTGTGGATAAAATCAGGAGCGTGACCGACCGGCCCATCCTTTACGTGGTGCTGACCCATAGCCACGGCGACCATGTTTTCGGGCTGCAGTCATTCCCCCCCGGTACCCTGATCATCGCCCAGCAGAACCTGCCCAAAAACCTGCAGAGCGACGACGACGAGATCAATGACGTCTTGGCAAAATTTCCGTCCCGCATCGACGCCCTCAAGCAAAAGATCGCCTTGCTTGGCAAAAGGCAAAAAAGCGAAAAAAGCAAGGAAGAGGAAAACCTAAAAAAGCTGGAGGCCCGCTTCGCGTTTTACAAGGAACTGCAGCTCGTACGGCCGCAAATCGTGATGGATAGCGGCAAAATGACGATTTCCCTGGGGGGCGAAACCGTGGAGATCATCAGCCCTGGCCCGGCCCATATCGATGACAACCTGCTGGTCTATTTCCCCGGCCAGAAGGTGGTGCACATGGGCGACATGCTGTTCTACCGCCACCACCCCTACATCGACTGGCGGGCGGGCTCTGACACAGCCAGCTGGATCGCCGCCCTGCGCGACGTGCAAGCCTGGCCTGTTGAAAAAGTCATCCCCGGGCACGGGCCGATTGCTGGCAAGGAAGCGCTCGCTGAGCAAATACGCTATCTTTCCGACCTGCGCGACGCTGTCATCTCAGGCTTGAAAAAAGGCCAGACACTGGAGCAGTTGAAAAAATCCATTGTTCTGCCAGCCTGGAAGGATCTCGGTTTCCCCGACATGCTCCCCTACGCCATCGAGGCCGTCTATCACGAAATAAACAAAAAATGATTTTTCTCTGAAAATGGAGAGGGAAGGATATTACGCGAAAAAGCTGGCGGCTGAGCGGTTACGCGAATGCTATGAGATCGCTCCGCCGCGAACCCGGCAGTACCTGCGGGCAGAAATGGATTTCGTCATGAGCCGGATCAAACCCATTGACATCGTCCTCGATCTTGGCTGCGGCTACGGCCGCACCCTGCCGGAAATGGCCGCCAAGGCGGGATTCGTTGTCGGTATCGACAATTCCCCTTCCAGTCTCGAACTGGCCGAACGCCTGAGCAAAAAGACAGCCAATATCGCAGTCAAGAAGATGGAAGCTGCTGCCCTGCGGTTCTCTGACGGAATATTCGCTGTTGTCGTCTGCATCCAAAACGGCATTTCGGCTTTTCATGCCGATCAGAAAACTCTGTTCACGGAGGCGCTGCGCGTGTGCCGGCCGGGAGGCACGGTGCTTTTTTCAACCTATGCCGAAAAGTTCTGGCCGCACCGCCTGGAATGGTTCCGGCTGCAGGCGGCGGCGGGGCTGCTGGGAGAGATCGACGAGGAAAAAACCGCTGCCGGCGTCATCGTCTGCAAGGATGGGTTTACGGCCCGCACCGTCAGTGCCGGTGAGTTCCGTAATCTGGCCGCCGGCCTCCCCGCTTCCATGACGCTGACCGAAGTCGACGCATCCAGCCTGTTCTGCGAACTGCGGAAAGCAATTGATTGATCACCTAAATTCATAGAGAATAAATTCCCTATTGAAATGCGCTGATCCCTGTCAAAGACTGATTTTTGAACACCTGTCGATTTTTTCTATTCTTTTCTTTTTGCGGCCAGATTCCTGAGCATGCGGCGGATGTCGCCGAAGCCGCGCCCGGCCACATACACGGTGACCGCGGCATACCAGACCAGGCAGGCGGCGGTCAAAATCTTCCAGAATATCACGCTCATTTCCCGGCCTCCTGCGGACAACCTTGACGGCCGCCGGGTTTCAGCAGCGAGCCGGCGATCATGGCCAAAGCGGCCAAAAGATAAGTGGCGATCCCCGAATAATACGGGCCGATGTGGGCGCGTATCCACAATGAGGTTGCCGGCACCTGCTCCAGAATCAAGTAAAGCACCGGCAGCGTCGCGCCGCAGGCGATGGCCGCGGCCGCCCCCCAGCCGTTGGCGCGTTTCCAATAGCAGCAGGCAACCAGTAGCACCGACATCGAAGAGAGGTAGATGGTCCCGGTCACGCCCAGGTAGGTCCACAGGTCGCCTTTCAGCGGGTACCAAAGACCGTACGCCAGTAGAAATATTCCAATGGCGGCGATGATGCTCCGGTTCCACAGCAGGCCGCGCTTTTCACTTATTTTTTTTCGGCGGAACGGTGCCAGGATATCGTTGTAAATGACACTGCCCCAGGTTAGCATATAGGACGAATCGGTTGACATATCGGCCGCCAGCATGGCCGCGATCACCAGCCCCATCATGCCGGCGGGAACGAAGGTGCTTAAAAAACGCGGCATGGCCTGCAGGCTGTTGGCGCCAGAGCCCAGGACGGAAAGGGCGGCGATGCCCCAGATACCGGGGATCAGGAAGCGGGCCACAAAAAAGAAACTGGTGCGCGTGTAGATTTTTTGCCCGGTGCGGGCAGTTTTTGCGGCCAGTACGCGCTGTATCACCGCCATCCAGGTGAGAACAGCGGCCAGGTTGAGCAAGGCGTTGAACAGCACGTAGGGCCAGCCCATCTGCGGATGGACAAAGGGATTGAAGCCGCCGGCGCCGTAATGGGTTTCCACGGTCGCCACCAGCCGGCCCCAGCCGATCTTGGCCAGGATCAAGACCGTGACCGCGAGCAGGCCGGCGCCCATGACGATAAACTGCAAAAAATCAGTGACCAGGACCGAGAGCATGCCGCCCAGGATGGTATAAACGGCTACCATCAGCAGCAGTGCCGTCATAGTCAGTTCCATGGTGTGCCCCTGCGCCCAAGCCAGCAGGCCGGAAGCGGCCGGGGCGGCGGCCTGCGAAAAACCGGTTACCTGGACCAGGAATTCGCCGCCGGTGCGCAGGAACATACCCATGTTCAGCAGCCCGCCCAGGACGATTACCACGCCGGCCGCCCGGCGCACGCCCGCACCGAAACGGCGTTCAAACAGTTCCGGCAGCGTAACCACACCACTTTGGCGCAAAGGCTTGATGCAGAAACCGGTCAGGCCGACAAAGAACATGGCCAGGGCGTTGAGGATGCCGGGGGTGGCTCCGGCGAAGCCGTACTTGAAGCCGTTCTCGGCCGTGTACATGCAGGTGACGATGCCGAACTCGGTGGCCGCCAGCGAGGCGATGCCGAGATAAACGTTCATTTCGCGTCCGGCTACCAGGAAATCCTCGACCCGTCCCACATATTTGCGCACCATCAGGCCGGCCGCCATGGTGCCCAGAAGGTAGAGGCCGATGATCGAACCATCAAGTGCGGAAAGGTGACCCATGGCCGCCATTATAAACTGCCGCCGCGAATCATGTCAAAACAAAAATGCCGGTTGCATTTTTGGTCCGCAGCATCTACAATTCCGGATGTGGGCATAAATAAAATCCTGTTCGGCTGCCCTGCCCGCCCAGTCATTTGCAGCAGGCAGCATCATGGTCAGTAATTTTAAGGAGCGTCAAATGAAAAAATGCTTGATCGTTTTTTTGCTTTTCTTGGTTCTGGGTCCTTTCCTGCTTGCGGAGCAGCCAGTCGCCAAAGGCAGCCTGGTGATCATCGGCGGCGGCCTGGATTCGGCCCTGGACCGCGTCTACCAGCGCTTCATCGAACTGGGGGGCGGCGCGGAGCGCATCCGCCTGGCCATCATTCCGGCCGCCAGCGTACAGCCTGCGGTCAGCGGCCGGGAGAACAGCGCCGATTTCGTCCGCCTGGGCGTTCCGGCCGACCGCATCCGGGTTTTTCCACTGGCCGTGGTCGACGATCCATCGAGCAAAGAAGCGGATGAAGCCCAATGGGCGCGCAACGGCTTCAGTGAGGATCTGGCCAAAGAGATGCTGGACTATACGGCGGTTTTTTTTGTGGGCGGCGACCAGATCCGCTACAACCAGACCTTGAAAAAGGCCGACGGCGAAGACTCTCCCCTGCTGCGCTCGATCCGCCAGATCTATGCAGCCGGTGCAGTGATCGGCGGCACCAGTGCCGGCGCCGCCATGATGTGCGATCCCATGATCTGCGACGGCTACAGCATGAAAGCGCTCATCACCGGCGCCGCTTTCAAGGTGGATTCCTGCCCAGAAGCCAAGGGCGTGAGTCTCTCCACCGGCCTGGGCTTCTTTTCCGGCGGGCTGGTCGACCAGCATTTCCTGAAGCGTGGCCGCGTCGGCCGCACGCTTATCGCCCTTTACGCCCTGCCCAAGGTCTGGCTGGGAGTGGGCATCGATGAAGACACGGCGGCGGTTTGCCAAGGAGAAACCATCGAGGTACTGGGCAGTTCGGGGATATTGATCGTCGACTCCTCGACGGCGAGAGCCGCCGGCAACTTCAAATGGACCACGGCTGGCGGCCTGCGGGCCAAAGAAATCATCCTGCACTACCTGGAGGAAGGCGACAGCTACAATGTCACCACCCGCACTCCCCTGCCCCGGCCCGAACGCAAGCCGATAGAAAAAGGCAAGGAAGCAAATGTGGACTATCCCCTGGAAACCAACCTTTTCGCCCCCGATGCTTTCCGCAATATGCTTGTCGACGGCGTAGCCGAAAACCAGAAAAGCGATACGTCCGGCATCTCGTTCGTGCTCGACAACCAAGGCCGCGGCACCGGCAGCCAATGGACCCTGCGCAAGACCGCGCAGACCGGCGCTTATTACGCCAGCATCAAGGATGTGGACACCTATACCGTTACCTATGTTTCCCTGGAAATCCAACCGGTTTCCCTGCGGGTGAAAAAAATACGTTGAATCGGCGGCGCGAAAAGACCGGAACCCGGCATCACGGCCAGCGGCTTTTAAAAGGAGCTTGCAGTTTTTGCTACAATTGGAGTAGAATTACTTTTCGCTTTGAATTTTCTCGATTCCTTACATACTAAACAAGGAGACCGATCATGAGCCTGCAGCAACTGGTGGACCTGATCAATAGTTATGTCTGGAGCACGCCCCTGGTGCTGCTCTGCCTGGGAACCGGCATTTATTTTTCCATCCGCACCCGCTTCCTGCAGGTACGGCTGATCAAGGACATGGTCGGGCAACTGTTTCGCGGTCGGGCTTCCAAGTCGGGGATCTCTTCCTTCCAGGGATTCGCCATGGCCCTGGGCGGCCGGGTCGGCACCGGCAATATCGCCGGCGTGGCCACGGCCATCGGCGTCGGCGGTCCCGGGGCGCTCTTCTGGATGTGGATGATCGCCTTCCTCGGTGCCGGCTCGGCCTACATCGAAGCGGCGCTGGGCCAGGTCTGGAAGGAAAAGATCGGCGGCGTCTATCGCGGCGGCCCCTCCTACTACATCGACAAGGGGCTGGGCCAGAAGTGGTATTCGATCATCTTCGCCGTGGTCACGATCATCTCCTGCGGCATCCTCCTTCCCGGCGTGCAGGCCAACAGCATCGCCTCGGCCTTCCAGGGCGCCTATCCGGTCCTGACCCCGGCCATTTCGGGTGCCATCATAGTTGTTCTGCTGGGACTGATCATTTTCGGAGGCGTCAAGCGCATCGGCCGCACCGCCGAACTGCTTGTCCCCTTCATGGCCGTGGGATATGTCCTGATGGCGCTGGTCATCGTGGCCATCGATTACAAAAAGATCCCGGCCGTTTTTTCCCTGATCGTTTCCTCGGCCCTGGGAAAACATGCCGCGTTCGGCGGCATTGTCGGCTCGGCCATTGCCTGGGGGGTCAAGCGCGGCATCTACTCCAACGAGGCCGGACAGGGCACCGGGCCGCAAGCCGCCGCGGCGGCCGAAGTGGCCCACCCGGCCCAGCAGGGGCTGGTGCAGGCATTCTCGGTCTATGTGGACACGCTGTTCGTCTGCTCGGCCACCGGCTTCATGATCCTGATCACCGGCATGTACAACACCGGCGATGGCAAAGGCGGCTACCTGGTGCACAACCTGCCCGGGGTGGAGGCAGGCCCGGCCTGGACACAAAGCGCCATCGATACGATTTTCAAGGGCTTCGGCGCCCAGTTCGTGGCCCTGGCCCTGTTCTTTTTCGCCTTCACTACCCTGATGGCCTACGCCTTCTATACCGAGTCGAACGTGGCCTACCTCTTCAAGAAGAAAAGCGCCCTGGCGATCACGCTGGCCCGCGTGTTTTTGCTGGCCATGACCTTTTATGGTGCCGTGCGCACGGCCAACCTGGCCTGGGGCATGGGCGACATCGGAGTGGGTCTGATGGCCTGGCTGAACATCATCGCCATCCTGCTGCTGTCAAAAGTAGGCCTGGCCACGCTCAAGGACTACGAGACCCAGCGCAAGTCGGGCCAACCGCTCCGTTTCGATCCCGGGAAACTCGGCATTGGCAACGCCGTGCTGTGGATGCAGATCAACGAACAGCAGCAGAAAGTGAACCACTCAACCGACTAACGGCAAGGGCGCTAAGATTTCCTGGGCCGGACTATTTCGCGATGTTCTCCAGCACCAGCTTCAATGGATAATAGCCGATGGTCTTCGATATTTCCTGCACCGCCTTGGTCAGGGCGGCATCGTGGCTGATCAGGGCGTCCTCGAGCATGTAGACGTCGTAGTCGCGGTCCATGGCTCCATGGTACGTGGCCAGCACGCAGCCCACGGCGCTGAGGCCGCACAGGAACAGGGTATTGCAGCCCTTGGCCTGCAGCAGCTTTTCCAGCTCGGTCTCCTTGAAGGCGCTGCCGTAGTTCTTTACGATTTTCGGATCGTCGTCGCGGACGTTCACCGTCTTGGGATATTGGAACTCCTCGCTGTCGGGCTTGGGACCCAGCTTAAGGCTGGTGTGGTAAACGCGGATGACCGGGAAACCGTTGGCCCGGAACAGGGCGATGTAATAATTGATCATCTCCATGCCCGTCTTCACGTCTTTTTCGTCCATGCGCGGCAAATAGACGTTCTGGATGTCGATCACCAGCAGGGCCGGCTTCACCTTGGCCGGGACGGCCTTGGCGGTATCCGCGGCGAAAAGCCAGGCCATGGAAATCACCAGCAACAGTATTATTAGTAAAACAATTTTTTTCATTTTCCCCTCCTTTTTCGAAAGCGTTGATATGGTCAGCTATATTTATGTCATGCTTTTTTCATTTTGGCCATAGGACAAAAGTAACATTTTAAAAAACAACCGTTATTTTTTTGCTGGGCCTGGGCGCATCTCGCAAAAAGCAGAATGATGCATACGCTTTTTTCGTTTGCTCTAAAAAGCGGAACCTGCCTGAACTCAGTTGACGATTTTTTTAATAAAAATGAATAAAACAATCCTCTATAATAAAAGAAGCCCGGGCATTCAGGAATAGTAAAGCGGGATTTTGCGGTTACAGGCCCTTCAGGAAGGTGGCCAGGATCAGCAGCAGCCAGCCGGCCCCCATGAACCAGAAGAGGTTGACGGTGACGAAGGGAACGGCCACGAAATAGGAAAGCAGGCTTAACAGCCCCAGAATGAGAGAAATGATCCAGGAAATCTTGGTCGGTGCG
>DATKZA010000088.1:0-4245 GCA_035528155.1 Patescibacteria group bacterium | reverse complement strand
GGCATCGTTCCAGAAGACCTGGGCCTGGGTCCCGGCGACCAGGATCTTCAGGCGGTTCCAGCGGTCGGGGAGGACCTCCAGCCCGGCGGTGAGCCCCGGGCCGTTGTAGAGCTGCCAGCTGTCGACGCCATTGAATACCGGCCCGTACTGCAGCACGTCGTCATAGAAAGGGGAGCGGTGCGGCCGGATGTAGACGCGCTCGTAGTTCGCGGCATCCTGCACCCGGAACAGCAGCCCGGGATACGACCGCGTCCGCTCCGTGGTGGCGATGTCCACCTCGATGACGCCGCTCTGCAGGCGGACATCTTTCAGGAAGGCGCTCCCGATCAGGGCCTTCCTTCCCAGGTGTTCTACGATCTTGGCCCGCTCCAGGTCCCAGAGCGTTGGGTCGAATTGCGCCGCTTTCTTCTGGGCAACTGCGGTGCCTTGCGAAGCGAGTGTCAGAAACAGGGCTAGAAGTCCTGCCATCATGCATCTGTCGGCTTTCATGGGATAACCTCCATTTGGTTGTTTGCCTGCATTGCCAGCTCCTTTGTTGACGTTCGATTGGTCAATTTCTTTCATCCGGCTCGGCGATTTTTAAAAAATTGCCGTCGATGATCAGCCATTCCCCTGTACCTTTCCGACCGGGGCCGCATACACGGCAAACTCCTGCCGGCCATCCGCACCGATCATGGCGTCCAACCGCTCCTGATCGTACATCCCCACGGCGCAGGTTCCGGCCCCGATGGCTTCGCAGGCGATATATAGATTCTGGCAGACGTGACCGGCATCCAGGGCGGTCATCTTGGGGGAAACCATCAGATACTGCCACTCGGAGCGATACGGTATGACGGTCCAGACGAAGATCACCGCGCCAGAGGCGATGAAGCTTTGCCCCCAGAAGCTTTCGGCAATTAACTGTTCAGGGACACGGCCGGCGGCCAAGGGCAGCAATTTATGCTCCAATGGCAGGTAACGATACCTGCCGGCCGCCAATCCCTTCACGCGGTTGACCAACAGGTACGTTTCGAACGGATGCCTCGCCCCCGCCGACGGCACCGTTCGCATGGTCCGGCCCAACTTGTCGATTTCGTGAACTCCTTGCGTGGCCCATAGCAAAAAAGAAAGCTCCTCCAGGGTCAGGGATTCCCTGCTGAATTTCCTGTGAGTTTTGCGATCTTTTATGGCGGCGAACACAGTTTTTTTTCCGATATTCATATTTTCCGGAGCCAGCAAATCGATCAAGGTATCAGTTGCCGGGTAGGGTTTCTGCAGCGGCGGCGGCGGTACTTTTTTTTGCTTGTCGGTCTTTACCTTCTCTCTTTCAAGCCACCAATATGCCTTGAGAAATTTCCGATACTTTTCTAGATTTGCCATGGTTTCCTCCGTATCAATTTTTTTATTCAGCGGAAAGAACCAAGAAAGATCTCTTCATCGGTTTTTTCCACTTGGCAAACTTTCACTTGGCACTTACAAGGGATCAGGCTTCATTGCTGTTTTAAAAAATCGCCGTCGATGATCAGCAACTTCGCCCCCGCCTCCGTCCGCGAGCGGTGCGAGCTCAGGTCATCGGACACGACATAGGTCATGCCCTTGCTCATAACGGATTTTTCGCCATTCTGCTGCTCGTTGATAAATTCTCCCTCCAGGCAATGCACGATATGGCCTTTTGGGCACCAATGGTCGGCCAGGTAGCCCGGGGAATACTCGACGATGCGGATGCGCAGTCCAGGCAACTGGAGCGTCCGCCAGTACGACGTCCCGATTTCCCCCTGATGCTCACTGCGCGGGACCGAGCTCCAGTTGATTGTTTGAAAGGGAAAGCTTTTTACTGTCATTTTTCACCCTCCGACAACCTTTCTTTCAAGGCTGCAAACGGTAGTGCCCGAAACCCCGTCCGGGCTGGAATTTTTTTTCATATGGCTCACCTTATCAAAACTGTTCGCTCCAGCGCAATATCTTGTAATCCGGGTCAAAACGAACGTTTTGGGGTTTGAAAGGCAGGAGGAATGAAAATTTTGTCTCGCAGGCATTGATTTCGATTTCCCTGATTTCGCAGAAAGCGCCTTTAATGAAGCCGATCTCGGCTTTGACCCGGTAAACGTCCCGCAGCTGGGTGATCATGACCTGCACCAGCCAGTTCTTGCTGTGTTCCGCGTACCAGCAGTTGATGGCGAATTCCGGAGCGCCCTTGCGCATGAACCATTGCTCAAAAAACCACTGCAGATTGCGGCCGCCGGCTTTTTCGAACTGGGCGCGAAGGTCTTCGAGGGTCATGATCTTCCAGGCAAATTGCTTAAGCGCGCCGCGCAAGCCCTGTTGGAAAGCCTCCGGGCCAATCAGTTCGCGCAGCATGGCATAAATAAAAAATCCCTTGCTGCTAGACAGCATGTGCAGGGTGGTGAACTTGTCTTTTGCCGGGATTCCAAGTTCCAGGTCTTCGCCGCGCATCAGCAGGGCTTCAAGGGAATCGTCTTTGATCTTGGACAACTTCAGGGCTTGAAAAAACAGCCGCGCCGAATGCATGGAAAGGTACTCCGGCGCGCCATCCTTCAGCATGTTCCAGAAGAATTTTCTGCCGCGGGTTTTTTTGATATAGAGGCCCATTGAAATCTGCGCCAGGCCCTCGTTGATAACCGGGCCCTCGGCGCCGCGGACGCAATTTCCCCACCAGCAATGGCTGATCTCGTGGGCGAAAACCGGGGCGTAAAAAAAACGCTCGGGCAACAGCGCTTCCGGGAAAAAAGTCAGCCCTTCGTAGCTTGCGGCCCCGGTTTTGCCCAGCAGGGCTTGCGGCAGCTCGATCAAGTTATATCCGTCATAAGGGAAAAAGCCGTAGCAATCCTTGTAGTACCCGATCAGTTCAGAGCATTTTTTCAGATAAAAATCTATTTTATTGCGCTCGCCCTTGAGAAAGAAAATGCCCAGTTCCAGGCCGTCGATCTTTTCGCGATGATGAACGAACTCCGCGGCCGCAAAAGAGAATTCGACCGGAGTAGCCACGGCGAATGTGCAGCGCTTGGCCGCGGGAAGGATTTCCGTTGCCGTCAGCCTGCCGGAACTGGCAACGGTCCATTCTTTGGGGACGAGGAAGGTGATCCGGCCGCGGCTGCGACGGCGTATTTCCAGTGTCTGCGGATACCAGCGGCTGCTGTGGAAGGCGTAGGCGATCCTGGGGCCGATCCAGGCGTTGAGCAGGTCAAGCTCGGGGAGCCGTTCATGAAAGGAGCCGCGGTAGCGCACATGGATGGCGCATGTTTTTTGCTCCGGGGGCTGCTCCGGCGGATGAACCGCGAAGCTGTCCCCGATTTGCTTGAAGGCCAGAGAGCGGCCGCTTTCATCCGTGACCGACTCCACCTGCAGCTGGTGGTTGAGGGTCAGGAGAATGTCTTCATTATCCACGCCGGGATTATTAAGCAGCAGCCCGGCTTCGACCCGCATCACTCCGCGCCCCGGTTCGAGTGTGACAGCCAGGTCGATGTATTCCGTTTGCCATGCGGAAGGCGGCTCCTGGGCTAATACTGCCATCGAAAAAACGAACGTCAGCAGCAGGAAAAAAATAATGGCCCGGGTCACAGTTTGGAATTTCATTCCGGTCTCATGATTAGTTGACAGGTTTTCCTTATGTCCTTCTCTTGCCTTTTCACTTCACTGGGTTTTGTTCATAACGCTGCGATTTCATTGCTTCGATGAACCGGGCCTCGACCCACCAGGTGTGCGATTCGCCGCCGCGCTGGCTGAGAAAGAAAAGAGTCTTGCCGTCGGCCGAAAGCAAGGGACAGATGTCGATGGCCGGCGAGTTGATCTCCGGGCCAAGATTGACGGCCTCTCCCCAGGTGTCGTCGGAGCGCCGGAAGCTCACCCAGAGGTCCATCTCCCTGGCGAAGAGAAGGTAGCTCCCGTCGGGAGCGATGAAGGGCATCTCTTCGCGGGCGGCGGTGTTCACCGGAGCGCCGAGGTTCCGGGGCTCCTCGTACCGCCCGTTCGCGAATTTTGAAAAATAGATGTCGTTCCCGCCCAGCCCGCCGGTGACGGTCGTGGAAAAATACAGGTTGTAATCCTTGTCCACGGAAAATTGCCAGTGGTGGGGGAAACGGTTCACCGTATCGTCCACGGGCCGGGCTTCCGACCAGCCTAGGTTTTGCCGTTCCATGTACCAGATGTGCTCGCCGCTCGACTCCGTGCCGGGGGGCATGGGCCTCCTGGACATGAAATAGAGGCGTTTGCCGTCGGGAGCAAAGAAGGGAACGTCGGCGTCCCGTT
>DATKZA010000087.1:0-20500 GCA_035528155.1 Patescibacteria group bacterium | reverse complement strand
TTTTGCAAGCGAATTTCAGGAAGCAGGATTCCCGGGAACCAGAGTTTTAAGAAAATCACATAAAATGCACAATCATCTGTTGCAATTTCAGCAAATTCTTCTTAAAACCCCAGCATGGGGAAAATTGATTTTCCTATCAGTTAATATTAAACCCTGGATATCCCGTTATCAACAACATGGGGATTATTGAAGCGATTTTATTAGCCCTGTGGGGCAGGCGGGCAAATTTTAAGCTGACTAATAACACTATTGTTGTATCTGACCCGGGAGAAGGATATTTTGTAATATGCCGGAATATGGTGAACCCCTGGCCATCCTCTGTTTTAATGGTTTGTCCCACAAATTGTTTCCTTATACGTAATTTTCCCAGGATTAATTTTAAAAGTGAAATTCCCAGACATATGGGTGGATTTTTCCTGATTATTTTTGCCACACCTACTGCTATTGACAATACCTATCTAATATAACCATTCATCTGGGTTTCATCAAACAAATATGCAGGTTATTGACTTCCCGCATTTTACATTTTATATTTGATATATAAGTCATGTCTGTATATAAAGTTCTGTACATCAGTGGCTCCATTGGATTGGGCCATGTGATCAAAGACCTCGCCATTGCCAACAAACTGCGTACAATCAATGCGGATGTTGATATCACCTGGATTGCGACAAGTCCGGCGACTGATTATTTAGAAGAAAAAGGTGAATCAATCCATGTACTTTCCCATAAATTTTCAAGTTACAGTGCATTCGCTGAAAAATCTGCAAGCAAGGCAAAGCTCAACCTGGTAAATTATGTTCTCGCTTCCCTGAAGGGTTGGTACTGCAACGTGATCACCTTCAGAAAAATAATTAAAAAGGAGCATTATGATGTAATTGTCGGAAATGAGACATATGAAATACTCATTGGACTGATATTCAAACTGGTCAGAATTGATACAGCTTTTATCATAATCTATGATTTTCTCGGGATGGATTCCATGACAAAGAACCCAATTGAGAGAATTGTGAATTATATACTAAACTGGATGTGGTCAAGAGGCCATAAAGTTTTTTCCGCTGCAAACCGGGAATCAATATTTATTGGGGTGCCCGAAGACATCCCTGATAAAAAATTCGGTTTCTTATTGCCAAACCGACGGGAATACGCAAAAACTCATTATACATTTATAGGATACATCATAAGATTTGATCCAGAGAATTATAGGAATAGATCGGCAATTAGAGAAAAACTCGGGTATGAAGAGAATCCTCTGGTGATATGTTCAATTGGCGGAACATCAATTGGTAAAAGTTTGCTAGAACTTTGTAACAGTGCTTACCCAATAATCAAGTCAAAGAATCCAGGCTTGCGCATGGTATTGGTAACCGGTCCTCGCCTGGCCCCTGCCAGTATACAGGTGTCAAAAGGTGTTGAAGTAAAAGGATTCGTCCCGGATTTATATAAGCACTTTGCTGCCTGTGATCTGGCCATAGTCCAGGGAGGATTTTCATCTACCCTTGAATTGACTGCCCTTAGACGGCCCTTTATTTATTTTCCCATTGAAGGGCATAGCGAACAGGAATATGTATCAAAACGATTGGAGCGGCACAATGCAGGGATCAGAATGGACCAGTCTAAAACGACTCCAGCCCTACTTGCCGAAAAGGTACTTAAACATCTTAACGAAAGTGTATCAAGCAAAACGCTCAATACTGACGGGGCAAAGAATGCAGCTGAGATTATTGATCAATTTCTAGTCGATCCGGGTAAGTAATTTTGAGTGGACAGGTGTTGGAAGCTGCTGATCAAAAAGGTCGTATTCAGGCCATCTTCTGACAGTATTAACCGCCCTGAACATTGTCCTCGATGATTCCCTGTGTATCTTTGATTTCTTAGTATCTTCTGGGGTCGTGTCTCAACAATAAACATTGATTGTTGAGAAAAGGTCTGATAAAATAATAATATAGCCCGGCAATTGCGGATTGAATATGAGCATGCTTTTTATCATGTGATTTCACGCGGGGAGAGACGGGAAAATATCTTTACCTGCCCGGAGGATAAAGATAAATTCCTGAAAAAACTCACCGAAACAGTAGAGAAATATAAATTGTTTCTGCATGCCTATGTTTTAATGGACAATCATTTCCATCTCCTATTGGAGACGCCGCAAGCTAATCTCAGCAAGGCTATGCACCACCTGAATACCAGCTATGCCAATTGGTTTCGCTTTAAATATCGCCTGGTAGGTTCGGTATTTCAAGGCCGATTCAAAGCCATTCTGGTGGAAAAGGATGAGTATCTGCAGGTATTGAGCGCATATATCCACTTGAACCCGGTGCGGGCGGGAATAACAAAACTCCCTGAAGAATTTCGCTATAGCAGTTATCGCGCCTATGTCGGCATTATACGGACACCGGGATTTTTGTATAGCGCGGAAATAATGTCTGCATTCTCCAACAGTCCGGAAACCTATCGGCGGTTTGTCGGCTCATTTCCCGATGCCGGTGGCGAGTTGAAGCGAGAGGAGGTATATGGATTCAATGCCCTTTTGGGCAGTAATCGATTTATTCGCCAAGCATATGAAAGGGTAGAAGCCGGAACAAAAATTGTTAATGATCGGGAGCAATGGGAAACACGGAGCTTACGAAAAGTCGAAGTGGATGATGTGTTTGAAAGCCTGTTGGTGGATATGAGGATTCCGGAAGATGAAATATGGAGCCGGCGGCGCGGGAATATCTATCGCAAGCTACTTGTTCACGGACTGCGGAAGTATACGGAAGAAAACTTGATTGAAATCGGCTTGATCATGAAAATGGATTATGCTGCGGTTTCAGCCATGAGTCGCCGTTTTGCCGAAGAGATAGAAATGAAGAAGGCGTCAAGTAAATTATGGAAGCGCTTAGTCGCGTGTCTTGCCAAAAAGCAACTGAGAAAGGATTGAAAAAAAGGAAGTGAGTTATGTTTATTGTTGAGACGCGACCCCAGAGGTTCACGACCCCAGAGGTTCACCCCAGAGGTTCAGAGGTTCAGACCCTGCGCACGATCAACCTCGGCATGACTCAGGTCAAAGGACCGGGCCTTGCCAAGCTCGCGGCGCTGCCCGACCTGGTCACGCTCACGCTCTCCGGCCTGCCCATCGACGATAGCGTCATGAAGGACCTCGCGGCGATGAGCCACCTCGACATGCTCGTGCTCGACGACACGAAGATAACTGGCTCCGGTTTCGCCAAGCTCGCGGCCCTCAAGGAGCTCACCAACCTGATGGTCCACTACACGGGAGTCACCGACGCCAACATCGTCGAGCTCGCGGGCGTCACGTCGCTCAAGGAGCTGTCCGCCCAGGAAACCAACGTCACGATGGCGGGCGCCAAGAAGCTGAAGGAGGCTCTACCCAACTGCAAGATCGACTTCGGCCCGCTGCTCAGCCCGACGCGCCTCTGATCAACGTTCCGCGGCTTTGCCAATTTCTCCTTGATTGCCATCCAGATCGGCGGCATCGCTCCCATGGCGCCGCACTGGCCACGCTGATGACCGCCACCCTGGCCGGGATATTGCTGGGGTAGAGGGGTAGGGGCGACCCGGCGGGTCGCCCTGGGATGAAATCGAAAAATGCAGGGCGATCCAGCGGATCGCCCCTACGCTGTCCTCGGTTTTGTGCTATTTCTTTTCGACGGGAATGTTGATCTCGGTTTTCAGGTCTTCCGGCTTGACCGCTTGCGGATTCATGTCCAAATATTTTTCCATGATCGGGCCGGCGGCCTTGTAGCCGTTCTGTTCGATGAACGTGAACATTTTTCCGTAGGCGTCGCTCACTTTCTCATAGGGGCCGACATACAAAAAGACCGCGATCTTCGTGGCCCGGCACTCCGCTTTCTTCAGCGGCGCGGCCACCGCGGCAGCGGCGCTGACGGGGAAGCCCAGCCGCCACAGCAGTTCCTCTTCCTTGACCTGGCCGGGGGCGTTCAGGTACATGCCGAAAAAATTTCCCGCCGGCATCAGGTTCTGTTTGAAAAATTCCGGCATGAACTCGCCGATCTTGGCCGGTATCTGTTCGTACGAACCGCGGCATTCCAGGTAGGCGTAAGTGAAAGGCGTCGTGTCCTGGATGACCACTTCCTGGCCTGGCAGCAGGACCGCCAGCACGGATATTAAAATGAAGGCAAATATGTTTTTCTTCATCGCTCCTCCTTGAAAATCGAATTATTCAACGATGTGCGGGGAATTGTCAAATTGTTTTGATATTTTTTTCCCCCGGAACTTTCCTTGCGATTGATGAAACTTTTATGGGAAGGTCAGATAGCAAGGATGTGGGAAAGCTCATTTATTGAGCCGATGACATAAGCCGGGGCGTGACCGGCGGGCACGGGGGCGCCGTTGGGGTTGACCCAGCAGAAGTCCATGCCGGCGTTGCGCGCCGCGGCCATGTCCGAACTGACGCTGTCGCCGACGTAGAGGACGTCGTCGGCGTTGACACCGATCTTCTGCAATGCCGGTTCGAAGATGCGCGGGTCGGGCTTGGCCATGCCCACCTCCTCGGAAATGACGATGGCCTTGAAGAACGGCGTGACGGGCGAGGCGGCGAAACGCCTGTTCTGCACAAAGGCGATGCCGTTGGTGACCAGGGCTAATGGGAATTTTTCGGCCAGCGCCTGCACCGTGGCCAGCGCCCCGGGCAGCAGCTGCGCCTGGCCGGAAAGGGCCTCGAGGTAAAAGCTGCCGATCCTGGTCAGGGGCAGGTCGGCGAAGCCCAGCTCGGCGGCCAGGCGGCGGAAACGCTCGACGCGCAGGGTGGCCTGGTCGGTCTCGCCGCGTTCGAAGGCCTGCCATACGTCGCGGTTGTGGCGTTTGTAGGCGGCGATGACCGTCTCCGGTTCCGCCGTGATGTCAAATTCATCCAGGCAGGCCAGCAGGGCGGTCCGTTCGGCCAGCGGGTAGTCGAACAGGGTGTCGTCGGCATCAAAAAAAAGGCTTTTGTATTTTTTCTGCAAAACGATCAATAGGGCCAGGGTTTGACCCCCTCCTTGTCCACCAGGTGCAAAACCATTTTCGGCCGGGCCACGGGGCTTGCTTCGATCCCGATCGCTTCGCCCAGCCTTTCCAGGACCGCCGGCGTTTTTTCCGGTCGGTCGCTGTGGATGGTCACCAGCAGCTGGCCTTTTTCGATCTTGTCGCCCACGTTGGCATGGAAAATGAAACCGCTGCCGTAGTCGATGGCGTCTTCTTTTTTGCGGCGGCCGGCGCCGGTGTCGATGGCGGCCATGCCGACGGAAAAGGAATCGATGCGCGCGATATATCCGGAAGCCAGGGCGGTGAACGCGAGTTGTTCCCGGGCGGCGGGCAGCAGGGAATCATCGTCGCAGACCCGGGGGTCGCCTCCCTGGGCGGCGACAAAGCGCCGGAACACCTCCAGGGCCCGGCCTGAAGCGATGGCCTCCCTGAACTTATCGACCGCTTGCGGATATTCTGTTTTCTGTCCCGCGGCCAAAAGCATGCAGTAGCCCAATGCGTACGTGACCTGCATGACGTCTTCAGGGCCATTGCCTTTCAGGGCCGCGATGGATTCGCTGATCTCCAGGCTGTTGCCCACGGCCCGGCCCAGGGGCTGGTCCATGCTGGAAATGATGCCCAGGGTGGGGCGGCCGGTCTTTTCACCGATGGCGACCATGGTTTGGCACAGGCGGATGGAATCCTGCTCGTCTTTCATGAAGGCGCCGCTGCCGGTTTTTACGTCGAGGACGATGCCGTCCGAGCCCAGGGCCAGCTTCTTGCTCATGATCGAGGAGGCGATCAGCGGCAGGCAGCTGACCGTGGCCGTGGCGTCGCGCAGGGCGTAGAGCTTCTTGTCGGCCGGGACGATGTTCTCGGTCTGGCCGCAGATGACCATGCCGGTCGAGGCCAGGACCTCGCGAAACCGGGCGGCTTCGAGAAAAACGTTCATGCCCGGGATGGCTTCCAGCTTGTCCAGGGTGCCGCCGGTGTGGCCGAGGCCGCGGCCGGAAAGCATGGATACGCGCACCCCGCAGGCGGCCACGAGCGGCGCCACGACGAAGCTGATCTTGTCGCCGACGCCTCCGGTGCTGTGCTTGTCGATCTTTTTGCCATCGACCCCGTCCAGGGGGATGCGGTCGCCGGAATCGAGCATGATCTCGGTCAGGTTGGCCAGTTCCCGTTCGCCCAGGCCGCGGATATAGACGGCCATCAGCCAGGCCGCGACCTGGTAATCGGGGATGTCGCCCTTGACGTAGCCGGAGATCACGAAAGCGATCTCGTCTCGTGTCAGTCCCCGGCCGTCCCGCTTCTTTGAAATGATCTCATACATTCCGTTTGCCATGTTACCTCGCTGTACCGTCCCGGGGATGCCTCAGCCGCCGCCGGCGGGGGAGAAAAGGTCGACGGTGTCGCCGCCGCGGACCCGCGTCTCCAGGTTCTGCTTCAGGCGGATATTCTCGCCGTTGACCAGGATGATGGTCCCGGTCAGAAGCTTTTTTTCCGGGTCAAGCAATTCGGGGAGGAAATTTTGCCCGGTTTTGTCCTTTGCCAACAGCAGCAGTTGCAAAATATTGAGCTCATTGCCGGCGATTTCCAACACTGGGTCAGGTACCTGGCGGCGCAACAGCCCGTAAAACTTGACCACGATCTTACCGGTCAATTTATAACCCGAGTTCCGCCATGGTCCGGGGGAGCGGCACGCCCTCCTTGTCCCAGCCGCGCACGGAATAATAATCGTCGAGCATTTCCGCAAGGCGCACCACGCGGTGGCGCGACGACCCGGTCTGGAGTTCTTCATTGAAAAAGCGCGGCGGCAGGGTGTCGTCGCGGCGGCCAAAGCCGGCCTTGTTGTTGAAGACCCTTTCCAGCGTGTAGACGCGGCGGCCGATCTTCATCAGCTCCTCGTCGTTGAAATCCAGGCCGGTGACCGTGCGCAGCATCTCGGTGAAGGTGGAGATGCCCATGGCGATTTGCAGGAAGCGGCAGAGCACGGTCGAGTCCACCAGGGCGGAAATATCCTGGAACAGGGCCACGAGCTCGGCCTTGCCGGCGGTGGAAAAGCGGTCCAGGAAGACAGGGTGGCCGAGGATCTCGGGGGATATCATGTAGGCGCGCATGTGGCAGCCGCCGCGGTTGGAAGTAGCGTAGCTCAGGGCCATGCCCTGGACGCCGCGCGGGTCATAGGCCGGGATCTCCATGCCCTTGACCTGCATGGCCAGCTCCGGGCGGCCGTATTTTTCGGCCAGCTGCTTGGAACCAAGCGCGAGTTCGGCGCCGATCCCCCGCTGGTAGGCGGTGTCTTCCACCCAGCCTGTTAGTTTGCCGGCATCGCCCCAGCTCATTTTTTCTTTCCAGGCGCCCGTTTCGCAAAGCTCCATGGCGCAGCCGATGGTGCTGCCCATGGTGATGGTGTCGAGGCCCAGCTCGTTGCAGGCGTAGTTGGCCTCGGTGATGGCGGTCAGGTCGCTGATCCCCAGATGGGCTCCGAAGGCCCACACCGTTTCGTATTCCGGCCCTTCGCCGTGCTTGTTTTTGGTTCGGGTGGTGCGGCCGCAGCCGATGGGGCACTTGTAGCAGGCGCTTTGGCGCTGCAGCAGCGTTTCGGCGATCTTTTCGCCGCTGGTGCCCTCGGCGTCGTTGAACACGCCGCGGCGGAAATTTTCGGTCGGGAACATGCCGTGGGCGTTGATGATATTGACCAGCACCGATGTGCCCAGGACCTGCAGCGATTTGCCGGTCACCGGGTTCTTATCGACGATGCGGTCGATGCGGGCATTCAGGGTCTTATACCCTTCCGGGTCGGCGATGGCCACCGCTTGGCCGCCGGTAGCGGCAACGGCTTTCAGGTTCTTGGCTCCCATAATGGCGCCCATGCCGCCGCGGCCGGCGGCGCGGTCCTTGTCGTTTAGGATGGCGGCGAACAACACCCGGTTTTCCCCGGCCGGGCCGATGCAGGCCACCGAAGTTTTTGCCGAGGTTTGCTCCTGGATCGCTTTCTGGGTCTGCTGGGTGTTCAACCCCCACAAGCCCGAAGCGTCGCGGACTTCTATCTCGCCGTCATGGACGTAGAGGTAGACGGGTTGCGCGGCCCGGCCCTGGATGACCAGCCCGTCAAGCCCGGCACCCTTGAGCACCGCCCCGAAGCTGCCGCCCGAGCTGGAGTCGCAGATGGTCCCGGTCAGCGGTGAGCGCGAGACGACCTGGTAGCGGCCCGAGGTCATCACCGTGCCGGTCAGCGGCCCGGTCATGAAGATCAGGACGTTGTCAGGGGCGAAGGGATCGGTCTTCGCTGAGCACAGGTCGGTGTAAAGCTTGACCCCCAGCCCGCGGCCGCCGAGGTAGCGGCGCCGCGTTTCGGAGCTGATGGAGACGGTTTCCTGCTTAAAGCTGCTCAGATCGATTTTGGTTATTTTCCCCATCCAGCCGTTCATCTTTTCTCCTTTATTCGTAGAATTTGTTAAATTTTTCCAAGTGCGGGCAGGTCAGGCATTTCTTTTTGTAATAGGTGTAAACGGCCTTGGGCTGCTTGTCGAGGTTGGCGAAACGCGAGGGACAGAAGTGGCAGGGGATCTCTTCCTCCAGCCAGGCGGCCGGGGCGAACCTGTACAGTGAAAGCCCTTCCAGGATGGCCACGCTGGCGCTCACCCCCAAACGGGAAGCGCCGGCCCGGATCAGTCGCCAAGCGTCCTTGAAATTACGGATGCCGCCCGAGGCCTTGACACCGATGTCAGGGCCCACGGCCTGGCGCATCAGGCGCACGTGGTCGGGGAAGGCGCCGAAGGCCCCAAAACCGGTCGAGGTCTTTACGAACTTGGCCCCGGCTTCGACCGACAGTTCGCAGCCGCGCACGATCTCCTCGTCGGTCAGGAAACAGGTCTCCAGGATCACCTTGACCAGGGCGGGCCGGCTGGCCTCCACCACGATGGCGATGTCGTCGCGGACCAGGTCCAGCTTCTTGTCGCGCAGGGCGCCGACGTTGACCACCATGTCGATCTCGGCGGCTCCGTTGCCCACGGCTTCGCGGGCTTCAAAGGCCTTGCTGGCGCTGGTAGCGGCCCCGAGCGGGAATCCGACCACGGTGCAGACCAGGACGCCGCTTCCTTCGAGTTTTTCCGAGGCCAAGCGTGTGTAAGCGCCGTTGATGCAGACGGTGTAAAAACCGAAACTGCGCGCTTCGCTGCACAGGTTGGCGATCTTTTTTTCGCCGGAATGGGCGCTCAGCTCGGTATGGTCGATCATTTTTGCCAATGTTTCCTTGTCCAGGTCGATCATTTTTTCCTTTTTATTTCGTAAATAGTTGAAGCGAAATGCGCGTTCATTTTTTCAGGTGAAAGATGAACGGCACCAATTCGGCCACGGTGGTGTCGCGGCTTTGGCCTTGGCGATTGCACATATGCACCACTGTCGGCGGCGAAGCAAATTCGGCGATCACCTGGCGGCAGGCGCCGCAGGGGGGAAGAAACTCCTCGCTCTCGCCGATGACCAGGATCTCCCGCATCTCGGTTTCGCCGGCGGCGACCATGGCGAAGATGGCGTTGCGTTCGGCGCAGCAGGTCAGCCCGAACGAGGCGTTTTCCACGTTGCAGCCGCTGTAGATCCTGCCGCCGGCACCCAGCACGGCCGCACCCACGTGGAAATGGGAGTAGGGGGCATAGGCTTTTTCCCGCGCCTTCCTGGCCGCGGCCAGCAATTCTTCTTTTTTATCCGCCATGCTCCTCCAGCGCGCCCGTTGGCAGGGGCGCAACTGCAAATTGTAAAGGAGTGGCGGAAATAAATCAAGTGGTCCGTGAACTTCCCCGTTTGCAGTGCGGGGAGCATTGACGCGGTTGCGGGTTTCTGCTACAGTGTGAACCTAAATACAGAGGATTTCATGAAGCCCCAGATCGGAAAACCTTGCCGCCGAGTCGTATTGCTGGTGTTGGCTTTTTCGGCCAGCGTTATGCAGGTACTGGGCTTCTCATTGCCGTCGCAGGTCGTTTGCCAGCGAGCCGATCGGCCGCCGCGGCTCGAGTTTTTTTCCGATTCCTGCTCCTGCCGCCACGAGGAGATCCCTTCCTGTTTCGATCAAAACGCACACGGCGTCCCCTGCTTTGGGCATGCCTGCACCGATATCCACTTGAAATCCCCGGCCCTGCTATCTGCCAGTGTGTGCTGGAATCACACCTCCGTTAGGGGCGAGCGGTGCAGTCCCGGAGTGGAACCAAGCTTGTCTGAATTCGCTTTTTTCAGCCTGCGGCCTGGGCCGGACGACCGCGGCGTGTCCAGGGCCGAGTCCCCGCCGCCTCTTTCCCATCTGTCCGTAAATTCCCGTCTCCGCTGCTGAGCGATATTCTTCGCCCTATCCATTTCAATCCCATTTTCGAGGTGAAGCAATGATCAATTCTTTTTTTAACTTTCTCAGAGCAGAGTCAAATATGCAAAAGGGGCCCTTCATGATCGGCATGGGCTCCCTGATATACACACTCCTGGCGGGAGTTTTTCTGCTCCCCGTGCTCGGCGCTCCGGCCGAAGGCCTTACGGTCGAAAAAGCCGTCGAGATCGCTTTGGCTGGGAATCCAGAAGTCCTTGTCGCCCGGAGCGAAATCGAGGCCGCCCGGGGTCGGTCGCTGCAGCTTGGGGCTCGGCCAGAACCCCTGCTTTCGGCCAGTGTTGAGGGGGCGCCCCTACCGGGCCGCGGACAGGAAGGGACGGAAACGGAATTCAGCCTGGGCATCGAACAGGTCTTTGAGTACCCGGGAAAGCGCTCGCTCAGGGCGGAGATCGGCCGCCTGGGCGAAGAGCTGGCCGTGGCCGAGCTCGCCCGGGTAAAACTCATCGTGGCGTCCAAGGTGAAGTGCGCCTATTGGCAGGCCGTCTTTGCCAGGGATTCCGTCCGCGCTCTGGAAAAGTCGCTCGGGCGGCTAGAACTTCTCCTGACCGACCTGCAGTTGAAATACCGCTCCGGTACGGCTGCTTACGTTGATGTTCTTCGCGCCCGGGCCGAGAAAGCCCGCCTGCGCAACCAGATCATTGAACAGGAAAAGGAGCGGCGTGGGGCGGCGCTTAGGCTGAATGAACTTCTGGCGCGGCAGGCCGCTGAGCCCGATGAGCTTCTGACCGAAATGACCTTCGCTCCGCTCGCTGTCGATCCGGGGAGGATGTGGGAAAGCGCGTGCTCAACCCGGCCGTCCTTGCGCATGACCTCCATCCGCAAAGCTCGGGCCGCAACCGCCGTGAAGCTGGCCCGGCTCGACCGCCATCCCGATTTCTTTGCCGGTTTTTCCCTGCCCAGCACCCGGACGAATGCCTGGGGCCTATCTCTGGGTTTGAACCTGCCTTTCTTGCGGCCCGGCCGGGCCCGGGGGCTCGCCCTGGAAGCCAACGCCGAGGCGGAAAATGCGGGGATTATGGACGACAGCCGCGGGCGGCGCATCCGTTCGGCCTTGGAAAACGCTTATTCTTCAGCCAAGGCCGCCGAGGAACAGGTCCTGGTGTTCGAGCATGGCCTGCTCAGGGAGCTGGACGATGAATTGCGCATCCAGGTCGAGTATTTCCGCTACGGCCGGGCCGAAGCCTACAGCATTCTCGATCTTCACCGGACCTATGTCCTGGCCGAACTCGAGCACTTGCGCGCCATCCTTCTTTTTAATCTGGCGCTGGCCGACCTGGAGGTCGCCGGCGAGGAATTACCATAATGGAGAAGCCCATGAAAATTTCATCAAGGTCCATTCTTTGGACAGTATTGATCGCTCTCGTTGTCATTTTTTCCGGCTGCGGCGAGAAGGCTGCGGTCGGAGCGGGCCACGAGGATACGGAAGCCCTGCCTGAAACCGAAGCGCAATCATCGATCACCCTGACGCCCGATGCCATAGCGGCCGCCGGCATACAAACCACGCCGGCTGCCATGAAGGCCTTCCATCGGCTTATCACCGCCCCGGGCCAGCTCGAATTCAATGCCCGCCGCCTGATCCATCTCACGGCCCGGACCCCCGGCCGGGTCGAACGCATCCTGGCCGTTGCCGGCGACCGGGTCCATGAAGGTCAAATTCTCGCCGAGGTCTATAGTCCGGACTTCATGTCCCTGCAGGCCGAATACCTGCAAGCCGCCGAAAGGGCCAAGCGGCTCAGCAACGATCCCTCCGAGGCAGGCACGGCTCAAGACATTCTGGAGAGCGTGCGCGCGCGGCTCATTCTCGTCGGCGTCTCTTATTCCGAAGTGGACGCCCTGGGAGCGAAACGCATCCCTCATCCACTGCTGCGCATCCGCGCCCCTTTTACCGGGACGGTCATAGAAACGGGAATCGTGGCCGGGGACCACGTTGATCTCGGTGCCAGCATGTTCCGCCTTGCTGACCTGTCGATCCTCTGGGCGAACCTGCATATCAAGGAAAAAGACCTGGCATCCATCAAGGCCGGTTCTGAGGTAGAACTCCGCACCCAGGCTTATCCCGGGGAAGCTTTTCGCGGAGAGCGGCT
Organism: Patescibacteria group bacterium; assembly: GCA_035528155.1. GTDB lineage: Bacteria > Acidobacteriota > Aminicenantia > UBA2199 > UBA2199 > UBA2199. The sequence goes on along the minus strand of DATKZA010000087.1, from coordinate 8,071 downwards.
CATTGTCGGCGATGTCGTGGATGAAAAAACCCGCACAGTCATAGCCCGAGTCGAAGTGCCCAACGCCCAGGCCAAGCTCAAGGCCGGGATGTACATCGAGGCTGTCCTGGATGGAGGCGGCGCGCGGCCGGCTCTGGTCGTGCCCGAGTCCGCGGTCCAGGATGACGAGGGCCTGCATATTGTCTTTGTCGAAACGGGCAAGGGAATCTATCGCCGGCGCGAAGTAGAGATCGGCGAGCGGCTCTCGGGACTGGTGGAGATCCGCCGCGGCCTGGCTGCGGGTGAAACGGTCGTCACCTCGGGCAGCTTCCTGCTGAAATCCGAGATGCGCAAGGGCAGCCTGGAGGACGAGCATGGGCACTCTTGAACGGCTGATCGAAAGCTCTCTTCGCCGACGGGGCCTGGTCATTGTGGGCGTCCTGTTCATGGCCGCCCTGGGCTTGTGGTCCGCCCTGAATATCCCCATCGACGCCTTCCCCGATGTCACCAACATCCAGGTCGAGGTGCTGGCGACTGCCCCGGGCATGTCGCCGCCCGAGGTCGAAAGGTTCGTCACGTATCCGATCGAGATCGCCATGCGCGGATTGCCGCGGCTCAGCCTGGTCCGCTCGATATCGAAATCCGGGATTTCCGTGGTCACCGTCATCTTCGCCGACAGTGTCGATATTTATTTCGCCCGCCAACAGGTCCTGGAGCGCCTGATCGAAGCGCGCCAGCAAGTCCCGGAGAACGTTCAGATCTCCATGGGGCCGGTTTCCACGGCCATGGGCGAGATCTACCAGTACACGCTCGAAAGTACGCAGCCGGTCCTGCCGGAGAACCTGAACGATTTTCTGGCCCGGGCCCGGACTGTCCAGGACTGGACGCTGTCACCCCTGCTCAAAGGGGTCCCCGGCGTCAACGAAGTCAATTCATTCGGCGGCTACATCAAGCAATACCATGTGATTGTAGACCCGGAAAAGCTCCTGGCCTACGACCTGACACTCGGCGAGGTCGGCGATTCGCTCAAGGAGAACAACCTCAACGTTGGCGGCAACATTCTGGAACGCGGCGAAAGGCAGTACCTCGTCCGCGGCATCGGACTGCTGCAGACGGTCGAAGACATCGGCGCCGTTGTTCTGAAGACGGTCCAGGGCACGCCGGTCCTGCTGCGGGATATCGCTGATGTCAGCATCGGCCAGGCTGTCCGCCAGGGCGGCGCCGTACAGGACGGCAAGGACGAAGTCGTCGGTGGGGTGGTCATGATGCTCCGCGGCGCCAATGGCCGCGAGGTGGTGCGGGCGGTCGAGCAGCGGGTGGCGGAGATCAACGCTTCGGGCGTCCTGCCTGACGGCTTGCGCATCATGCCTTATTATAACCGAAACGAGATCATCGACCGGGCCATCGGTACGGTAAGCGAAGCCCTTTTGATCGGGTCCCTCCTTGTCGTCTTCATCCTCTATTTTTTTCTGCGCAGTTTCCGCGGGGCTTTCATCGTCATCCTGGCCCTGCCGCTCTCGATCCTCTTCACCTTCATCCTGATGCGGTCCTTCGGGGTCTCGGCCAACCTCATGTCCCTGGGGGGGCTGGCCATCTCCATCGGCATGATCATTGATGCCACCATTATCCAGGTTGAGAATGTCCAACGGCACCTCGGCGAAAAAGGAGCCGGCGAGCGCAAGCTCTCTACGGTCCTGAAAGCCGTGCTCGAGGTCCGCAAGCCATCCATATTCGGTGAGCTCATCATTGCACTGACCTTTATCCCGATCATTGCTCTGCAGGGGATCGAGGGCAAGATGTTCCTGCCCCTGGCCTTTACCCACATCATCGCGCTCATCGCTTCCCTGCTGCTGTCGATCGTGGCCATTCCGGCATTCTGCTATCTTTTTCTCAAACCCCACGCCGACAAGGAAAGCTTCCTCGTCGTACTTGCCAAACGGGCCTACCTGCCGGCGCTGCATTGGGCGCTGCGCCGCAAGATCGTCATCATCACGATCTCGGCGGCACTGCTCGTCGGGGCACTGCTACTCGTACCAAAACTTGGGACCGAGTTCATGCCCATCATGGACGAGGGCGCCTTCGATGCGGATATCCAGTTCCTTCCGGGCATCTCCCTGTCCAGGTCCCTGGAGTTGAGCCGCGAGGTCGAGGCCCGGCTCATGAAATTCCCCGAGCTTAAGAAGATCGTGGGCAAGACCGGCCAAACCGGCATTGCCCTGGAGGCACGCGGAGTGGAGAAAACCGGCTTTGTCGGCATGCTGAGGCCGCGCAGTGAGTGGACGACGACCCGCAGCCGCGAGGAGCTTTTAGAGCGAATGCGCGAGGCGGTGCGGGACTTGCCGGGCATGACGATCTCCTTCAGCCAGCCCATTGCCTGCCGCATTGACGAACTCGTCGCCGGTACCAAGGCACAGCTCATCATCAAGCTTTTCGGCGAGGATCTGGGTGTTCTCAAGGGCAGTGCGGAGAATATCGCTTCCGTGCTGAAGCGAGTACGCGGGGCGGTAGATGTCAACGTTGAGATCGTTTCCGGGCAGCCCTACCTCACCATCCGGGCTGACCGGGCCCGCATTGCCCGCCATGGGCTCCACGTCGAGGATGTTCAGGATATCGTGGAGGTGGCCATCGGCGGCAAAACGGTCACCCTGATCTACGAGGGCGACAAGTTTTTCGATCTGCAGCTTCGCTATCCCGAGGGAAAAAGGGATTCGCTCGAAACCGTGGGTGCCATCCTCATCCGGACACCGGGAGGTGCCTGGCTGCCCCTGGGCGAAGTGGCCGAAATCTCGTTTATCGAAGGTCCCAGCCAGATCAGTAGCGAGGGCGGCATGAGGCGGATCGGGATCGAATGCAACATATCCGGCCGGGACCTGGGAGGGTTCGTTGCCGAAGCGCGCCGGGCGATCGGCCGCAACGTACACCTGCCTCCCGGCTATTTCCTGGAGTGGGGCGGGCAATTCGAGAGCCAGAAACGGGCCATGGAACGGTTGGCGGTTATCCTGCCGCTCACCATCGGCCTGGTGCTGTTGCTGCTATACCTGACCTTCGGCTCGTTGCGCATTTCGTTACTGGTCATCCTCAACCTGCCCTTTGCGCTGATCGGCGGCGTGTTGGCCCTATATATATCCGGCCTTTACCTGTCCGTGCCGGCTTCCGTGGGCTTCATCGCCCTCTTCGGGATCGCGGTGCTCAACGGGATCGTCCTCCTTTCCCATATCGCCCAGCTCCAGGAAAAGGGGAAGCCCTTGGACGAGGCCATCGTGGATGGCTGCCTTAACCGTTTGCGACCGGTGCTCATGACGGCGACGATCACCGTCCTCAGTTTGGCCCCTCTGCTTTTTGCCCAGGGACCCGGCTCGGAGATCCAGCGGCCCCTGGCCGTGGTCGTGGTCGGTGGTCTTATCTCGTCCACCATGCTGACGCTGCTTCTACTGCCGGTGCTCTATAATTGGATGGGAGGCAGGAATAGGACCGTGGAGAAATAGATTCCAATATGGCTTTTGTAGGGGCGGAGCACCGTTTCCGCCCCTTTTATCAGCCGATCATTTGCCTGATTCTGCTGGAGGGGCAGGCATGGGATCTCCCCCTGCTTTGGCAAAAAATTGCGATGTGCTACAATGGCTTTTTTGGCATCAGGAGGCGCTGATGAAGAGGATTTTCGTTTTGACCTGGGCGGCATCGTTGCTGGGCGGGCTGTTGTGCGCCCAGACCCTGGACGAGATCTTGGCCAAGAATTACCAGGCCCACGGCGGACTGGACAAACTCAAGGCCATCACGGCCATGAAGATAAGCGGCAAGATCGTTATTCCCGACCAGGGCCTGGAAATGCCCATGGTGATGTGGCGGAAATATCCCGATAAGATGCGGGTGGAAAGCCTGTTCCAGGACAAGAAGATCGTCCAGGCTTATGACGGACGAAAGGCGTGGTGGATCATGCCCTTCCTGTCTGAAGAGCCCCAGGAAATGGCGCCGGAGCAGGCCAAATTATTCGCAGAACAGGCCGATTTCGAGAACCCGCTGGTTGTTTTAAAGGAAAAGGGCTACCCACTCGAACTCCTGGGCAAGGAGGACATGGAAGGGGCACCGGTGTTCAAGCTGAAATTGACCAAGACCGACGGCAGGGAAATATATTTTTATCTGGACGCCGAAAGCGGCCTCGAAGTGAAAAGCACCCTGACCCTAAAAATCGGGGAGACCGAGACGCTGAACGAGATCCTCTACGGCGACTACAAGCCGGTTGACGGCATGATGATGCCGTTCTACATGGAAAACAAAATGAACGGCAAGACCCAGATGCAGATGACCATGGAAACGCTTGAGCTCAATCCGGCCATGGATGACGCCATGTTCGCCATGCCGCAAAAGCAAGAAGCTGCCAAAATTGATGGGCAGAGGCAATAGTTGTGGGGCAAGCGAACGGAAAGAAAAATAATTTGATTTCATCCTGTTGGAGATTGATTTTTAAGCAAATTTTACCGGTGGCAGATCCAGGAGGTCGCCCATGAAAAAAAGCATTTTTCTCTTGAGCATTCTTTTGCTGGCTTTTTTGTCCGGTTCCGCCCAGGACGACTTGCAGCGGCAATTGGCCGCCGCGGGCGGGGTCAAGGATTTTCCCGCCGCTCCGTATCTGATCGCCTTTGACCGCACGGCGGTGCGGGTGGAGGAATCGGGGCTCAGCCATGTCGACAAGGAAGTACTGTACAAGGTTCTGAACGCCGAGGGCGCCAAGACCCTGCAGTCGCTGACCTTCAGCTACGATCCGCTGTCAGCCTATGTCGAGGTCAGGGAGATGAAGATCGTCCGCGCCGGCGGCGGGGTGGAGACCGTCTCCCTGTCCGCGGCCAGGGATTATCCCGCCCCGGCCCGGGCCATTTACTGGGGAGCGCGGGAGATCGTCATCCCGGCCGGCCGTCTGGAGCCCGGGGACGGGGTCTGGGTCAAGACCTATCAGAAAGGGTTCACCTATGCCCTGTTGGGAGCCGAGGCTGACGACCGCTACGTCCCGCCCATGAAGGGCCATTTTTACGACATCGTTCCTTTTTACGCGGACGTACCGGTGCGCGTGAAGAGCTACCTGGTCCGTATGCCGTCTGTGAAAAAAGCGCAGTTCGAGATGTACAACGGCCAGGCCCGGCATTATGTCCACCTGCTGGACGGTCAGGCCGAATATTTTTGGGAAGTGCTGGATATCCAGCCTTTCAAGTCCGAGGCCGACATGGTCAACCTCTCCGATGTCGCCCCCAAACTGCTCATTTCCACCTCGCCCGACTGGCAGGCCAAATCGCTTTGGTTCTACCGCGTGAACGAGGAGTACGGCTCTTTTGAATTCGACCGGGAGATCAAAAACAAGGTGGACGAGATCGTCCGCGGCGCCAAGTCGGACTGGGAAAAGATCTCGCGCCTGACCCATTGGGTGGCAGAAGAGATCCGCTATTCAGGGATTTCCATGGGCCCGGGCGAAGGCTATACCCTGCACAAGGGGACCATGACCTTCAGCGATCGCTGCGGGGTATGCAAGGACAAAGCGGGCATGCTGATTACCATGCTGCGCGCCGCCGGCTTCGAGTCCTACCCGGCCATGACCATGGCCGGTTCGCGCATCGACCGCATCCCGGCCGACCAGTTCAACCACAGCGTCACCCTGGTCAAGGTCGACGGCAAATATCATCTGCTCGATCCCACCTGGGTGCCCGGGGTGCGCGAGCTCTGGTCTTCGGCCGAGCAGCAGCAAGAATACCTGATGGGCGTGCCCGAGGGAGCGGATCTCCAGTCCACGCCGCTCTCGCCGCCCGAGAAGCATTTCATCCGTTATCGCCTGGATTCGGTCATCAAGGCCGACGGCAGCTTGAGCGGCAGCGTGGAAGTGACAGTCGAAGGCCAGTCCGATTCGGGCCTGCGCCGCATTTTCACCCGCTACCCGCTCCAATCATGGCCCAACCAACTGCAGAAGGAATTTTTCCGCCTGCACCCGGACGTTCGCATTTCCAACCTGGTTTTCCCAGATCCCTATGACATATCCAAGCCCATGCGCATCGCCTTCCGTGTCGAGATCCCCGGCTACCTGAAGAAAGGGAAGCGGATGGCCCTGGTCAAGCCACTGGCGGCTTTCCTGCCTTTCCAAACCGTCCTGGCTTTCCTGAGGCTGGATACGAAATTGGCGGAGAGGAAATACCCTTTCCGTCTGCGCAGTTCCCAGCAGGTGGAGATCAGCGAGACGATGAAATTCCCGGGAAGGTGGAAAGTGCTTTCGCCGCCGGACCTGCAAAAGGTCAGCGGCAGCGGCGCCGATTTCAGCGGCGAGCTCAAGGCCGGCAGCGGCGGCTTTGCCGTCAATGCCCGGTTGAACCTGAAAAAGAGGATCTTCCAACCCGGGGATTGGGATAGCGTGCGCCGCAGCGTCCTGGAGTTCAAGAAGATCATGGAAACGACCCTGCTGCTTTCCCGCGGAGGTGAAAAATGAAGCGGCTGACATTGTTCTGCCTGGCCGTCCTGGCCGCCTGTTCCCTGTTCGCCCTGCCCGCCCATGATGCCCGCTACCTCAAGGTTGAGATCTCCTACCAGATGAACGCCGACGGCTCTTGGGACATGACCTACAAGCACCAGGTCCGCCTCGATACCTATTATGCCTTCAACCGCGCCCTGGGCGAAACATTCATTGTCTATAACCCGGATTTCCAGAAGCTGGAGGTCCTCAAGTCCGAGACCACCATGGCCGGCGGCCGCAAGGTCGCCTCGCCGGAGAACGCCTTCAACGAGGTGCTGCCTTTCGCCGCCCACGGCTTCGCCGATTTTTCCCACCTGCGCGAGATGGTGGTCACCCATGTCGGCCTGGAGAGGGGAGCGGTGGTCGAGCTCGCCTACCGCATCCATACCAAGACCGGCTTCCTGCCGGATTTTTCCGGTCGTGAAGAACTGGCCATGGCTTTCCCGGTTGACCTCTACAGCCTGTCGATCACGGTTCCGGCGGGCCGGGAATTGCACTACCGGGTAGCGGGGCTGCCGGTCGAGGCGAAAATTTCCTCTGACGAAGCGAAAACGCGCTATGCCTTTGCGCTGGCCAACCTGAAACCCGCAGCCCATGAACCATTGGCTGCGGAGCAGTCCGGTCCGGCGATCATCTTTTCCACCTCCCTTGGCTGGGAACAGGCGCTGGCCAGCGATACCGCGCCATTGCCCGCGGCGCTGGCGGAGAAGATCGAAAAGCTGAAGGGGCAATACCCGGCCCGCCCCGACCTGCTGGCCGAGCTGCAGAAGCTGGCGGCGGCCGAGGTGCAGGGCTGCCGCCTGGGTAGCGACACAACCGGCTGGCTGCCCCGCCCTGTCTCACGCGTGTTCCAAAGCAATTACGGGACGCGGTTGGAAAAGGCGCTGCTGCTGCGGGCCATGCTGAACCAGGCCGGGATCAAGGCCGAAGTGCTGGCCGTCGCCAATGGCAACGCCTTCGCCGCCGATGTTCCCGCTTTTCAGCAAATAGGGGAATTCTGGCTCAAAGTCAGCGAGGGGCCCCATGCCCTCTACCTCGATCCCTGGCAGGAACAGCAGGAATTCTTCCCCTACCGCCTCCAGGAGCGCGACGCCTGGAACCTGGAGAAGCTGGCGCTGGAGAAGCTGCCGGCGAGCGACCGGCAGGGGAGCGGCGTTGATGTCTCGGGGACGGTGCAGCTGGCCGTTGATGGCGCCTCCGGCACCCTGGTGGTGGCGGCGCGCGGCACATTCAACCGCTACAACGAGGCCACGGGGGACAGCGGCAAGTTCATAACTGGGCTGCTGAAAAAGATCTTCCCCATCGACAAGGTAGAGATCAAGAAACTGCTCGCCCTGAGCCGGCGCGAAGTGCGCGTCGAGGCGACCTTCACCGGCAAGTGGTTCAAGGAGACCGGGTCAAATTTCTACAGCGCCGGCGCCATCCGCTTGCCCGGCCTTTCCGAGAACCTGGTCATCATGGATAAGCGCGAGTCGCCCCTGCAGCTGGACGCTCCATTCCAAGTCTCTCTGCAGCTGGATATGCAGCCGGCCGCCGGACTGAAGCTCGAATACTTCGCCCCGAACGTGGAGCGCAGGAACGAGCTCGGCTATTATGGCCGCGGCCTGG
>DATKZA010000086.1:0-3074 GCA_035528155.1 Patescibacteria group bacterium | reverse complement strand
CGGCGTCCTGGTTTTCAGCCTCCACGAGCAGGGCTTGCGGGAAGAAATTCCCGAAGCCTATAAAAATATCGATGCCGTGGTGGAATCGACCGTGGCCAGCGGCATTTCACAAAAAGTGGCCCGCCTGCGGCCGCTGGTGGTCATCAAGGGCTGAGTGAACGGACAGGATTTATGCTTTCAATCACTCCCGGCTGTGATCGGGTCTTTGCTGGCGATATCAGTAAATAAGTTTATTTTTTTGACAAAAAAATAAAATTGTATTCTATTTTACGTAGATGGCTTGACAAACCATTTAAATGAAATACAATACAATCATGAAAACAACACTGGGGAAGCAGGAAACACAGCTTCTGGCTTACCTGCAAATGCGCAAAAGTCAGACGGTGAAAACCGGCGAGCTGACCGGCCCTTTGCAATTAAGCCGAGATCAGGAACGGGAGTTGTTCCGCCGAATGTGCCGCGGGGGCTTGATCGCGCGGGTTGTCCCGGGGTTGTATCTCGTACCGGCCCAGCTGCCTCTCGGGGGTTCCTGGACCCCTGATGAAATCCTGGCACTGAACACCCTGATGGCAGATCAGAAAGGACGTTACCAGATCTGCGGGCCCAACGCCTTCAACCGTTACGGTTATGACGAACAGGTGCCAAACCGGGTCTATGCCTATAACAACCGCATATCCGGAGAGCGTACCATCGGCGCCATATCCCTGATCTTGATTAAAGTGGCCGAAAAAAGGCTTGGAGCTACGGAAGCAGCGCAGACTCAAGAAGGCCAAACAGCCGTATACGGATCGCGGGCACGGACACTGGTTGATGCAGTTTACGATTGGTCGCGGTTCAACAGCCTGCCGCGGGCCTTCGCTTGGATCAGGAGCGACCTGATCTCTAACCGTGTCAGCGCTTCGGAGTTGGTTGCACGCACCTTACGTTATGGCGACAAGGGGACCATCCGGCGGATCGGCATGTTGTTAGATATGCAAGGCATGAAAACGGGACTGTTACGGAAACTGGAGGAAGCGTTGAAGCCAACCAGCAGTCCGATCCCGTGGATTCCTTTTAAGCCGAAGCGTGGAACGATCAATCGCCGCTGGGGAGTCGTATTGAATGAACAAGACTGATATTTCAACGATGGCTGACGCCCACAAAGACCCCGGAATGTTCCGGGCGGCTGTTAATTTCACGGCGGCAGAGACGCGATTTCTTCCGCGTTTGATCGAAAAAGATTACTTTTGTTCCCTCTTGCTGAATCATCTGGCAGTATCCGCCGGCGACCTGGTGTTCAAGGGCGGCACATGCCTGGCAAAGGTCTATACAGAATTCTATCGCCTTAGTGAGGATCTGGATTTCATCATTCCAACCCCAATAAACGCATCCCGCGCCCAACGACGATCCCTGGCATCCGGGTTGAAAATAACCATTGGCCGGCTTGGGAACGATTCGAGTGACTTCCGGGAGATCGAACCATTGATTGGCGCAAACAATTCAACACAATATATTGCTGTCTTTGGATATACATCGCTGATCAGTAAGGAGGAAGAGACGATAAAAATTGAAGTTGGCTTGCGTGAACCACTCCTGACTAAAGTTTTCACAGGCAATATTCAGACAATCTTGCTTAATCCCATATCCCGTAAACCTATGGTGCCGGGATTTCCTCTACCGTGCCTTTCAATAAATGAGGCACTGGCCGAAAAACTGCGGGCAGCCTTGTCGCGCCGGGAAGCGGCGATCAGGGATTTCTACGACCTCGATTATGCCATGCGAAAAATGGACTTGCGGCCCTTGGCAGCGGATATGGTGGACCTGGTCCGTCAAAAGCTTGCTGTGTCCGGTAATGATCCTATCGATGTTTCCGAAGCTCGTCTTGCGGCGCTTCGGCAACAACTCGATTCTCAGTTAAAACCGGTATTGCGCACGAAGGATTTGGCGGAATTCGATCTGGAACGAGCATTTAAAGCAGTGGCTGCCATTGCCGCAGTCATTGGCAGCGAACCATCATGACTATGAATGATGAAGGCTTGTTGGCTGGTGTAAAAATCAGGGACGTCCGCTATTTCCCAGGCAATTTTCTCCTTTTCCAAAAAATGTCATTGAAAATTGGTTTTGAATGTGTTAATTATTTTCCCATGAGGGCCATTCCGACTGGTCGTTGAAGCTGGAAATGTTGAATGAAGGGGTTTCCTGTCCGCAAAAAAAGACCGTAACGGCGGCAGCCTGCGCGACGATTTTTATGCTAATCAATAATCATGATGTTGTCAGAAAAGTATTTTTCGTGTAATTATTGTACGGCCGCGCTGCGCGCGGCCGAACCAATCGTTCGAGCGCATTCGCCAGCAGCCTTGCCGAGCAAGCTCGACAGCCTGCCGTCGAACCGCTCAACTCGCCGTTGGATTCAAAATAATAAATAAAAAAGGAAAAAAATGGAAGAAAATAAAGCACAAAGGATGAATGAGGTAAAAGAACTTTTAGAAAAATTTGCTACAGCACATCTAAATGATGAAATACTCGAATATTGTTATCGACTTTGGGATAAAATAGGCAGGAAAAGAAATTACATTATCACGGGGGGTAAAAAAGAAATATGGGCATCGGCAGTTATATACGCAATAGCTCGTTTAAACTTCCTTTTTGATTCCAAAAGTTCAAACCCATTAACAACTGATATGATTTGTGATTTTTTTGGAACGAAAAAAAGTACCGTTTCGGCGAAAGCAACAGATATAGAGAAAGCGTGTAAAATCAGAATAGGTGAAGAAGGTCTATGCAGTTTACAAATTACAGATTCTCTTTCATTTGTTCAGCTATCAAATGGTATTATATTAACAAAAGATCAAGCCAAAGAGTTTGGCTACCTTTAAACTAAAAAAATCTAACGTAGAGGAACAAACGGGGTTGGGGCTCGACCAAGCCATTGCCCATTTCCTTCAATTTCCGGGGCCGGCCGCCGTCTCAGCCGCCACCAGGCCGTAAAGCTTTCCGCTCAAAGCGATGTCAGGGAACGCCTGAAAAAAAACGGCGTCCTGGTTTTCAGCCTCCACGAGCAGGGCTTGCGGGAAGAAATTCCCGAAGCCTATAAA
>DATKZA010000085.1:0-5887 GCA_035528155.1 Patescibacteria group bacterium | reverse complement strand
GCGCACCGCCATGGGCGACTGCCAGGGCCGCACCTGCGGACCGATCGTCTACGATATCCTGGCCGCCTTGACCGGCCGTTCCCAGGCCGAACTGACGCCGCTGGTGGTGCGGCCGCCGGTCAAGCCCGTGACCATTGATTCTTTGGCGAGTTTCTCGGAATAAAAAATACTCAATTCAATCTCACTTCTTCTCTTCCCCCTCTCTTTGGGAAGAGAGGGGGAAGGGGGTGAGTTGATTATCGTCTCCAACTCATCCCCCGACCCCTTCTCTTGGGAAGAGAGGGGGAGCAGATATATAAAGGATTTCGCATATTGATCACACTTCTTCTTTTTCCCCCTCTCTTTGGGAAGAGAGGGGTTAGGGGGTGAGTTGATTATCGTCTCCAACTCATCCCCCGACCCCTTCTCTTGGGAAGAGAAGGGGAGCAGATATATAAAGGATTTCGCATATTGATCACACTTCTTCTTTTTCCCCCTCTCTTTTGGAAGAGAGGGGGGCAGGGGGTGAGTTGATTTAGAAAAGTTTCTTAAAACTCCCCATGCTCCGTTCTGCTGATGATCTCGTCCTGCAGGTCGGGGCCCAAATCCACGAAATAGTCGCTGTAGCCGGCCACGCGCACGATCAGGTCGCGGAATTTTTCGGGGTGCTTCTGGGCGGCGCGCAGGGTCTCGGCATCGACCACATTGAACTGCAGGTGGTGACCGTTCATGGCGAAATAGGTGCGCACCAGTTGCCCTAGGCGGACGATGCCTTCTTCCCCGGCCAGCAACTGCGGGGTGAATTTCTGGTTGAGCAGGGTGCCGCCGGTGCGCAGGTGGTCGATCTTGGCCGCCGATTTGAGTACCGCGGTCGGGCCCTGGCGGTCGGCCCCCTGGACCGGCGAAATTCCTTCGGAAAGCGGCTCTCCGGCCCGGCGTCCGTCGGCGGTCGCCCCGGTCTTTTTGCCGAAATAAATATGCACGGTAGTGGGCAGCAGGTTGATGCGGTAGCGGCCGCCGCGCATGTTGGGCCGTCCGTCAACGGCGCGGAAAAACATCTCGAAGATTTCCCGGGTGACGTCATCGGCGTCATCGTCATCGTTGCCGTAGCGCGGCGTCTTGTTTTGCAGCAGCAGCCTCGTTTTCTCGGCGCCGCGGAAATTGCTGCGCATCGCCTCGAGCAGCTGTCCCATGGCCAGGTCTTTCACTGCGTACACATGGTGACGGATGGCGCTCAAGGCGTCGCTGATCGTTCCCAGGCCGACCCCCTGGATGTAGGAGGTGTTGTAGCGGGCGCCGCCGTCGTGGTAGTCCCGGCCATTGGCGATGCAGTCGTCGATAAGCAGCGACAGGAAAGGCACGGGCAGGTCGCGGGCGTACAAGCGGTCGATGACATTGCTGCCGCGGACCTTGATGTCGATAAAATACTGCAGCTGCGCCTCGAAGGCGGCGGCCAGGTCGGCAAAACTCTGCCAGGTGCGCGGGTCTCCGGTTTCCCGGCCGATTTTTTTGCCGCTCAGTGGGTCACAGCCATTGTTCAGGGTGATCTCCAGGATCTTGACCAGGTTGAAATAGCCAGTCAGGATATAGCTTTCCCGGCCAAAAGCGCCGGTCTCCACGCAGCCGCTGGCGCCGCCGCGCCGGGCGTCGGCCAGGGATTTTCCCTGGCGCAGCAATTCGGCCACGATGGCTTCGGAATTGAACAGTGACGGCTGCCCGAACCCGGTGCGCACGATCTCGAGGGCGCGGTGCAGGAAGGCGTCCGGGCTTTTCTTGCTGACCTGCGCCATGGAACTGGGCTGCAGCAGCCGCATCTCCTCGATCACGTCCAGGATCAGGAAAGAAACTTCGTTGACGCCGTCCCCGCCTTCGGCGTTCAGGCCGCCGCTGTTGATCAGGGCGAAATCGGTGTAGGTGCTGCTTTCCTCGGCCGTGACTCCGACCTTGGGCGGCGAGGGATGGTTGTTGAACTTGATCCAGAAGGCCTGCAGCAGTTCGCGGGCCTTTTCTTTGCTCAGGCTGCCGTCGGCCAGACCGCGGCGGTAAAAAGGGAGCAGGTGCTGGTCGAGGCGGCCGGGATTGAAGGCGTCCCAGGGATTGGCTTCGCTGATCACCCCCAGGTGGATGAACCAATAGTGCTGCAGGGCTTCCCGGAAATCGCGCGGCGCCTGCGCCGGAACCCGCTCGCACACCCTGGCGATGCTGAGCAACTCGCGCTTGCGGGGGGTATTTATTTCCCTGGCCGCCATTTCTCTGGCCCGGGCGGCGTAACGCCCGGCAAAAGCGATCATGGCGGCGGCGGCCGTGTCCATGGCCAGCAACTCCTCCTGCCTGGCCAGAGCCAGCGGGTCATTGAAAAAATCCAGGCCCTGCAATCTCTCCCTGATCTCCTGACGCAGATCCTCCATCCCCTTGCTGTAAATCTTTTCGCCGCAGACCGTGTGGCCCGGGGCGCGCTGCTCCATGAATTCGGTGAACACGCCGGCCTGGTAGGCTGCGAGCCATTCCGCTGACATGTGGGCGAACAATCGTTCCCGCATGGTTTTTCCGGTCCAGAAGGGGATGATCTCCCTGGCGAAATCGTTGCGGGTCTTGGTGCTGACGTAGAAAGGGATTTTCTGCCGCTTGTCCAATATGTCCAGGTCTTGCAGCGAATGGCAGGTGATCTCCGGGTAGGAGGGGGTGGCTTTGGCCGCCGGACCCCTTTCACCGACCAGCAGTTCGTCGGGCAGGATCACGACTTTCTTGCGGGCCAGCAGGGTTGCGAAAGCCGCGGCACGCTGGCGGGGAACGGAAAGTCCGTCGGCCGCGCCGCTGCGGTAGAAGCGGGTCAGCAAAACGCCGCGTTCACTGGAGAGTTTCGGCTTGGCCCTCAGGCTTCTGGCGCGAAGTTTCCTTATCCTTTCTGTCATGTCAGCCTCCGATCTTGATGGTCAATTTTCGCTTTGAAAATATTTCCTTGGCGATTTGCATAGCGGCGGGTGCCGGTGGACAGGTTTCCGCCAGGGGGGCAACCCGGCCCAGGCGCTTGTTCTTGCCGCTGCGGTGATAGGGGAGAAGATGCACGGGATGGCGCCCGGGTAGCGTGGCGCAGAAATCGGCCAAATCGGCCAGGTCGGCCGCTGAATCGTTGCAGCCGGGGATCAAGGGGATGCGGATGGCCAGCTGCGGGGCAAGCAAGGAAAGTTCTTGCAGGTTCTTTATGAGCAGGCGGTTGGAAACGCCGGTAAGGCGCCGGTGTTTGCCCTCATCCATGATCTTCAGATCGTAGAGGAAAAGATTGGTCAGGGGCAGGATCTTTGCGAAATCGCCAAAAGGGGCATGGCCGCAGGTGTCGATTGTTGTGTGCAGGTTTTGTTTGCGGCAGGCGCGTAGCAGCGCCTGCAAAAAAAGCGGCTGCAGCAGAGGTTCACCGCCCGAACAGGTGATGCCGCCGCCCGAGCTGCGATAGAATGCCGTGTCCCTGGACAGCTGCTCCACGGCGTCCATGACCGTAACCCGCCGTCCGGCCATTTGCAGGGCCTCGGCCGGGCAGACCGTCGCGCATAGGCCGCAGCCGTCGCACTTGCTTCGGTCCACTACAATCAGGCGCCCCTTTTTCCCAATTGCTTTTTTCGGGCAGGCGCCAAGGCAATCCCGGCAATCCTTCAGGCAGCGATTGGCAAAAACCATGATCTCCGGCTCTGGAGAAATTCCTTCAGGATTGTGGCACCAGAGGCAGGACAGGGGGCAGCCCTTGAAAAAAATCGTGCTGCGGATGCCGGGGCCGTCGTGGATGGCGAATTTTTTGATCGAGAAAATGGTTCCTTTTGTCTGCATTGTCTGATATCTGATATATCAGTTGTTTTTGAAAAAGTCAATAGGGAAAACAAAAAACAGTAGATAGTAGTCAGTAGTTAGTAGAAAGGCGCTTGTGCGAATCTATGTCAATAAAAATCAGTATATTGATCGTTCCTACTCACTACTGTCTACTGACTACTATTTCCTTTTTTCCTGACTTGTCAAAAATATTTTGACTGGAGTATACTGCCGGCATGAGAGAAGCAAAGGGTATGATCAATGTGAAATCCCTGAAAGAGCAGGTTTACGAATACCTGCGCCAACAGTTCCAGCAGCACCGCCTGCAGCCGGGAGCGGTGATCAACATGGATGCCACCAGCAAAAAGCTGGGCATCAGCAAAACGCCTTTGCGCGATGCCCTGATCCAGCTGGAGATGGAGGGCTTCGTTACCATCAGCCCGCGACGGGGGATATTCGTCAATGCGCTGCCCCTGGCTGAGATCAGGGAATTCTACCAGGTGATCGGCGCCCTGGAAAGTTCAGCCTTGCAAGCGGCCTTTTCGCGGCTGGGGGAGTCAGGGATCCGTAAAATGGACCAGTTGAACCGCCAGATGCAAAAGGCCATCGATCATGATGATTTCGATCTGTTTTACAAAAAAAACCTGCTTTTTCACGATAGTTTTATCGAGCTGAGCGGCAACAAGACCCTGATGCGCATCATCGGCAACCTGAAAAAGCGGCTCTACGATTTTCCCCAACAGCGGCAATGGATAAAGGAATGGGAGGAATCGTCCATCCGCGAGCACCAGGAGATCGTGGATTTCCTGGCAGCCGGTGACGCGCAATCGGCGGCACTTTTCCTGCGCGACGTGCATTGGTCGTTCGCGGTCCAGGAAAAATTTATCCGTAAATATTACTCTTCTGCACAGGCCTGAAGCGGCAGCGGCAGAGCCCTCCTTGAATTATTTTGATTGTTGACAGGGGTTTTGAAGTCGGGTATAATTCCGCTTGCGTTGGGATGTCGTCCAATGGCAGGACATATGACTCTGGATCATATTATCGGGGTTCGAGTCCCTGCATCCCAGCCATGTTTCTTCTGGCAAACGGTCGGTTGATTTTCCTTTCTTATTCTGTTCCGACGTTTGTGTTTGTACCCTCGTGGCGCTATCGTCTAGGGGTTAGGACGGGTGATTCTCAGTCACTAAACCGGGGTTCGAATCCCCGTAGCGCTGCCACTTTCTTGAGCTCGTATTCGGGGATGAGAACCCCGGAGGGGTTCGACTGATTCGCAATCCGCGAATCAGGACGGCGAACGCAGTGAGCCGCCCGCAGGGTGGGCGGCAGCAGCCGACCATCCATCCCCGTAGCTATTTGCTCTTCAAGCTCTTGACTAAGGGTGCCGTCACCAGATGCTTCGGTGGACCTCAGCATGGTGACGGGCTCCCAAAGAAAGGGGTGGCATCGCTCGATGCCTCGGAAAACCTCGGCATAGCGATGCGCTCCCGTAGCGCTGCCACTTCCCACCTGCGTTTCGGGGTTTTCCCCATTGCAAAGTCATCCGATTTTTCCTTGCAGTGCAATTTGGCTACTCATTTTCGCTATCCGTAAACCCTTTGGGCAGCATTTTAATGGCTTCTTTTTTGTCGTCGGCCAGATCATGAGCGCCACCTATTACACCATCACCCCTGAGACCATGGAAAAGAAATTGCTTTCTGAAGAACTGATCGGGGAGGTTTTGCAGAGGGCCAGTAAAAAAAAATCCAAAGCTTGGAATTTTGCCCATGAAAAACGTGACCGTCGAAATCATAAAAAAATACAAATATAAAATTGAATTTTTTGTCAGCCGGGATATTCCGAAATGGGAGAGCGGCCAGCAGCGGTCGCACCATACTTAAACACTCTTTTTATCAAGGCCTATATTATCCAAACCGCATAGAGATCGTGCCTCTACGGGCTTGCATGGCCCAAAATGGGCGGGAATATGCCCTTCTTTATGGCCTGATAAAATTTCAGCGTTGGCCATTGACAATGCAAATATTAATCCTTAGAATTCAAGCATTGGGGGGAAATTGATTTTCCTATCAGTTTTCATCATGGGGAAAATTGATTTTCCTATCAGTTAACTTAA
>DATKZA010000084.1:0-22798 GCA_035528155.1 Patescibacteria group bacterium | reverse complement strand
GCAGTAGTACAATTGACATTTGGCCGCGATTACTCTAAAATTCCGTCATGCAAAATTATATAATGGTGCGACCATTTGCCGCGAAAATTAAATTACCTTTGCCGGGATGATGCCGAAGCGTACCCGCATTCTGAAAATATTGATTCCACTTCTGGGGATCCTAATCCCGCTTGCGGGCGCCGAACTGTTTCTCCGTCTCAGCGCAAGTTCCAAAACAACCTGGACACCCCAAAAGCAATTGCAACTCATCGAGGAAGCCGAACATCGCTATCCTCCTCACGACCCGTTTTTCAGCAAAATTTGCCTGGAACGTCCCTCTTTGCAGCACCAAACTTATTCGATCCTGGGTAGCCGCCTGCGCGAATACGATTATCCACAGGCCAAACCGGTCGGATCTTATCGCATCCTCGGCCTGGGAGATTCCTTTGCCTGGGGTTGGGGAGTTTTCGACAACCGGCGCGTTTTCTTCAAACTCCTGGAATGCTGGTTGCAATTGAAAAATCCGTCCCGCCTGACCGAACTGATCAACGCTTCCCAGCCGGGGGCATCCGCAGCTTATTACCAGAGATACATGAGAGTGCGCGGTTACAACCTGAATCCTGACATGGTAATGATCTCGTTTAATCTGAACGACGCTTATGTCAAGCGTGCCTCCATTACCATTGACCAGCGCACGACCGAAGAGTTGACGGAAGAAAAAGGGTTTTGGACCAAGCATTTCCGGCTGGTGCATTTCTTTCGCGAGCGGTTCATCCGCACAAGGATGCGGCGGGAATTTATTGCCAATGTTCACAATGCGTACTTTCTCGGCCCGGAACGGGCGCAACGCTGGCAAAGGGCGCAGGCCAACCTGCTGGCTATCGCTTCCGGCTGCCGGCAACGGGGCATCGCCCTGAAAGTGATCGTTTTTCCCCTGCTCGTCGACCTGGATCGGCGCTATCCGTTCACAAAAGAGATCGACGAAATCGTCCGTTTCTGCCAGCAGAACGGGATTGACTCCATCAACCTCTTGCCAACATTCCTGGGCAAAAAATCAGAACTTCTTTGGACCTTGCCCAGCAACGCCCACCCCAACGAAGTCGCCAACCGCCTGGCAGCCGAAGCCATTTTCAGTTCACTCGGCCCGATTGGCCCCGGTCCTCTCAGCAGCAACTGAAATTTTTACTGAAATAGGGCCAGACCTATGATTCGCCAAAAACAAAGATGACTTGGTCGATCCGCGATTTGAAACAATCGTTTGACAGCAAACGGGCAAATTGTTAAAATCATGGTATCATGAAATACCGTATCATATTCATCATCATTGCATTTGTTCTTCATGGTTGTGGAAGAGCTGCGCCGGCCGCTAAAAAATACAATGTCATTATCATTGCCGTGGATACCCTGCGGGCGGATCATCTCGGATGTTACGGGTACCCATACCAGACCAGTCCTCGACTCGATGCCTGGGCAAAAAAAACTTTGTTTTTCGAATATGCTTGGTGCCCCATACCCAAAACCTCAGCGTCCTTCGCCTCGATGATGACCGGGCTGCATCCATGCATTCATAAAACCAAGCCAAACCGTGGCACCTTGGACGAAAAATTCAAAACTCTGGCGGAAATGTTGCAAAGCAACGGCTACCATACCGCCGCTGTTGTGGATAACGCCAATCTCTCAAGCTTTTTCCAGTTTCAGCAAGGTTTCGCCGCCTACACCGAAGTCTGGAAAGAAGTGGAAGATAAAACCCAATCCACGCCTTTCATCACTGAAAACGTCATTTCTTTCCTGAATGCCCGGCAAGAAAAACCCTTTTTTCTCTGGGTCAATTACATCGAAACGCATACCCCTTATATTCCTCCACCACGATTCATCCCCGAGCGTCAGCCGGGCAGGAATATTCTCGAACTGGAAAACCGTATTGTGCCCCGGCGGGTCACGCAGGACATGCAGAAAATTGATAATTTCAACGAAGGGTACTACATTGCACGTTATGACGGGGCAGTGAGTTACATCGACGCGGAAATGGGGAAGATTATCGATGCGTTCTTCCGCAAAGGATTGGACCAAAACACGATATTGGTTTTTACCGCCGACCACGGCGAAGACCTGGGTGAGCGCAACTTTTTTTTCGATCACGGTTCGCTGACTTTCAGCGCGGGAGCCCGGATTCCTTTGATGATATATATACCCGGTCAAAAAGCCGGCACGGTCAAAACGCCGGTCAGCATCATGGATATCTACCCCACCATTCTAACCAAAATGGGAATTCAGCCTCCCTATGAGCTTCAGGGCGTCAACATGCTGACTCCTGAGAAAGATCGTTTGCTGTACATCCTTGGCATGGGCTCACAGGCCGTCGTCAAAAACGATTGCCATTTCATCAATGTCAATCCGAAAATTTCAAAACGGCTCAAGATAGAACCCCGGCACTTCTATGAATTTTTCCTGGACCCTTGGGAAAACAAGAATCTATACAGCAGCAGGATCGTGGAAGCCTCGGGCCTTTTCGCCAAATATGATGCGTATTTAAAAAAGTACGACTATTTTAAGGCTACGCAGCAGGGCAAATACCAAAAAAAACTGTCGGAAAAAGATAAAAAGAGCCTTGAAACCTTGGGGTACTTGTAAAAAAACACTCGCCAAAGTCATGGCATGCGAATTTTTATGAATGCAAAAAAGAGCTTATTGTTTTTTCACGGCAGACGGTAAATCAATGTAATTTTCAGCAGCCAGTTTTTCCAGGATTTTCATCACGCCCTGGGCGGCTACGGCATGTCCATTCCGATTCCAATGCGGATCGGTTGCAAAGCATGTCGGAAACAAACGCGTGTTTTTAAAGTCAGCCAACAGGGAAAAAACCGGGAATTTCACTTTCTGTCTGAATTGATCAAGCCAAACGAAGGGCTCCATGACATAAGGCCCCTGGACTGAATATTCGCCGGGTTCAAGGTGGTTGTTCGGGGTTTCTAGAGGATTGTACTGGATATTGCGTGGAAGCATGATTAAGATGAATTTTGCTTGCAGTTTTTCCCGGCAAAAGTTGGCGACGCTGATGATATTCCTTTCGATTTCGCCTAAGTATTTCCTGCTTTTTGCCAACGGCTGATTGAGAATGAAATAACGCTGTTCCGGAACCTTGGGATTCTTGGCGGAAAAACGCAGCCCATTTTTGAACTCAAGCCAGCGCTGTGCCAGGTTGAAGCGGTAAAGAAAAAATGTGAAAGGCGAAAACCACCTGGGATTTTCCAGGCGATCGCGGTATTTCAGGTCGTCGTGGAAATCGGTCATATCCAGGCACAGCAGCACTAGACTGGGATTGTACTTGGCGGCGATCTTTTCCAGGCGGAAGTAGGAAAGCAAAGGAGAAGAGGAAATCCAACCGAAGTTAGCGATGTTAAACTTAAAACCGGGGTTTGTTTTTTCCAGAAGCTCGCCCAGCTGCAAAGGGAAGGATTGGTCTTTGCGAACCATATAACCTTGGGTAAATGAGTCACCCAAAAAAATGATATTTAAAGCATCTTGGCCGAATTGGCCAGGCGAGCGGTCCAGGTAGGTTCTGACACCGTCTTCATTGAATCCCTTGTTTGCGTTGGGCTTCGGATAATGGCTTAGCTCGGAAAAATATTCTTGACTGATTCGCCTTTTCAATATTTTGCTTCCGGCGTATTCGAAGAGAATAAAACTGATTGACAAGCTGAGCAACAGTATCAATATGGTTTTATTGCGCCTAAAAATCAATTGAAACAAAATCCAGGCGCTAAAAAAAGAAAACATGAGATAGGCTGTATTCAGCGTGAAAATCAAACTGATCGCAAACAATAAAATACTGAAAAATACAAATTCCTTTTTGTTCATCAGCGAGACCTCATTTCAACTTGAAAACCTTGAAATCCTCATCATCATAGATTTCTTTGAAATATTCACTGGGAAAATCAGCCGGAGTGAATGAAAAGAATTTTCGTTTGGACCTGAATTCTTTCAAATCATTGTGGTAGGCGTTGATAGAAAAAAGAAGTTGCCCGCCTTTGTCTTTTTGCAGAATAATGTAGCCAATTTCTCCATAGGGTGTATTTTTCAGAGAGGTATAAAAGAGTGTGCTTTGGCCGGCTTGCTTATGGCGATAAATTGCGCGTATGTATTCCAGCCTGTCATCAAAAGAGGCCGCGGCGTCGGAGAAAAAATCGGCGGTGATGAACGAATATGTTTTTTTGCCGAAAAAAAGTTCGTTGGTCGTCGGGAAAATGGTTTTTTCGTAAAAATCGTATTTTTGCCGCAAAGCTTCACCCCGGTTATAGATGGCAGCGCTCAATTTGGATTGCTTCAGGGCAAATTGGTTTTGCTTGTTGTCGTTCAATTGCGAAACGCTGAACAACACCAGCAATGAAACCCCGATCGGCAGTAAAATATGGTGCTTGAATTTTATGACAAGGAACACCGCCGCCAGTGTCATGACGTGCAGAATAAACAGTGAAAAATGGTGCATGGGCATTGGGATCTTGGCAAAGGTCAGCGAATAAAAAACCAAAGCGAATAGGATCATCCCAAAGAATATCAGGCGCAGAGAAGCGATTTCCCGGTGGCGTGAATCTTCAAAAAACAGGTAGCCTAACCCGAAGATCAATACGATTGAAAACAGATCAAAAGGATCGAGCAGGGCCAGAGATTGAAAAATACTGGCGTGGCCCTCGCTGTAGGCAAAATAATTATTGAAATAGGTACCCAAGCGATGGCTGAGCATATCTTTGATCACCGGCAGCAGCCAGACCAGGTTAACCAGCAAAGCTACGATTCCCAAACGGACGTAATAGTAGAGCTCAACAAAAAAATTCTGCCAGGATTTTGCCAAGCCGCTGGAATCTTTGAGTTCACGATACAAGACACTGAACAAATCAAAAATGATGGCCATGAAAATAAACAGGAAAGGGGAAAAATCCAGGGCAAAAATGATGCCTGCGGCCAATCCGGCCTTTAAGAAATGGGGTTTTTCCCTTTTCAGCCACAAATACCAGATGACAATCAAGAACATTCCCAAAAAATGCCAGCCTTTCTGCGCCAGGTAGGCCAGGGAACTGTATTCAGGCAGCGGATTCTTGAAAGGGATCAGCAGGGATAGAAGAAATGCGGCCAGCCATTTGTCTTTTTTGAATATCCCGCCCAGAAAATATCCCCATATATAGGGCAAATAGACTGCAAATAAGTAAGCCGAGTATTTTAGAAGATCGGGCAGGGACACTTTTAACAGGGCGCCAATCCTGCCGATCAGGAAAAAAAACAAGGGTGGCAGCGAAAAATGAATATTATTATATTCATGCGAGTAGGGGAAAAAAGAATAGTAGAATTTTTCCACGGCCAGGGTATAATAATGGTTGTCACCGAACATGCCTTCGAAATTAAAAGGCGTGTCTTTCAACCAAAACAAATACAGCAGGCCAATGCCGGCACTCCTTATCAGCACCAGCCATTTAAAATCCACTTTCAAAAAAAGCGAAGCGATCAGCAGCAAACTGACCAGTGAACCAACAATGGAAGCATAAGGATAAATGGGAAAATTCCTGATCAAGCGAAATAGCAGCAACGAAATGGCCACGGGGGCAATGACGAACATCATTTCAGTAAAGATTTTTTTAATTTTTTCCATTCAATTTTCCTGAATCGGGTTTTTGGTTTTGCCGGCCGCTGAGGAGAGGAATCCGGCAAGATTGCAAAAAAATACCTGGTCCCTGCCGAATAAGAAAAGGGTCAGGGGAAAAAACGGGATCACCACGAGACGGCCCATACATGTTTCCTTAAATATGCTTCCATTCATCGGCATCCATTTTAAGCGATTACTCCAATCCCGTCAATCAGGTGAATTGATATTGGTGACGAAGGAATATTTCATGATTTGCTTTTCACTTTTTTTTCTGGTAAAATAACAATCCCTAGAATTTTGTTAAAAAATAAGGAGTATGAAAATGAGGTTTGCAAAAAGAATATTTTTATTTGCGCTTACCGCACTGGTATTCGCGGGTGTTTCCAGTTCGCTCATGGCCTGGGTCGATCCCATCATCGTCGCCAATGAAAGCGGCAAGACCTACGAAGACAAGGTGGCGGTCCAATTCCACCCGTCCGGTGTCGTGTATGTCGCCTGCATGGCCCATGACGAGGAACTGTCGCGCAAAGAGATTTACCTTTTCAAGTACACCGGCAACGGCAGCAAAGGTGAGCTGGTGGGTAAAGTATCAGCGGGAAAGAAATATTGTTACGAGCCCGACATGGTCGTTTCTGCGGATGGCACGGTGCACATTTCCTGGGCCGAGGCCGCCACTGCCGGTGCCGACCAGCAGTCGATCATGTATCGCACGTACGAAAACGGTATCTGGTCTTCCATCATCATTCTTAAAGATATGAACATCCCCGGCACACTCGATCCGAGCAGTTTCAACAAGGAGAAAATCGATGACTTGAACCTCGACATTGACAGTTCCGGAAACGTGTTCGTGACCTTCATGACCTGGCCGGGCGCCCGTTGCAAGTTGCTCAGCAGGTACGGCACCACGGTCAGAGAGGAAAATTGGCCGCTGGGAGGGCGCAGCAAGCATCCCAGTGTGCAAGCGGGGGACGATTACGTGCAGGTCACCTGGCAGCAATTGCTGGGCCAGTACACTGTCTACTATGCCCGGCGGAAAAACATTGTCGGAGCCGCCTGGGAAAACATCGATATCAAGGGCGGCATTCACAGGCCGGTGATGGAGCTGGACCAGAACGACTATCCCCATATCGCCTACATGGCCGATGATTCAAGCGCACGCCATGTTGTTTACAAATACTGGCTGGGCTCCAAGTTTTCGAACCGGTTAACCCTCACCGAGGTAATTAACAAATACCAGAATGTGGACATTTCCGTGAAAGACGATAAAAATATGATCGTTTCCGCAGCGGTTTTCAAAGGAACATCAACGGAATTCTTTTTTAACTGGAAGAAAAACGGTTTATGGAATCCCCTGGGCATGGTGCCCGTACCCGGGGCCGCAGGCGCTTTCGACAACCCCGCCGTGGCTTTGAGTAAAAACGATGTCGCCGCCTTCGTTTACAATTTGCCCCATGGGGTCTATTTGATCCTGAGCGAACGGTTGATCATCAATGAATTGCCCGTGGCCGTGATCAGTGCCGACAAGGAAACAGTTTATTGGGATGAAGAGATCACTTTCAACGGCAGCGGCAGTTCTGACAACGACGGCACCATCGTCAAGTACGAGTGGAAGGTCATCCAGGACAACGAGACCCTGGAAGGACAGAGTGTCACCTACAAATTCAATAAAAGCTACAACAACGTCAGGGTACGCCTGACGGTCATTGACGACAAGGACGGCCGCGGCATCGCCGAAAAGGTTGTCAGCGTCAAGGCTCTTTATACCGCTCCGGCCACCTGGTCCATGCAGCAGGTCAAGACCCTGATCTATAACCGCCAAGGCAACGTCATCAGGTGGGAGCCCAACCCCAAGAATGATGTAGCCGGCTACAACATCGTCAAGTACAAGATATTCCGCAGGGAAGCCGACGGCGATTACCAGGAAATCGGCGAAGTAGGCGCCGAAAAGCGCGCCTTCGCCGACATCAGCATCGAAGCAGGCAAGACATATTATTACGCCGTTTCAGCGGTCGATGACCAGGGGCACAAGAGCCCATACGACAATTTTTAACGGATTGGCATCCCCCCATCTGGCGGCCAATCCATGCGATTAGCATATTCAATGCACAGTAAAGGAGCAGAAATGAAAAACAAAGCAAAATTATTTTTATGCGGTCTGGCGCTGGCGATGAGCGGATTGCTGATGCCCGCTCAAAGCGATACGATCGCGGCCGGCACGGACGGGACAGTGCAGAAAAAAGCGAAATGCCCGCGCCGGGTAGCGGTATTGCTTGAAACTGTCAAGCCGGCTACTTTTTCCGAGTACCGCTATTTATCGGGCCAGGGGCAGTTCGATGTAATTGCCGTCGTCAGCCCGATAGCCGGGATCGTTTCGGAGATCAAAATCGACGAAGGCAGCCTGGTCGACGCCGGCCAGGAACTGGCTGTTTTAAACGCCGGCCAGGACGAAAAAATAAAAGTTCTCGAGCAGGAAACTGAAAAAAAGAAAAAAATCCTGACCGCCCGGCAAAACTGGAAAGTGAAAAGCGAAAAAGCCATCCAGATGGCTGAGCAGGATTATCAAGCGGCTCTGACTCTTTTGGAAGAGAGCAGGGCTTTGGCCAATCGAGTCATCCTGGCCCCTCTGGCCGGTATCGCCCGCTTAAAAACGTTACCTGGAGCCGAGATCGCCCAGGAAACGCTTATGTTCGAGATCGTCGATACGCTGCACCTGCGGGTCGATGTGGCGCTGGATGCCGATGCGGGCGGTTTTTTCAATAGCGGCGAAAAACTCATGAGCGCGGCAGAGGGTTTCAGCGGCGAACTGGAAGCTGAAATCGTTGCCGTAAGCGAAAGCCAGGTTGGTTTCCGGGTGAACAACTCTGCTGGACAACTGCGTGAGGGCATGACCATCAACTGTAAAAAATTGAAAGCCGAGCATGTCGATGCCATCATGGTGCCGGCCTCCGCTATCCAGCATGACGGCCTGGGCGATTTCGTCTATACTGCCGATAAGAAAAAAGCCAAAAAACTATACGTGACCCTCGGGGCGAGCGAAGCGGGCAAGACCATGATCGAAAAGGGTTTGGTCGCGGACAGCCAACTCATCGTTTCCGGGTTCGAATGCCTGGCCGATAAAAAGAAGATCCGCGTCGTCAATGAGGAAGAGATGGCCAAGGAAAAAGCCGTGGCTCAGAACGAGCTCAAGGCGCAGCAAGCCGCCCTCACCGAGGAAGCAAAAATCAAGAGGGAAGAAGAGAAGAAAACCAAGGCTGAACGCGAGGCCAAGCAAGCCGAAGCTGCGGCCGCCGCTTCGCTGAAAGCAAAGAAGAAACAGGAGAAACAAGCCAAGACCGCTGCGAAAAAGAAAGAGCCCGGCGTCGCCTCTAAAACGGAGTGCCCCAAGAAAGTTTCCGTACTGACTGAGCTTATTAAGCAGGAAACTTTCCGCGAATACGGTTATTACACCGCACCGGCCATGCCGGAAGCGGTCGAGGTTGCCTCTCCGGCGGCCGGTTGGGTCTTCTCCCTGCGAGTGGCCGAGGGCGCCCAGGTGGAAAAGGGTGGGGAACTGCTCACCCTGATCGCTGGCGACAGCGAAGAGATGGCCAAGCTGCGGCTAGAAGCGGCCCGGAAAATGAAAGTGCTTCTCGACCGCCAGGGGGCGAAAGTGAAGAACGAAAAGGCTATCCAAGCGGCGGAGCGGGACTTGCAGAAATCCTTGTCTCTGCTCGAACAAGAAGTTGCTCCGTATGCCCGCTTGTTCCAGGCACCGGTTTCGGGTGTCGTTCAGAACATAAAGATCGCTGCCGGCGCGGATGTTTCCGCCGCCGACATCCTGATGGAAATCATGACGGAGAGCCAACTACTGATCACGGTCCCGCTGGCTGCCTCCGACAGCGGTCGCTTCACTCTGGATGAGACCGTCTCCGGCAAGGTCGAGGGCCAGGACGCGGCATCGGTCGCCCAGGTCATCGCCGTGGGCGACACCCAGGTGAGGCTGCGCGTGGACAATAGCGGTCGTCAGATCAAGACCGGCAGCCTTTTTACCGTGCGCAAGCTGAAGACCGAACACGCCGATGCCATAGCTGTCCAGACCAAGGCCCTGTTGCAGGATAGCCTGGGCGATTTCGTCTATACTGCCGATAAGAAAAAAGCCAAAAAACTATACGTGACCCTCGGGGCGAGCGAAGCGGGCAAGACCATGATCGATAAGGGTTTGATCTCTGGCAGCCAACTCATCGTTTCCGGGTTCGAATGCCTGGCCGATAAAAAGAAGATCCGCGTCGTCAATGAGGAAGAGATGGCCAGGGAAAAAGCTGAAGTCCAGGCCAAACTCGATAAAATGGCCAAAGCCGAAAAAGAGGCTGCGCTAGAAGCTGAAAAGCCTGCCGAGCCGCAGTTGCCGGGAATCGAAGCATTCATCGCTTATCTTGACGCCAACAAGGAAATGCTGCAATTCGACCATTACGAAAAAGAGGAAATAAAAAAACAGCCGGTACTGAAAGTCTTCTCCGGGCTTGAGACGCATAAGAGATTGCTCGACCTGATCGGGCAATACGCGGTGAAAAAGATCAGTCTTGAACTCAAAGACAACTTGGTGATTGCCACCATCGTCTTCACAACCCCCGAAGCAATCGCAAAAGAAAAGGAGAAGCCGGTTAGCCGCGAAAAAGCCGGCCTGTTCGGCGGCCGCTTGAGATTCGCCGCGCACGGCACCTACTACATGATGCTGGACAAGAACTTCAAGGATGCGTATGTCGGCCTCAGCGGTTTCGGTGGTTCACTGGCCTTCCGTTTCTCCCCCAAGATCGATTTTTGGGTCAGCGGCGGCTTGGCTGCGAAGAACAACATGCCCGAGTGGAGCCCGGATGAACTGAAGTTCAGGCTGATCCCCCTGTCGGCGGCTGTGCGCTATTACCTCTTGGAAAAAGGCAAGCTCAGCGTTTTTGCCGGTGCCGGCCCCAATGTGTTTCTGGTCAAGGATGTGAACCCGGCCGGCGACATCAAGGCCACGCTCATCGGTTTCAACGCCTTGGCCGGCGGTTATTATCAGTTGTCCCGAAAAGTGTTCGCCCAGTTGTTCCTGAAATTCAACATGGTGCAGAAGGACATTTATCCGGATTCCGATTTGGACGATGCTTTGAATTTAGGCAGCTTGGAATTGAACCTGGGTGTGGGGATCCGGCTGTAATTGACTTAATACCGTGATTTTTTTGGCAGATAAATAAAATTAGGCCTGAGTCTTTTTCCGGTGACCGGCCAGAATTGTTTTGGGTCGGAAAAAATGATTCTGCTGAATTCGTAATTGCGGATCAGGAGCGGCCTGTACCAGTTGTGTGAATCGAGAACCAAGGCATTGAACCGTTTGTTCTCGATGGCCGCCGTGATTTCCTTTTCCAGCTTCAGCTTGACCGGCCCCGGGTCGATCTTTGTCAAATTTTTAACAGCCACTTCGTGGGCATAGCGGGATTTTCCCGCCAGATAGGGGAGAAATCCGTGCCCGGGAACCATGACGTCTCCCTGCAGGCTGGCAATGGTTTTGATAAAATGGTCTCCCGCTTTTTTGTCAGAGGCATTGGGAATCAGAAGCAAAGGATTGTAGGCGAGCAGTGCGAACTGGATCAGTCCTACAGCAAACAAGAAAATGTTTTGAACCCGCCTCGGGTCGTTTTTAGGAAAAGTCACCCCATGCCAGAATTTGGCCATTGATAAACCGAAGCCTATGGCGAGCAGGATATGGGCGGAAATCAGCGCGTTGCCGTACGCCCCGTACTCCAACCGTGAAACCCATGCGGTTCCGATCATGCCCGCGGTGAATGCCAAATAGAAAAAGAAATATTTTTTCTTGGCCGCGACGAACTCGACAAGCAGGAAAGCGAATAGAAGCAAGATCGTCACCGCCAAGGGTTTCAGCATATCGTCGGTCCAAAAACCGATGATACGCGGTTTTAGCAGTTTTCCGAACCAGCGCTGGCCGGTCAGATCAAAAATATAGTATTTATACCAGCCGTGATGAAGGACATTTAAGACCCAGATGCCGCCCCCGATCAGAATCGTGGATGTCCCCAGCAAGTAGGGCCAGTTGCGCTTTTCAAAAAAAATGGCATAGAGCAAAAGCGGCAGGGCGATCATCAGCGCCGACTGCTTGGTGAAAGCAGCCAGGAGCAGTACTGCCGCGGCCGAAATGTATGAAATCCGGGCAGGACGGAAACGAACCAGATAGGCAAAAAGGAGCATAAGAAAAAGAAACAATGAATCGATTCTGGCCAAATCGAACCAGGCGTCGCTCAGTTTGTAGGTTGCGGCAAAGAGGGACGCAGCGGTAACCGCCCACAAGCGGTCGCCGGTTTCCCGGCGCACAAACTGATAAATCAGGGCCATGATCCCCAAGGAAGCCAAAAACGAAATCAAACGCAGTGGGAAAAAACCCACGCCAAGTAATTTGGAAAAGACGGCAGCCAGATAGTAAAAAAGAGGCGGATAAGCGTAGGGGACGAAGTTCAATGATGGCGGCACATAGAGCGCTTTTCCCTCGAGAATCTGCCTGACATGATCAACCATGCCGCCTTCCATGGGCTCGAGTTCGTACGGATAGGCGATGCGTAGAATCGCCGCCAGGATGTAAATAACGATGTATAGCGCACCGCAGCAAAGCAGGATGGATTTAAAATTTATCTTGAATCGCCGAACTTTCATCATTGGCTAATCATATCACTGTCGTTCGGTTGAAACAATGCGAAGCATTGCTACCGCAGTATTCTATACTTGAGAACCTGACGGCTCATGATGCCGGGTTATTGGTCTTGATGGCCGTTACCGTGAATTTGTAGGCCAGGCGCTTGGCAATGGGTACGGGGAGCAGGTTGTATACAGGTCGAAATCCCCACTTGTATAAAAAGGCTTTGATTCCCCTGCGGGCAATCGGCAGGGCGCGATAGTGTTCTTGTACCGATTCTTCTACCAAAAATCCCTTGAACATGGCCAGGATTTCTTTCTCTGAGAAAAAATCTGTCACCGGAGGATCTTTTTCTTTGTGCTCAATATTTTCGTGTCCGAAACGAGATAGCCAGAACATCCAGGAGGGTTTGCGATAGAAATGAGAAATGATCGCCCGACCGCCCGGTTTAAGAACCCTGTGAACCTCTCTGATGGCTTGTGCGGTGTTCCCTGTATGGTGGAGCACTCCGTTTGCCCAGACAGCATCAAATGAATTGTCTGGGAAAGAAAGCGACAGCACATTCTCCATCCGCACATCCTCCGCTTCGACTCCCTCGATTTTAAAATGAAGGCGGGCAAGTTCGATCGCTGCCGCAGTAAGATCTGTGGCCGTCACGCGAACCCCACGCTTAAGGAATTCGAGGCTGTCGAATCCCATGCCGCAACCAATTTCCAGCAAGTGTTTCCCCTTGAGCAGTGAGGCCTCACGCTTTATCCGTTCCATGTTCCAGGGGAATTTATAGGGATTCATCCACGGCCGGATATGAGCGAAGAACTCCGGGCTGCCTACCTTGATTTCCTTGTCAATGTTGTATTGCACGCCAAGGGGATGGGATTGCCAATAATCAGATACCGCTGAAACGGTTCGTTGTTCCTTATCACTCATGATGGCCTCATTTATGTTGCGGGTTCTTGTTAGTATTTCCAGTTGTTTTATAACCAATTCCTGCGATAATGTCAATGTCCTGTAAGAGTCCATAACCTATTGGAGCCCGGCTCGCCCTCAGCAAATCACTTCGTGAGCTCAACATGTATTTGAACTTAATTCATGTTTATTGGCAAATAAACCATTTGCGGCTCAAGCTTGGTATGTTTTATTGAAAAAGGTCTGCACAGGGAGGCCGATCGTTGGATTTTTCAGTCCGAAACGTCTTTCATGATCAGGAGAGAGCATTCCTATAAGCCACCGCCAGGCTTAAAAAATTGAAATTGGCAACAAATTATGTTACATTTTAATCATGATGTATAATAAAAATCATATTTTTCAAAAAATCAGTTCATTCATTTTTGTTTTATTCCTCTTTGCGCAGAATCAATTATGCGGATGGAGCAATGCAATATTGATCTCTGAGAAAACAGGAAGCGAATACATAAAACCGGTGGTTTGTTTTTCTCCGGCCGGGAAAATATATGTCGTTTACGAAGCAGGTACCAAGATCCATCTCAGTTCTTATGACGGCAGCAACGTTGAGTATGAAAAAAAAATCTCCGAATCAACCCTGTTGGCTTATGAATCTTCCATGTGGATCAACAAAAAGGGATTCATCCATATTGCCTGGGTCGAAGCCAGCAGTTATGATTCCTATACACAACATGTCAAATACCGTTTTTATAACGGTTCCAGCTGGTCGGCGGTCTCCCTGTTGCAAACCCTGACCATTACCGGCGCCCTGAGACCTCCATTCGTTACCCGCAGGGTCGAAGACCTGCGTCTCACCGCGGATGAAAACAACAATGTCTACATTGCCTACATGGTCCAGCCCGCCGCCCGCTGCCAATTCATCAGCAAGTGCGGCAGCACCATCAGGCTGGAAACCTGGCCAATGGACGGCCGCTCCAAGCACCCGGATGTCGCGGTTGACTCGAACTATATCCACATTGCCTGGCAGCAATTGTGGGGCAATTTATATACCATTGCCTATTGCAAACGCCCCAACACCGCCAATGGTCAATGGCAGACTGTGATCGATGTCCGTGATGGCATCCATCGCCCCCGTGTCGCCGTTGACCCCAGTCGCGTTCCCCATGTATTCTACATGGCTGATGATGGCAGCGCCCGGGTGTCCATTTACAAATACTGGACCGGCAACGGCTTTTCTCCAAAATTCATTGTTTCCGATGATGCGGCTAGGTCGTACAGCAACATCGGATTGAGCGTCGTCGACAAGAACAACATTTTCACCATGGAACTCGCAGGTAGGATCTACTATAATTGGAAGCAAAATGGGGTGTGGAGTGGACACCTAAGGATGGATAAAGCTCTTTCCCAACCCGATTATACTAGCTGTGCCCTT
Organism: Patescibacteria group bacterium; assembly: GCA_035528155.1. Classification (GTDB taxonomy): domain Bacteria; phylum Acidobacteriota; class Aminicenantia; order UBA2199; family UBA2199; genus UBA2199. The sequence continues at coordinate 8,191 of DATKZA010000084.1, read as the reverse complement.
AGCTCCGATGCGAAAACAGCAGTAATTGCTTATACCGACAGAGGCGATTCCGTTTACATCAATCTCAGTTCGGATGCAATCACACCCCCCGGCCCCCCCCCTCCCATTCCCATAGTCAACAAGCCTCCGGTCGCATTGTTCACTTTCACGCCGATCAGCGGCCTTTACCCGCTGAACGTGACTTTTAACGCCAGAAACTCCCATGACAGCGACGGGCAGATCGTTAGCTACAGTTGGGATTTCGGCGATGGAGCCAGAGGTCAGGGATCACTGATCGACCACGTATATCAGAGCAAAAGCCGTTATCTCATCTCCCTGAAAGTCACTGACAACGTCGGCGCCACGGCTTCGGCAACCGGAGAGGTCGAAGTCTTCGGCATTCATCCTCCGTTGAACGTGCAATTCGTGCGCCATGAGAACCGAAATTTGTTTTCCGTTGAATACCTGTACCGGATCACCTGGGATCGGAATCCCAGCAACGAAGAGGCCGGAGCCGTGATCGTGTCCTATAAAATTTACCGCCGTGAAAAGGGCAGCAGCTACAACTTTGGCCACTTCTTTACTGTTCCTGCCGGCAACCAGTCTAGTTACGAATACCTTGACCGGTCCCTAGGTAGTACGGCACGTGAATTTGAATACAAGATCAGTTCACTGGACAGCGCCGGCCGGGAAAGTAGTCTGAATGATTAATCCTTAGTGGAATTCAAGCCAAAAAAAAGTATTGTCTTTTGCGGATTTTGATTCCAGCCCCAAATGGACCAGGCTTCTTTTACCAAGGTGGAATGTATTTAGCGTGGACAGGCGAAGGGTGAGCCGGTTTTCCAGGGCTCGATTATCCGCGAGCAGTGTCTGGCTCCCGTTTTTGACCTGCAAAGTGATCCGCTTGTCGTTCAGCAGGCGCAGGTCCAGCCTGTCAGTGGCGCTGCCTTTCAAGTCAAAAAACAGGTCATAGTCGCGGCCGGCCAGGATGCGAAAGGCTGATGCTTTCTTGTGATAGGAGAAATTCCTCGAGTTGGAGTAAAAGGAAAGCCCGGCAGCGGTGTAGCGTGTTCGCAACTGAACGTGGGGAATAAAGCAGACCATGGCGAGCAGTGCCGCCCCTGCCAGCGGATAGAGAATCCGCGCCGCTTTGCCGATTGTATTTTTTGTCCTGATGGCGTAATAAATGACCAGGATGCATAAAAGCAATCCCAGCCAGACCCAGTTCGCCAGATAAGAGGAGTTGTCTTTCTTTAAAAAAGAGGGAAAAAAGGTGGAAAGATCTATCACTTCGCTACTCAGGAACCACAACCAGGAGGAAGCCCGCTGGCTCACTTCCCGGGTCACGGGCTGGTAAAGGAAAAGCGGGTAATAAAAAAGCCAAGCTGTGGCAAAAACGGTCATGCCGGCCAGCAATCTGAATATAGCTCGGGAAATTTCTGTCTGGGAGTATTGGCGCCAAGCCAGCAGAAAAACAGCCATGATCCACATGACAAAAAGGGTAGGCCGTGCAGCTGGAGAATAGCCGCCGCGAACGGTAGTGAAGGCGTGGAACAGGATATAAGCCATGAAAACCGAAAGCAGCAAAGAAAAATCCCGGATGCCTTTCCTGATATTTTTTTTAAAGACCAAAATAACCAGTAGAAAGATCGGGGCATAGATGAAAAGACCATCGCGCTGATCCAGGAAAAAAGAGAGCAGGGTTTCAATCCTGAATTTTAGCGGGATGGCAAAGAAAATTTTTTCCGGCGAGATGGCGCTGGGATTAAAAGAACCATACAGAAACTTGCTGTACAAAGCCAGTAATGACAGGCTGATCGCCGGAGCCGCCAGCAAAAGCGTCAGTTGCTTCAAGCGCGAGCCGTTTCCCGGGATTTCGCGCCTTATCCGGGCCATGAGGAACAGGGCAAGTATCAATGCCGGGATGGAGTATTTCAGGTGCAGCCAGGGAATGCAGGCCAGAAGAAGGCCGGCAAGGAAAAAACGCCGCTTGTCACGGCCGAAAATATAAGCGAATATCATCAAGGCGGCTGCGGGCAATTCTGGGAAGAGGTGCACCGCATGAAACACCAAGGGAAAGGTAAGCAGGAAAAAAATAAAAAAGCGGTCGTTGTTTTTTTTCGGCATCGCGTTTTGCATAGCCAGGAAAAGCCCCAGGGCGAAAAATGAATTGATCAGGGCGGCTACCAGGCGGAAATACAGGCTGCCGGGAAGCAGTCCGCCAAGAAGTTTGAAGAGCCAAAAAAAAGGCAGCAAAAGGAAAGCGATTCCGGGCATATGAAAAGAATGGTATTTACCGGAGTGGATCGAGCCGTGAAACCGGATCTCCACTGGCAGGTAGGCAAAATACGTTTTGTTTTCCAGGTTGTTCTTGAGGTCAAAATCGCCGTCCTCGACCAGACTTTGGGCGATCATGACGTAATGGGGCTCGTCGCCGGATAAATGGATGCCCTGGGCATAAAAAACAACAGCGGCCAGCGAAAACACCAGGAATGAGGTGAACCAGACTCGCCAGGGTTTGGCTAGGGGCATGGGGATCTTTACCCGGAAAGCGCGATGCCGCCGCGCCAGGAATAGGATATAGATCAGCATGAAGAAACAGGCCAAGCGAATACGGAAATCACCGACAGATGAATAATTGAGCAGGAGAAGCGGCGAAAGTGCCAGGCCAAGGTAGGGCAGGGGAAAACGGTCGGCGCTGAAGCGGTAAAAATATTCGCCCGCCGCCATGGCTGCGGCCATGAGCAACAGTAAAAAAAGGCCGCCGTCGCCCAGCAGCCAGGTAAGCAGCAGGACCAGCGCACCCAATATCCCGGCAACCGCCCCGGTCAAAGCCATTGGCTGAGGTTGACGAAGGCCTTGATCTTGTTGTCGGCTTCGCGCAGGCGGGCTGATAAATTCCTGGCCAGGGTGAGCAGGATCCGCACGCCGCTGGCTGGGTCCTTTTCAACAAAGTGCAGGAATTTTTCGCGGTTGATCTCCAGCATGAAAGTATCGCTTTGGGCAATGGCCGTGGCGCTGCGCGGCAGGTCATCCAGCAGGGCCATCTCTCCGAAAAAGTCGCCTTTTTTCAGTACGGTAAGGGTTTCCTCGCCGCTGAGTTCGGCCCGCTGGCTGATGCGCACCTCGCCGGAGACAATCACCAGCAGCGAGTTGCCCGTGTCATTCTCCTCGAAGATCGTTTCACCTGACTGGAATATCCGGTCTGAAAACAGGTAGGTCAACTCTTTGACGGCGTTGTAATTCAATTCTTGGAACAAGGCGAGGTTTTTCAGAATTTCGATGATGATGTCTTTGTCTGGATTCATGATCGCAATTGTAACATAGTAGTCGGAGGTTGAACAACCGCCGCGGCCAACGGCGCGGCCTCAAGCGTGGGGAATGAGTACGCGGCCAAGCCCTTCATGGATGTATCCTTTTAGAAACCGGTGGATCTCGGGATGGGAAAAATGCAGGTCCCCAACTTGGCGGCGAATGTCGGCGCTGGCCAAGGCAAACGCCCCATTATCGCTTTGGTAGGCGAAGCGGATGTTAATCCTGTCAAAACCGACCAGCAGCGACAGCAAGGTCGCCATCAGATCGCCAAGGGGAGGGCAGTCTACGTGGCTTTTCTGCAGCCTGGCACTGACCTTGGTCCCATGCCCCACCCTGCTGCGAATGCGGAAATCGCCTCGACAACTCTGCGCCGTGGCCTTGAGCAAGGGAATGCCCAGGCCGACTTTTTTGAAACTCTTGCTGGTGAAGAAAGGATCCTGAACCTTGCCTAGGGTCTGCCGGTCCATGCCCTCACCGTCATCCTCGACCGTCATGGTAATGAGGTCTTTTGCCGCCCGGTCGCTGATCGTCACCGAGATGTTTTTCGCTCCGGCCGCGGCAGAGTTCTGCACCAGGTCATGCAGATGGAAGCAGAGATCCTCAACCATGGTTCTTGCGGTAGACCCGGTCGAAGGCACCAGCCCTGGCGGCTTTGATCAAAGCGGGCAGGGAGGGAGCCGCTGCCTGGAAAACCGTGTAGGCACAGCCGATGTCCTTAAGGAAATGGGCATCGGAGTTGGTGATCAAGGGGAAGCGATTAAGCTCGGGGTAGGAGCGCCGCACATCTTCGCTGCCGGCGGCGTGGGAAATTTCCAATACGGAGTCGCGCAGTTCCCGGGGCACCATGCCCATGTTGACCAGTAGGCCGAAGGACGCGCTTTCGACGTGAGAAGGAATAACCGCCCCGCCGTGTTCGCGCACCAGCTCGAGCAATTCCGCTATGGTGAGTTCAAGTGCGTTCAGCAGCAGCCGGTCTTCATGGCGGACGATATTGTCCAGCTCATCGACGACCACCTGGTCGCCGAAATATTCCGGCTCATTCCTGACCTTGGGCAAGTGGTTGTAGATCTTGACATTGAAAGCGGCAGCTTGCCCCAGGTCCTCGAAAAGGCACAGGAAATGGACATCTTCGCTTGTTTGTGCCTCCATGCCGTACAAAACCCGCAAACCCATTTTTACTCCCATGCTGGCCGTGACAAAACTGTTTTCCATGCTGTTGTGGTCGGTGACGGCGATGAGGTCCAAGGCGAGCTCCTTGGCGCGCCGAACAATGGCCGCCGGTGACATTTCCAGGGAAGCACAAGGTGAAAGGGTGGAATGAATGTGAAGATCGGCGGCAATTTTCATTCTGGCGTCCATCTTAAGGGAAGCGGCCCCAAAAGTCAATTGCCGCGGCAGCGCCGGCGTGTGCGCTTCAATAACCCAGCTCGATTTGGGTTTGAACTCCCAGCAGGCGTCTATCCTGCGTTTTGGCGTCAGCAAAAAACGGACAGTAATAGTTGCTGCTCTTGATTTTTATATGGTAAATGAAACGGTTGGCGATGCGCAGCCCGTGAATATTGCTGAACGTGATGTCGCGCACATTACCGGCTGCGATAAATAGGTTTTGGGACTTGTGCTCGACCTGGAGGCGGATATGGTTGGCCAGGGGTATGTTTTTCAATTGAAAGGTAAATTTCTTCACTTTGCCCGGGGCCAGAAGGAACATCTCCAACTCTTTGTCGGCGTGGGTCCAAAAGGCTTCGCCTTCGATGGGGTTGTAATTGTCATTGAGGAAAAACAGGGTATATTTTTCAGCGATTTTCCTGTTGAAGGCGCGGGGATTGGTGTTGCTGGGCAAAGTGGAGTATTGGGTTTTTTCGGCCGGGAAGAATTTAATGGGAAAAGACAATCCGGGATAGCGGGGAAACGCCGAATTGAACATACCGTTCATGAAAATTGGCGCCAGAAAAATCATGGCTGCGGCCGCGGGCAGAAGGGAGAACTTGAATCGCCGTTCGCGGTAGCCGAGAAAGAAAAACAAGGGATAGATATTCAAAAAGTACCGGTTGCCCAAGGAACCGCCGCCGCCGAAATAATTATCAGGCATCAGCAGAATGTAGCAAAGTATGGCTGAAACGATCCCGGCCAGCAGGAACCAGTCCTGCGGATGTTTTTTTTGAAAAAAGAAAAGCAGCAGCAGGAAGAAAGCGGGGAAAAAATAGATCAGCATGCCGGTGAAGCGGCCAAAAAAATAATAAAACACATTGAGTAAGGTGATGGCCGGACTCAGGTAGAAGCGGCGCCAATACGTATCCGTGCTCATTTTGTGGCCGCTGGCAAAGGAAAAATCTGCTCTTTCAAGTGGGAAATTACCGTAGAATGATTTTCTTTCCCCGCCCTGATAGTTGATTTCCCCGGTCTGGCTGTAATTGAAGGCAAAAAGGCCTGCCAAGAATACCGCGCAGATCAGGCCCAGGCTGATGAATTTTTTCCAGTTTTTCTGATAGAGGAGCAGCAGGAAAAGGACGCCGATGTGCAGCAGGTTGTTGGGTTTGGAAAAGATCGCCGCGGCAAAAAAAACACCGGCCATGCTTGACCAGGCAGGATTCTTGAATTCGTAAAAAAAGAAGAACAGGGCGGCGAAATTGACGAAAAAATTGAACAGGTCGGCGGTGATCCACCAGACATAGATGAAGGTGATGCTGCAAAAAAGGTACATGATGGTGAAGACAAAACTCCGCTCCGAAGAATATTGCTGCCGCAGCAGCAGGAATCCCATGAGCAGTGTAAAAAAAACCATCAGGGAATTGGCCAGCAGTATGCCGTGATTGCCGAAAAGCCTGAAAAAAGGTGCCAGCGCCAACGGGTAAATAAATGACTTGGCGTAATAAATACGGTTGTTCCGGCCCTGCTTCAAGAAAAGCCCCATGGGACCGACCCAAAAGTTTTCCCGGATGCGGATGATGTCGGCCCGGGTGTATTCCAGGTCGTAATCGAAAGCCAGGCTCTGCATGATTGAAAAATAGGTCGATTCATCGGAAAAAAAACCGCCGTTCTTGGTTTTTGGCAGGTCGGTGCCAAAAGAAAAACAGATTATGAACAGCAGAAACATGGCAAAGAAAATCTTAATGGTTTTTGGCGTCATGGGCAGCCCCATTATAGCAAAATCTCTGGAAAAAGAAAACAGCGGTCTTGCGCCCCTCGATTGACCGTGTCGGGGAAATAATGTATAATAAAATTTACTGAAACGATCAACGGTTGCTGACTGCTGCGCCGTTTCCTTGTTTTTCAATGAGGTGGTCCGATGAAGTCAATTAAAAACCTTGGCAAACTTTTCCTGTTGCTGTTGGCTTTTTGTCTGCTTTTCCCCCGCTATTCCTACGCGTATATTGATCCCGGGACGGGCAGCTATGTCTTCCAGATCATTATCGCGGCTTTTGTGGCGCTTTCATTCGCTGTCAAGGTGTATTGGCACAAGATCAAGATATTCGTCGTCCGGCTTTTTTCAAAAAGGAAAAATGAAGGTTGAAAGCACGGCCCTGTCCGGGTCTTTCCGCGACCCCAGCGGCTTTCTTTTCTGGGATGAAAACAGACTTTTCCGCCAGGTTAATGAAACCTACCGCGAACATTACGATCAGCTGATCGCTTCCGGCCTTTACGAGAAACTTGCCGGCGCCGGGCAACTTGTCGAGCATGAGGAATGCGATTTGAAACTGGCCTGTACCGCCGCCGCCTATAAAATCATTCGTCCCACTCTGCTGCCTTTCATCTCTTATCCCTACGAGTGGTGCTTCAGCCAGCTCAAGGACGCCGCCCTGCTGACCCTGGCCATTCAAAAAACCGCGCTGGAGTATGGCATGTCACTCAAGGACGCCAGCGCCTTCAATGTGCAGTTCGTCCATGGCCGGCCGTTGTTGATCGATACCCTCTCTTTTGAAAAATATCCCCATGGGCGTCCCTGGGTGGCTTACCGCCAATTCTGCCAGCACTTTCTGGCCCCCTTGGCGCTGATGGCCTACCGCGATATCCGCTTGAACCAAATGTCGCGGCTGCACTTGGACGGCGTTCCTCTGGACCTGGCCGGCAGTCTACTTCCTGCCCGCACCCGGATCAAGTTCTCCCTGCTTTCCCACATCCACTTGCATGCCCGTTCGCAAAAACGTTATGCCGACAAGCCGCTGCGTTCCAAACAGCGTCCCATGAGCCGTTTTGCCCTCCTGGCTTTGCTCAATAGCCTGGAAAACGCAGTGAAGAAGCTGCACTGGCGGCCAAGCGGCAGCGAGTGGGCCGAATATTACGGCCATACGAATTATTCCGATCAGGCGCTTGAATTCAAGAAGAATCTCGTTGCAGATTTCCTGCAGTTGCTCAACCCGCGCCATGTTTGGGACATCGGAGCCAACACCGGTGTTTTCAGCCGGCTGGCCTCCCAGCGCAACATCCCGACCGTGGCCCTGGATATTGATGCGGCAGCGGTGGAAAAAAACTACCTGCAATGCCGCCGCTCCGGCGACAGGTTTTTGTTGCCGCTGGTAGGCGACATCACCAATCCCAGTCCGGGCATCGGTTGGGAAAACGACGAGAGGATCTCGCTTTTGCAGCGCTGTCCCATCGACACGGTCCTGGCCCTGGCCCTGGTGCACCACTTGGCTATTGCCAACAATCTGCCGCTGGCCAAGATAGCCGATTTTCTCAGCCGCTTTTGCCGGAACCTGATCATCGAGTTCATTCCAAAAAATGATTCCCAAGTGAGGCTCCTGCTGGCTACCCGGGATGATATTTTTCCCGATTACCACGAATGCGGATTCGAAAAAGAATTCCAGCGTTATTTCACCATTGAACGCCGCGAAGCCATCGCCCAAACGGATCGTATCCTGTATTCCATGTCCAGCAGGGTCCATGCCGGCAAGTGATC
>DATKZA010000083.1:0-30111 GCA_035528155.1 Patescibacteria group bacterium | reverse complement strand
GCCGTGGGCAAAAAGGCCACGGCCGACGGCTCGGTCATCCTTTCGCATACCGATGCCGGCCCCGATTCGCGCATCTATATCGTGCCGGCCGCCAGGCACAAGCCGGGCGAGAAAGCCCCGGTATACTGGGGCATCCAGGATGCCCGCCTGCCGCTGCGCGATGACGGCGAGATCCTGGGGTATATTCCTCAGGCCGCCGAGACCTACGCCTACATCCATTCGGCCTATCCGCACATGAACGAATTCCAGCTGGGCATCGCCGAAAGTTCGATCAACCAGCGCCCTGAACTGGCCGTGACCCGGGAAACCGGCAAACAGATCATGACCATCGAGCAGGCTGAAATCTTTGCCCTGCAGCGCTGCCGGAAAGCGCAGGATGCCGTGCGTCTCATCGGCCGGCTTGTGGAAACATACGGCTTCCTGCCCTCCAGCGGCAACAGCGCCGAAACCCTGGTGGTCGGTGACCCCGCCGAGGCCTGGGTCCTGGAGGTCTTCGGGGTCGGCCCCGGCTGGACGCCGGAAAGCGGCAAGCCGGGCGCCATCTGGGCGGCGCAGCGCCTGGGCGACGACCAGGCCCTGGTTATTCCCAACTGGAGCATTATCAAGGAGATCCGGCCTGAGGACAAGGGCAACTTCATGGTTTCGGCCAATTACCTGAAGGAAGCGGTCACGCGCGGTTGGTACGACCCGGCCGCGGGAAAAGCTTTTATCTGGCAGGATATCTATGCGCCCCTGCCGGTCGAGTTCGCCACCAGCCGCTTCTGGCTTTTCTATAGCACTTTCATGCCCAACCTGGCCGCCTGGCCCGAAAGGAAGCTGGACAAGAACCCCATGGCCACGATCAATCCCTATCACCAAATCGTTGAGCCGCTCTCCCTATATCCTTTTTCAGCCGCCCCGGAAAAGAAAATATCCCTGGCCGATGTAATTGCTTTCCAGCGCTCGGTTTTCGCGGGTACGATCTATGATTTCACCGCCCAACCGCAGTGGCTGGTCAGCGACGGCAAGGGCGGTTTCCAGGTCAGCCCCCTGGCTACCCCGTTTCCCGGCAGCGACCTGCGCGCTTTATTGAAGTTGAGCAACCGCCGGCCGGTGGCCCGCCACCGCGGCCACTACGGCATGGTTTGCCAGCTGCGCAGTTGGCTGCCGGATGCCATAGGCGGCGTGTATTGGGTTTACCAGGACAACCCTTATATCAGCCCCTATGTCCCAATCTATGCCGGCTGCAGCGACACGGCGCCGAGTTACCAGACCTACGATCCGGAAAAATACAGCGACCGTTCGGCACGCTGGACCATTGATTTCGTCGATAACCTATGCAACCTGCGTTTCCAGGATGCGGTCGAGGAAGTCGTGGCCCGGCGCCAGCCGTTCGAAGATAAAATCTTTGCCGATCAGGAAAAAGTGGAAAAGGAAGCCCTGCGCCTTTACACTGTCAATCCTAAAAAAGCCAAAGCTTATCTGACCGCTTACTGCCGGGGAGTGATGGAAAAAGTGCCGCCGCTTTATCTCGAAATCCGCAACCGCTTGATCACCCTGTTCACCAACAATCGCGAGTGATCATTAAAGAGGAATTGCATCTTTTCCGGGTTTGGGAGCGTCTTATTTTTATTCGGAGGCAAATGATGAAATCTTTGAAGAAAATTGTTTTTATTGCTACGATTTTGGCCTGCTTTGGATTGGCGGCCCCGGGAAATGGAGTATTCGAATTCCCGCCGACGCCTCAGGGCAAGCGCGCCGCCGCTTATTTCACCGCTTTCAACGCCGGGTCCGACAAGGCCATGGCCGCATTCCTGAAGGAGAATTTCAGTGCCGAATCACTGAAACGGGTCTCCATGGATGAGCGCCTGGCGCGCTTTCACGGTTTCCGGCAGCAGGCGCGTTCACTCACGCCTGAAAAACTGCTCCGCGAGACTGAGGAAAAAATCAGCTTCCTGGTCCGGGATGGACAGGGGGAGATGCTGGAATTCACTTTTCAGTTCGAAAAAAATGAAGGTGCCAAGATCACTACGATCATGGCCGCCCCGGTCGACGCGGAAGCCGCGGCCGATCTGGCGGGACCGCCCCTGAGCCGCGAAGAGGTGCTGGGCCGCATCCGGGCTGCCTTGGATGAACGCTCGCGCGCGGACTTGTTTTCGGGCGTGGTGCTGGTGGCCCAGGGGGACCAGGTGGTTCTCCACGAAGCGCGCGGACTGTCCAGTATGGAATACGGTGTGGCCAATCGCCCCGATACACGATTCAATCTGGGTTCGATCAACAAACTGTTCACCCGGGTGGCCATCGGCCAGTTGGCCGAGAAAGGCAAACTCTCACTGGAAGATAAAATTGAAAAATTCCTGCCTGACTATCCAAATCACGAAGCGGCGCAGAAGGTAACAGTGCGTCATCTACTGGACATGAGCTCGGGCATCGGTGATTTTTTCGGCGACGAATACCGGCAGACGCCAAAATCCCGTATCCGGACTTTGCCGGACTACCTGGAGCTTTTTGCCACCGAAGCGCTGCTTTTTCAACCCGGCAGCAGCCGCCGTTATTCAAACGGCGGCTACATTGTTTTGGGGCTGATCGTGGAAAAGGCTTCCGGGCAGAGTTATTGGGATTACGTTCGCGACTTTATTTATATTCCGGCCGGCATGACCGACACGGGACACCTGGAGGCCGATGTGCCTGCGGCCAATGTGGCCGGCGGTTATACCCGCAATTGGGATGAAGCCGACCACGAAAAAGAGCCGCGGCGCAGCAATATCTATACCCGGCCGGCCCGGGGCAGTTCGGCCGGCGGCGGCTACTCGACCGCCATGGACCTGTTCAAGTTCTCCCTGGCGTTGCGTTCGGGAAAACTGCTTGGCCCCTTGGGCAAAGAGTGGTTCGGCGGTCCCCAGGCTTATGCCGGCGGCGCTCCGGGAATCAACGCCGAACTGGATATGGATGCGGCTCCCGGCTGGACCGTAGTGGTCATGGGCAATTACGATCCACCCGCGGCCAGTTCCCTGGCCCAAAAAATAAGCAGTTTGCTGAAGCGCTTGCGCTAAAGGGGTTCGTTCGGCTGTCGGACTATAAAGCGCCCGTCAATACTGATCCAGGTGATTGAATTCAGCGTTTTCCAGCCATGTTTGCGGCCGGGATACGAATTGGATTATGTGGTCCAGCAGGAATTCGTGCCGTTTTTCCTCTTCGGCGATTAAAAAAAACATTTTCTTGGTGGCGGGGTCGGTATTGGCCCTGGCTTTTTCCATGTAAAAATTGAAGCTCCTGGTTTCGATCTCGAGGGCCTTCTTGTATAGGTCGATCTGCTTCACAGGAATACCGTCCCAGTTTTTATTATCGTACAATTGCTGAAAAATATTCTTGCTCCCGCTCAGGATAGGTGTGGACAGCAATTCAACTTGACTTGAAGCCTTAAGTTTTTGCAGGACCTGAAAATGCTTGACTTCGTCTTCGGCCAGCATATCAAGAATATTTTTCATACCGCTATTGGTCGTTTTTTCCGCCAGCTGCCGGTAGTATTTTTCTCCGTCCTTTTCCATTTCCATTGCCAAATCAAAAACGTTCATGACTGCCTCCAAGCCCTATTTTATTAAATTGTCGATAAGTAGTCAAATTTTTTTTGAAAGGCAAACTATTCCTTCCTCTTGCAGTATCTTGTAGTATAATGTCAAAAATTTGTGAGGTGCAAGAATGAACAAAACTTTTTTGCGTAACATCATGTTATTGTGCTTCTTTTTGGCGCTGATTCCGGCTGTCTTCGGTGCAGAAAAGGCGCCATTGCTGCAAGGGCACTGGGCCGGGGCCATCGAATTGCCCGGCAGCAAACTGGAAATAGACTGCGATTTCAGCCTTCAGGCCGACGGTTCCTGGCTGGGCGACATCTCCATCCCTGCCCAGAAGGCCAAGGACCTGCCCCTGGCCGGCATCGTTGTCCAGGATAACGACGTCGCCTTTGCCATGGGCGGCGTTCCCGGTGAGCCGGTTTTCAAAGGCAGCATCAGCGCCGACGGGATGAAACTCAACGGCAGTTTCCTGCAAGGGGGAAAAGAATTCACTTTCCTGCTCAAGCGGGCCGGGAGCAACTCTGAAAAAGCAAAGGCCGCGTTGGCCCATTTTGACGATGTGGTGGCCAAAGGTTTGGCGGGCCTGAATGTTCCGGGCGTAGCCGTGGCGATTGTCGTGGACAATGAGGTCGTTTTGGCCAAGGGTTACGGCTACCGCGACCTGGAGAAAAAAATCCCCATGGACGCCGACACGATCCTGGCCATTGGCTCTTCTTCCAAGGCTTTTACCACCTTCGCCATGGGTACCCTGGTGGACGAGGGCCGGATGGAATGGGACGTGCCGCTGCGGCGTTATATCCCCTGGTTCACCCTGACCGATCCCGGCACTTCCGAGCGCATCACGCCGCGCGACCTGGTCACCCACCGCTCCGGCCTGCCGCGCCATGATCTGTCCTGGTACAACAACGCTGAGTCCAGCCGCGAGGAACTGGTGCGCCGCCTGGCATTTCTGGAACCCACGGCCGACCTGCGCCAGAAATTCCAGTACAACAATATGATGTTCCTCACAGCCGGCTACCTGGTGGAAACGCTGACCGGCCGCAGCTGGGAAGATTCGATCCGCCAACTGGTCCTGCAGCCGCTGGGCATGGGCCGCAGCAATTTCTCGGTCCTCGACTCGCAAAAAGACGCCGATTTCGCTTTTCCCTATTCGGAACGAAAAGGCAAGCTGGAGCGCCTCCCTTTCCGCGATATCACCACCGTCGGTCCGGCCGGTTCCATCAACTCCTGCGCCAACGACATGAGCCGCTGGCTGCTGGTGCATCTCAACGGCGGCAAATTGCAGGACAAGTTCATCATCCAGCCGCAGACGCTGCAGGACATGCACCTGGCCCACATGCCCACCGGGCAAACGCCGGACATCGCCGAATTGTCGCCGGCCAGTTACGGCATGGGCTGGTTCGTCGACAACTACCGCGGCCACGGCCGTGTCCACCACGGCGGCAACATCGACGGCTTCTCAGCCATGGTCTCCCTGTTCCCCGGCGACGGCCTGGGTTTCGTCGTGTTGAGCAACCTCAACGCCACGGCGCTGCCCGAATTGCTCATCCGCCAGGCCAGCGACCTCATTTTTGGCCTGGAACCCAAAGATTGGATCGGTGAGGCGGTGGAAAGAAAAAGCAAAGGCCAGGAAGCGGTCAAACAGGCGGAGCAGAAGAAATTCAGCCGCCGCATCGCCAAGACCAGGCCCGCCCACAGTCTCAACGCATATGCCGGCGACTACAACCACCCCGGCTACGGCGATCTGCGGGTGACGCTGCAGGCCGGCAAGCTGGCCTTCACCTACAATAGCATCAGCACGCCTCTGGAGCACTGGCATTACGAGACGTTCAACGGATTGCAGGGCACGGATCCGACCTTCGAAGATTTCAAACTGCTGTTCCGCACCGATGTCAACGGCCGCGTCAACGCCCTGGAGGCCCAAATGGAACCGACCCTGGAAGCCATGATTTTTACGAAAAAACCTGCGGCCCGGCTTTTCGATCCAGCCTATTTGCAAAAATTCACCGGCCGCTATTCCCTTCTTGACCAGACCTTGACCGTCAGTTTGAAAGGCAACAGCTTGAAACTTGTTTTCCCTGGACAGCCGGAATACGAGCTGGTTCCCGGTCTGGATGAAGAATTCACTCTCAAGCAGGTTAAAATCATCATCTTTCGTTTCAAGACCGACGTCAAGGGAGACGTGACCACGCTGGAAATCATCCAGCCTGATGGCATCTTTGAAGCCAAGCGGGTAAAAGAAAAATAAGGCAAAAAAAACGCGCGTTGATGAGTAAATGGGTTGATGGGGCAGCAGCATAGGGATCGACCTTTTGCGGTTTTCTTAACCCATCTACCCTTCTACTCTTCTACCCTTTTACTCTTCGATCAGCCCGCGGCTCCTGAGCAGGGGTTCGATTTTCGGTTCGGCGCCACGAAAACGTTTGTAGAGCGTTAGCGCGTCTTCGGTTCCCAGTTTGGCCAGCAAATTTTCGCGGAAGGATTTGGCAGTGGCCCGGTCGAAGATGCCCTTTTCCTTGAAGGCCTCGTAGGCGTCCTTGTCCAGCACCCCGGACCAGATGTAGCTGTAGTAGCTGGCGGAGTATCCACCGATCATGTGGTTGAAGTAGGTGGTGCGGTAGCGCGGGACGATGGCCGGGATCAGGTTGAGGGCGGCCATGGTGTCGGCTTCGAACTTGCGCACGTCAATGGTCTCGTTGCCGGTCAAGGTGTGCCAGGCCATGTCCAAAAAGGAAGCGGCCAGGTATTCCACGGTCTCGAATCCCTGGTTGAAGAGGCTGCTGCTTTTAAGCTTTTCCACCAGCGCCGCCGGGATCACCTCGCCGGTCTTGTAGTGGCGGGCGTACAGGTTCAGCATTTCGGGCTCCAGCGCCCAGTTCTCCATGATCTGCGAAGGAAGTTCCACGGCGTCGCGGGGCACGCTGCGGCTGCGGTAGACGCCGTTTGAGAAAAGGGTGTTCAGTGAGTGGCCGAATTCGTGGAAGAAGGTGTTGACCTCGTCGATGCTCAGCAGGGACGGCGCGCCGGCAGCGGGGCGGGTGAAGTTGCAGACCAAGGTGGAGATGGGAGCTACGCGCTTGCCGTTTTCATAATAGGCGCGCCGGAAACCGCCCGACCAGGCTCCGCCGCGCTTGCCGGGACGGGGGTGGAAGTCCATGTACAGCAGGCCGAGGTGGCGGCCGTCGGATTCCCTGACCTCGTAGACCTGAACTTCGGAATGGTAGATGGGCAGGTTGTCGAGCTTGATGAACTGCAGGCCGTACAGCTTTTCGCACAGGGTAAATATTCCTTTCTTGACGTTCTCCAGTGCGAAATAGGGGCGTAGCGCCGAATCGTCAAAGGCATATTTTTCCTGGCGCAGCTTCTCGGCGTAGTGCCACCAGTCCCAGGAGGCGAGTTGGAACCCGCCTTTTTCACGATCGACGATGGCCTGCATTTCGGCCGCTTCATTTTTTGAGCGCGCCAGTGCCGGTGTCCACAGCCGCTTCAGAAAGGACATGACCGTGGCGGGATCCTTGGCCATGCGTTCTTCCAGAACGAAATGGGCGTGGGTCGGGTAGCCGAGCAGTTTGGCCCGTTCGGCGCGCAGCAGGACGATCTTTTGGACGATCTCCTTGTTGTCGTTGGCGTTGTCGCGGTCGCCGCGCATAAAATAGGCGCGGTGCAGCTGCTCGCGCAGGTCGCGGCGGCTCGAATACTGCAGGAAAGGGGTCATGGACGGAACCTGGACCGTAAAGGCCCATTTACCGGTCAATTCAAGCTGCTTGGCCGTTTCGGCGCCCATGGCGCGCACTGCTTCGGGCAGGCCGGCCAGGGTTTCGGGGCTGTCGATGACGATGCGCGAGGAGTTGGTCTCGGCCAGCAGGTTCTCGCCGAATTTCAGCCCCAGCAGGGAGAGTTCGCGGTTGAGCTCGCGCAGGCGTTCTTTCTGGGCCGGATCCAGCAGCGCGCCGCTGCGGATGAAGCCCTTGTAAGTGTTTTCCAGCAGAAAATCCTCTTCAGGGCTAAGGGTCAGGTTCTGGCGCTGATCGTAGACGGCCTTGACCCGGGCGAAAAGTTTTTCGTTCAGGTTGATGTTGTCGGCGTGGGCCGAAAGCAGCGGTGACACTTCGCGGGCCAGGGCCTGCATGTCGGCGTTGGTATCGGCGCTTAATAAAGAGTAGAACACGGCGCCGACGTCGTTGAGGAAAATGCCGCTGTGGTCCATGGCGGCGATGGTGTTGGCAAAAGTTGGTTCTTGCGTGTCGGCGGCGATGGCGTCGATCTCGGCTTGCTCTCTTTTTATCCCTTCCTGAAAGGCTGGCAGGAAATGACCTATGACTATTTTGTCGAATGGCGGCGCTTGAAAAGGTGTGGTACGCGCCTGGAAAAACGGATTGTCTTTTTGCGTTTCCTGGGCCGCGATCGGCTGCAGCAAAGTCAGCCCAAGGGCCAGAAAGGCAATGATTTTCAGTACGGATTTTTGTTTCATGGCGAATCTCCTTAAAAAAAATTCTGAAGTATTTATATATACGCAAGGTAAAATGTTGTCAATGTTTTGTACAAATGCCGGAAAAAAATGGAAAGTAAGCGATTTCATGCCAAGGGTATTGAGGGCAGATCACGTTTCCTTGTAAAATAAGAGCAATTTTTAGAATGAATCGAAATTGATAAATTGTTTTTTGCAATGCCGCAGCAGGCAGGTTAAAATAGCTTCGAGAAAAATGACAGTTTTTAACCTGGAAGGTAAAGATGATTTCCCGCCGGCGGAGCGGGCAGGGGCTGAAGGACTCCTGGCCGTGGGCGGCGACCTGCTGCCGCGACGCCTGCTGCGCGCCTACGGCCGCGGCATCTTCCCCTGGTACGGCGAAGGCGAGCCCATACTGTGGTGGTCGCCCGATCCGCGTTTTGTCCTGTTCCCGGCCGAGTTCCATGCCGGCAGAAGCCTGAAAAAAATATTGCAGCGCGGCGTTTTTACCCTGACCCTTGACCGTGCTTTCAGTGAAGTCGTCCGCTTCTGCGCGTTGCCGCGCCCCGATCAGAGCGGCACCTGGATCACGCCGGCCATGCGCGACGCCTATGTTGCCCTGCACCGCTCAGGTTATGCCCACTCCCTGGAGGCATGGCAGGACGGAAAACTCGCCGGCGGCATCTACGGGATCTCCCTGGGAAGGTGCTTTTTTGCCGAATCCATGTTCCACCTGGCCGACAATGCTTCAAAAGTCGCCCTGGCCGCCCTGGCCGAGGCGCTGCGAAAATCGGGCTTCGTCTTTATAGACTGCCAGATCGCTTCCCCGCACCTGGCAGGCTGGGGTGCCCGGCCCATCAGCCGTCGCCGTTACCTTGAACTGCTGCGGGCCGGCCTGAGTCCGCACACCCTGCGCGGAGACTGGGGAGACATCCTGCCGCAGCCGTTTTCCTGAGTCGTCATTGTCCGCAGCGTTTTTTTATGCTATCTTAAGCAGCGGAAAAGAAATCAATGAGAAAACTGAAGGATCGGCTGCACGATCTTGATAAAAACGATATCCAGGAAAAATGGCAGCGCCTGGATAGCGATGCTGAGCTCTCCACCAGGGAAAAACTTGAGAAACTGGTGCGCCACAACCTGAAGCAAAAAAACAAACCGGTTTCAGCTCCCCAGGCCAGGATGGAGCCGGCTGCTGCTGCCGAGCCTTTCCTGGTCAAGGATTTTTATTATTCCCTGGACGGCTGCTACGGAAAAGTGCGCCTGGGCGACTGGCTGGCCCTTGCGACCGGTTCCTTGGAGATCATCGCCGGCAGCGATGTGTTTGCGACGGTCGATCCCGGCAAGATCGTTTTTTTTGACAGCGAAACCACCGGGCTGGCCGGCGGCACCGGCACCATCCCGTTCATGCTGGGTTTCGGTTTTTTCAGCGAACAGACCTTTCAGGTGAAGATCTTCATGCTTCAGGATCTGGACCGGGAAGGGGACTTTCTGCTGGCTGTCGCGGAATTCCTGCGCCAGGGGGAATTCTCCGCCGCCGTGACCTATAACGGCAAGGCCTTCGACTTTCCTCTGCTGGAGACCCGCTACATTCTGCAGCGCCAGCGCTTCCCTCTGCTTGGACTGCCGCATCTGGATTTTCTATTTCCGGCCCGCACCATATGGAAAAACACCTATGATTCGCGCAAATTGGGCTACCTGGGCGAGATGCTGCTGGGCCTTTCCCGCAGTGATGACATCGAAGCCAGTTCGATCCCTGCCCTTTATTTCAGTTTCCTGCGCAGCCAGGCCTTCTCGCTGATCGAACCGGTCATGGAACACAACGCCATGGACCTGGTCGGACTGGCGGCCGTGGTGCTGCTCGGCCTGCGCTATCTGGAGGACTACTCCCTAACCGGGGATGGCGGGGAAATCCTTGGCCTGGGAATGCTCTGTGAAAGGGCCGGCCTGCTGGAAAAGGCCGAGGGTTTTTACCGGGCCGCCAAGGAGAGCGGCAGCCGTTGCGAAGTGCAAAACCTGGCCATGCGGCGTCTTTCCGTTCTTCTAAAAAAGAAAAAATTATACGGCGAAGCGCTGGAACTCTGGCAGCAGCTTTCGGCTGCCGACGATCTGCAGGCCCAGCGCGAAATATCGGTGCACTATGAACACCGTGAACGCAACTACGTTCTGGCCCTTTCCTACGTGGAAAAGGCACTCTCCAGCGGCAGCCTTTCCCCGGCTCGACAGCAGGAACTGGAAAAGCGGCTGGAGCGGTTGCGGAAAAAGATCGCTCGCCTGGAAGAAAAGGAAGTGACAAGTGACGAGTGACAAGGAAAAAATTCAAGAGGTAGAGAGGTAAGGGGATAGAGA
Organism: Patescibacteria group bacterium; assembly: GCA_035528155.1. Classification (GTDB taxonomy): domain Bacteria; phylum Acidobacteriota; class Aminicenantia; order UBA2199; family UBA2199; genus UBA2199. Next base: position 19,767 of record DATKZA010000083.1, on the reverse strand, counting down.
GGTAAAGAAAAAGCGTAGAGGCGATCCGCCAGGCGAAACGCCGGCGGACTGGTCGCCTTTTTCGGTTTAAAATAACAGATCTCAAGCAACAAATTCCAAATAAATCCCAAATTCCAATGACAGGAAGTGGAGAGATCCGACCTCCTCGGCCTCACCCCCTGACCCCCTCTCCTAAAGGCGAGGGGGAGATATGTACTTGCTGGACCTTAAATGCATTGCTTTTCTCATAACCCATCTCCTTTAGGGGAAGGGGTAGGGGATGGGGCCAGTGCTACACTTTTTCCCCTTTTGCCTTTTGCCCTTTATTCTTCCGCCTCTGCCTCAGGTATTCGATCACTCCGGGGAGAACCGAGATGAAGATGATAGCCAGGATCACCACGGTGAAGTTGCGCCTGACCAGGGGCAGGTTGCCGAAAAAGTAGCCGCCGAAGACGAAGATGGCCACCCAGGCGATGCCGCCGATGATGTTGTAACTGATGAAGCGCAAGTAGGTCATGCGTCCGATGCCGGCAACGAACGGGGCGAAGGTGCGGATGATGGGGATGAAGCGGGCCAGGATGATGGTGACCCCTCCGTATTTTTCGTAAAATTCGTGGGTTCGTTCCAGGTGTTCTTTTTTCAAAAAGCGGATCTTCTTCTGGCTGAAAATTTTTGGGCCCATGGCGTGACCGATCCAGTAATTTACCGTGTCGCCGAGGATGGCGGCGCTGCTGAGGATCAGGAACAGCCAGTGAACCTGAAGCGGGCTGCCGGGAGTTGCGGCCAGGGCCCCGGTGGCGAAAAGCAGCGAGTCGCCGGGGAGAAAAGGGGTGACAACCAGGCCTGTTTCACAGAAGATGACCGCGAACAGGATCAGGTAGGTCCATAACTGGTAGGTGACGATCAGGGCATTAAGGTGCTTGTCCAGGTGCACAACCAGGTCAATCAGTTTGGCGAGCAGTTCCATGCCATCTCCTGGGGTTGAATTTACTTAGATTTCCGCCCGGATCCGTCCCGGGCTGAATGTTTCATATTACCCGACGAGGGGGAGGCTGTCAAGGGCGGCGCAGGACGCGGCCGGTGAACCGCCAGTTCTGGGTCAGCCAGCTGTGGCCGTCGACCAGGTATTCGTAAAGAGGCGGCAGATATTCACTTTTCCAGTCATTCAGTGTCCAGGTGTAGTAATAATAATAACGCGGCCGCGGCACCGTTTCCGGGATATTGAAAATGGATTCGCCCGGGCAAGTGGTTTCAATTTGCAGCTCGCTGAAAATCGTTTTGGCGATATCGGCGACGCTGACCGGCGCGTCGGAGATCTTCAGGTCTCCCCGGGAGTTGCGGCGCTTGGCCATAAGCAGAGGGGTCGCCGATTCGATCACCCCGGCGGGGAGCGGGCTTGGCCCTGCCTCGGCTCCGGCGAGATCTGCCGGCAGGACGCGGCCGAAGTCGCCGCGCGGGTGGCCATGGTCGCCCATGACCAGGATCAGCGCGTCGTCATATATCTCTAATTCCGAGAGCAGAGATAAAAAGATCTTGACCAGTTTCAATTCCCCCCTCACCAACCGCTTCCAGTTGGTGCGCGTGGCCGGCATGTTTTCTGGATCCAGGTTTTCGTTCATGCGGAAGGGGGAATGTACTCCCATCAGGTGGTAGAATTTAAAAACGGTCGGCTGGCGATAGGCCGAGGAGAGATGGACGGCCCGGTAGATGAAATTGACATCCGGGATCTTCAGGCTGTTCTTGGGCAGCAAGCGTAGGTGTCTGCCCCGCCATCTTTTTTTCAAAACCTTCTTGTTATACTTGGCGGAAACTGCTCGCTGCTCCTTGGTTTTTTTCCGGCTTTCCTTGTAATAATTCTGCGGTTTGGACAGAAAGAAGGGTTTCCGGGGCAGCAGGTTCTTCAGGAACCATTTTTGGTCGTTGAACACGAGGCGCTTGGCAAAATGGGGCAGGCCGCGGAAAAGGGCTACGTCCATGAGCAGGCCGAGATCGGACAAAATGAAGGGATACCGCCGGTCGCTGACATTCGATTCCAGTCCGTGGTCCCAGAAGATGACCTTCATAGTCGCCGGATACAGGTCCACATCGATCCCGTTCCGCCTCAGGGTCAGGGGCAGGGAAGAGGGCGAAAAGTAAGCGTTTTTTATGAAGCGCTGGATCGTCTGCGAATTGTCGTAGTATTTTCCGGTTAGGATCAACGGCACCGACGCGTAGGTCAAGGGGAAGCCGCCGAGGTTGTTGCGGAAATAGGTGAACCCGGTGAATATCTGCCGCAGGGAGTCGTCCTCGTCCAGCACTTCCTGGAAAAGATCTGATTGGAAGCAGTCGATCAGCAGGATGATCACGTTCTTGTGGCTGGAAAAATTGAATTGCTCGCTTTTCTCGTAGACGTATTTGCTGTGGTTGGGAAGCGGCAGGGAATTGAAATAGTAAAAGAGGCTGAAAAGCAGCTGCAGCAGGACCAGCGCCCAGGCCGTTGCTTTCATGAAACGGGAGAAAAATTTTAATTTTAATTGCGCCAGCACCAGCACGGCCAGCCAAATGGCGCCGTCGACCAATCCGAAAACCATCTTTTCGCTCCAGGGGATCTGGCGGCCGTCGAGTGGACCGTAGCGCCAGACCAGGACATTGCCTTGCAGCCATAGCAGAAATCCCATGGCGAAAATGAATACCTGCGCCCTCTGCCGCAGGAAGGAACGGTAAGGAATGAGGAAGAGAACGATGAAGAGCAACAGAGTGAAAGCGAGCGCCAGCATGAAAAGGGCAAGTAGCAACCCGGGAAAAATGAAATTAAACTCCAGGGTGTTGGTCAGATAGATATGGATAGGGATGAAAAAAAACAAGGTGAATGACAGCAGGAGCGACACGGTCAGTGAAACTGATAATTGTTTCTTCAGATCAGGATTCAGCAATTCTTCCAGCCTCTTTCCCCGCGCTGGCAGCCAGGGGAAACATGTTTCAACTATGACATTTTAAACGGCTGCCGGCTGCTTGTCAAATTTTTTTAACGCGGCCAGTTCGCAGAAGAGATTGGGTTGATTTTTTAGCGACAATATGATACATTTCCTCTATGTTAGACCTCAATTCTTCTTTCATTTGGATATTTTTTTTAGTCTGGCTCCTTTACCTCATCCTGAACAGGATTTTTTTCAAACCCATCAACGAGATCATCACAGCCCGGGAGACGAAGATCAGCTCCGATTCCAACCGCCTGGAAAGCATGGTAGCCGAGATCGAAACCCGGACGCGGACTGTAGAAACCCAACTGAGCCAGGCCCGCAAGGAGGCGCAGCAAATCAAGGAAGGCTGGCTGAAAAACGGCGAAGATATCCGCAGCAGAACCGTGGCCGTGGCCAAGGAACAATCGGTGCGAGTCCTGGATGAAAAGATGTCCCAGCTGGAAAGCGAGATTGTGGCGGCCGAAAACACCCTGGAAATGCAGATTTCTGCTTTCAGCGATAAGATCAAACAAGCTTATTTATGAAAAAAAACGTGCTTTTCCCGTTCCTTCTGTTGGTGCTGGCCATGTGCTTGTCGGCTTCCTCTGAAGGCGAAACGTCGCACATCAACTGGTTCAACGTGCTGGGCAAGGTTTTCAATTCCACTGTGCTTTTCGGCGGTCTGATCCTGCTGCTGCGCAAACCCCTGATCCAGATGCTGTCCCAGAAAAGTTCGGATATCCAAAATGATATCATGGAGAGAGAAAAGAACCTGTCTAACACATCGGCCCGGCTGCTGGACATTCAGCAACGCTTGGCCAAAGTGGCGTCAGAGGTCGAAGGGATAAAAAGTACTGCCGAAGCGGCCGGGCGGGATGAGCTGGCCCGGTTGGAGGAAGCCGGCCGCCTGGAAGCGGAGCGCATCATCGCCTTGAGCGAAGAAGAGATCCGCCAGCGTGTGGATGCCGCTGTACGCGCGGTAAAGGGACGCATTGCCGATCTGACCATCGAGCGCTTCAAGAACGATTTTACCCGGAGTTTAAACGACGCTACCCAGCAAAGGATCATCGAGCGCAACATCGATTCTTGCGGAGACCTGGATGAAGGAAAGTAGTCTGGTCAAGCGTTACGCCAAGGCCCTGGCGCTGGCTATGGACGACCAAGCCGAATTCGATCGCGTCAAGGGTGAATTGCATGATTTCCTGGCCCTGCTCGAAACCGATGAAAAATTGAAGATTGGGCTGGCGACTTTCCTGATCTCCCAGGCGGAAAAGATCACAGCCTTGGATATCGTCAATGTCAAGATGAACCTGCATCCCAAAACCTTTCAGTTCCTGCTGACCGTTGCTGCCGAGAACCGCTTGGTCTACCTCGAACAAATGGTACAGCAGCTTCCCGACGCCTGGTATGCCGCGCACGGCATCGAAAAAATAATCGTACACTCGGCCGTTGAACTGGCGGGCGGGCAGAAAGAACGCTTGTTGGGCAAACTGGAAAAAGCCCTGGCCGGGAAAGTGGCCCTGGAGTACCGGCTGGATCCCGATCTGATTGCCGGCATCAGTTTGAGCCGTGGATCGGTGCAATATGATTTTTCACTTTCCGGCAGCCTGAAAAAACTGCGCGAAACGCTCGTAGGGGAAAATTAAATGCTAATCAAAGTCGACGAGATCAGTGAGTTGATCCGCCAGAAGATCGAGGGCTTTGCCTTTGATTTCAAGAAAGAGGAAACCGGCGTGGTGATATCGATCGGGGACGGCATCGCCCGCATTTACGGCCTGGACAACGTCATGTACAATGAATTGCTGGAATTTCCCGGCCAGATCTTCGGCATCGCCCTGAACCTCGAAGAAGACAACGTGGGTTCCATCCTGTTGGCCGAGAGCCACGAGATCAAGGAAGGCGATATCGTCAAGAGGACCGGGCGCATCATTTCGGTGCCGGCCGGGGACGCGGTCATCGGCCGCGTGCTCTCGCCGCTGGGAAAACCCCTGGATGACAAGGACCCGATCCAGGGGGAAATCTTCGTGCCCATCGAAACCCTGGCCCCGGGCGTGGTCGACCGCCAGCCGGTCAAGGAACCTCTGCAAACCGGCATCAAGGCCATTGATGCCATGATCCCCATCGGCCGCGGCCAGCGCGAACTGATCATCGGCGACCGCCAGACCGGGAAAACCGCCATTGCCCTGGACACCATCATCAACCAGAAAGGCCAGGATGTGATCTGCATATATGTGGCCATCGGCCAGAAGCAATCCACCGTTGCCCAGGTGATCAAGACCCTGACCGAAGCCGGGGCCATGGAGTATTCTCTGGTGGTGGCGGCTTCCGCTTCCGACCCGGCCGCCCTGCAGTACATCGCCCCTTACGCGGGCTGCGCCATGGGCGAATATTTCCGCGACCAGGGGCGGCACGCGCTCCTGGTGTACGACGACCTGTCCAAGCACGCGGTCGCCTACCGCGAGATCTCCCTGCTGCTGCGCCGCCCGCCGGGGCGCGAGGCCTATCCTGGCGACGTGTTTTACCTGCATTCGCGGCTGCTGGAGCGGGCCGCCAAGTTGAGCGACGAAAAGGGCGGCGGTTCGCTGACCGCCCTGCCGATCATCGAGACACAGGCCTCGGACGTGTCGGGGTACATCCCCACCAACGTCATCTCCATCACCGACGGCCAGATCTACCTGCTCCCCGACCTGTTCAATGCCGGCCAGCGCCCGGCCATCGATGTCGGCATTTCGGTTTCGCGCGTGGGCGGCAATGCCCAGATCAAGGCCATGAAGCAGGTGGCCGGTTCGCTGAAAATGGACCTGGCCCAGTACCGGGAGCTGGAGGCCTTCACCCAGTTCGGCTCCGACCTGGACAAGACCACCGTGGCCCAGCTGGAGCGGGGCAAACGGCTATCCGAACTGCTCAAGCAGGATGAGGGCGAGCCCATGCCGGTGGGAAAACAGATCGTCTCCATCTTTGCCGGCACGCGCGGCTACCTGGACGAATTCCCCGTCGACCGCGTCCGGCAGTTCGAAGAGGAAATGCTGAAATACGTGGAAGCCAATCAACCGGAAATTTTCCGCGAGATACGCGAAAAGAAAAAGATATCCGCTGAGATGGAACAAACGCTGCAGGCCGTGCTCAAGGAATTCGCCGTCGAATTCAAGAAAACCCTCAATCCCTGATGGCCGGAAACCTGATTGTCCTGCGCCGCCGCATCAAGTCGGTCAAAAACACCCAGAAGCTCACCCGGGCCATGAAAACCGTGGCCGCGGCCAAGCTGCGCCGGGCCACGACCGAATTGAAAAAATCCCGGCCCTACCGCGACAAGATCGCTTCTTTTCTGCGGCAGGCGGCCGCCGGGGCCGACCTCGAGGCGCAGCCGCTGCTGCGGCAGCCCGAACAAGGTGCGGTGCTGCTGGTGGTCGTGGCCGGTGACAAGGGCTTGTGCGGCGCTTTCAATTCCCATGTCCTGAAAAAGAGCGAAGCCCGTTACCGGGAGTTGACCGCCAGCGGCCAGACGGTTTCCCTGATCACCGTCGGCAGCAAGGCCAGCCGCTACTTCAGCAAGAAAGGCATTGAAGTGGAGAAGGCCCATAACGGCGTGATCAGCCGGCTGCAATTTGCCGATGCCGACAACCTGGCCGCCGAACTGCAGGAGCTCTGCCTGAACGGCGGCATCAAGAGCGTGGAATTCGCTTTCAATGAATTCGTCTCGGCCTCGCGGCAGCAATTTTCCATCCGCCCCCTTTTCCCGGTCGTTCTCGAACCACCGGCCGCCGGCGCGGACGCCGGGAAGGACGCGGACGCGGCCAGAGTGGAAACCATCCTCGAACCAGGCGCCGCGGCGCTGATCCGGTCGCTTTTGCCGCGCCACATCAGCGCCCTGGTCTACCAGATCTTGTTGCAGTCCATGGCCGCAGAGCAGATGGCGCGCATGGTGGCCATGGACCTGGCCACGCGCAACGCCAGCGACATGATCCGCGCCTTGACCCTGCTTTTGAATAAAATGCGGCAAGCGGCCATCACCAAGGAGCTTCTGGAGATCATCACCGCCACCGAAGCCCTGAACAAATAGGAGCGAACATGAGCAGCAAAGAAGAAACCCATAACCACGTCGGCAAGGTGATCGAGGTCATCGGCCCGGTCGTGGACATCGAGTTCGCCAAGGGCGAACTCCCCGAGATCTACAACGCCATCGAGATCGTTTCCGAAGGGTTCGCCACGCCGCAGCCGATCCGCATCATCTGCGAAGTGCAGTACCATCTTGGTGAAAACCGGGTGCGCACGATCTCCATGCATCCCACCGACGGCCTGGTGCGGGGCATGCAGGCCCGTGACCAGGGCGGCCCCATCACCGTTCCCGTCGGGCGCGAAGTGCTCGGGCGCATCATCAACGTGATCGGCGAGCCGGTCGACATGCTCGGCCCCATCAATGAAAAAAAACGCTATCCCATTCACCGCCTGGCGCCGGCCCTGGACGAGCAGGACACGCGCCTGGAACTGTTTGAAACCGGCATCAAGGTGGTCGACCTGCTCGAGCCCTACCTGAAGGGGGGCAAGATCGGTTTGTTCGGCGGTGCCGGCGTGGGCAAGACCGTGCTCATCCAGGAACTGATCCATAACGTGGCCACCAAGCACGGCGGATTTTCGGTTTTCGCCGGGGTGGGAGAGCGCACCCGCGAGGGCAACGATCTCTGGCTGGAGATGAAGGAATCGGGGGTCATCGAAAAGACGGCGCTGATCTACGGCCAGATGACCGAGCCGCCCGGCGCCAGGCTGCGGGTGGCCCTTTCCGGGGTGACCGTCGCCGAATATTTCCGAGACGAGGAAAACCAGGACGTGCTGCTTTTCATCGACAACATTTTCCGTTTCACCCAGGCCGGTTCCGAGGTCTCCGCCCTGTTGGGGCGCATGCCCTCGGCGGTCGGCTACCAGCCCAACCTGGCTTCCGAGATGGGGGAAATGGAGGAACGCATCACCTCGACCAAAAATGGGTCGATCACCTCGGTCCAGGCCATTTACGTGCCGGCCGACGACTACACCGATCCGGCGCCGGCCACGACCTTCACCCATTTGGACGCCACCACCAACCTTTCGCGGCAACTGACCGAGATGGCCATTTTCCCGGCCGTCGATCCCCTGGCTTCGTTTTCCCGCATCCTCGATCCGAAGATCGTCGGCAAAGAACATTACCTTGTGGCCGGCCAGGTCAAGGAAGTGCTGCAGCGCTACAGGGACCTGCAGGACATCATCGCCATCCTGGGCATGGAAGAGCTGTCCGACGATGACAAGATCATCGTGGCCCGGGCTCGGAAAATCCAGAAGTTCCTTTCGCAGCCGTTTTTCGTGGCCACTCCCTTTACCGGCCTGGAAGGGAAATACGTCGACCTGGCCGATACCATCCGCAGCTTCAAGGAACTGGTGGAAGGCAAATACGACACTTTGCCCGAACAGGCATTCTACATGTGCGGCGGCATAGAAGACGCCGTGGCCAACGCCAAGAAACTGGGTTTCTGATGGCCGACGCGATCGAACTGGAGATCCTCACTTCGCATGAAGTGGTCCTGCGCACCTCGATCAAGGACCTGTACATTCCGGCTTTTCTGGGCGAGGCCGGCGTCCTGTCCCATCATTTGCCCTATCTCTCCATGCTGAAAGCCGGCGAGATCTCCTATCTCGATCTCGACGGCACCCGGCATTACCTGTACAGCGGCGAAGGATTCCTGGAAGTGAGGGACAACCGCATCACACTGATCATCGATGTTTTCGAGCGCGGCGAGGACCTGCGGGAAGAAGACCTGCAAAAACAAATGCAGGAAACGGAAAAGCGGATCAAATCGTCTTTCCAGGGTGCCATCACCCCCGCTGAGCTGCAGGATGAACTGGCCCGGCAAAGGGAATTGCGCTTGAAGTTGGCCATCTGTAAAAAGATCAAGGGCAAGTAACCGCCCCCGGCCCTGAAAGAAAGCCGGGAACCCCGGATCGGGGAGAAATTGAAAAAAAAACGCGTTGCATTCAGGGTTTTTTCCGGCAACCGACTGACCCTGCCCCTGTTGCTGAACATCTGGGAAAAGAACCGTCTCGACACCCGTTTCGAGATCTCCTTTGCCGCCGGCGAACCGGGCCGGCTGACCGCCGGCCAGATCGCCGCCCTGAAAACCAGCGACGTCTGCGTCTTTTCCTTCATGACCCCTCACCTGCCCTTGTTTGCCGCAGAGATCAAGAACTTGCGTGCCGCTGGAAAAGCCGCTCCCAGGCTCGCTCTCGGCGGGCCCCACGTCAAAAGTGAGCGGGATCTGGCCCGCGCCTGCGGCTTCGATATCCTGTTCAGCGGCGCCGGCGAGGAGCCTTTTCTCCGCTTCGCCCACGACCTGTTGGGGGAGAAAATCAAGGCCGGGGGCGATCCGCTCTTTTATGAAGCGCCGCCGGCAACGGCGGCAGGCGTAGATGGCGACCGGACCTGGGAACGATATATCCCGGTATCCCGCTACTTCAAAACCGTGCCGCCGCTGGAGATCTCCCGCGGCTGCTTCTGGAATTGCCGCTATTGCCAGACCGGGGGGAACCGGCCCCGCTACCGCGGCGAGGACTCCATCGGTTCCTATCTGCAAGAATTGCGCCGTCGTGGTTTTTCGCGCGCCGGTTTTATCGCGCCTTCGGCCCTGGAATTTGGCGCCGGCCGGCGGAGAAAACCGGATCTCGGCCGCATCGAAAGATTGCTGGAACTTTGCCGCCTGGCCGGTTTCAAATTCATTGAATTCGGCATTTTCCCTTCCGAGATCCGTCCTGATACGGTGAGTGCTGAAGGCCTTGGGCTTTTGCGCCGTTATGTAGCCAACCGCCGCTTGACTTTCGGGGCACAGAGCGCTGTCGATGCGCGCCTGGACTCGATCGGCCGTGGCCACACGTCCGCCCAAATCATCTCTGCCGTGGCTGTGGCCAACGCTGCCGGCTTCGCGGTCAACATTGATTTCATCATCGCTTTGCCCGGTGAAACCGCCGCCGAGCGGCGCCAACTACTCGAATTCATGAGCACCCTGCGCAAAAAATACCGCGTCCATATCCAACTGCATCATTTTTTCCCCCTGGCCGGAAGCGCTTTTGCCTGGCACAAGCCCTCTTTCCTAAGCGCTGCCGAGCGCCAGGTTTTCGGCGCCTTGAAAAAAAACGGCCTGGCCAGCGACTGGTGGCAAGAAGGGGAACGAGCGGCGCGGGCGTATTTTTCCTGGCTGGAACGCGATTTTCCTGTTTTTTTTGCTCAATTCAAGTAAAAATCATGTTTCCCGGGAGCGTTTGTCCTTAGGCGGCGGTCGCCAGCGCCTAAAACCTTGACTTTTCTGTTGAAATTTATTATAAAGTATCTTTATTCTGACATTAATTAAAAATCATATTTTTTATGAGGAGAAAACTATGAGTTTGTCGAATTTGTTCTTCCTGGCGCCTTTGGGCTCCATCCTGGCGCTTGCCTTCGCATATTATTTTTTCCGTTTTATGAAAAAACAGGACCCGGGAAGCGCCGACATGCAGCGCATCGCCGGCTACGTGCAGAAAGGGGCCATGGTCTACCTGAAACAGCAATACCGGGTTGTGACCTTTGTCTTTTTGCTGGTTTTTCTCCTTTTTTCCTTCATGGCCTTCGTGCTGCACGCGCAGAATCCCTGGGTGCCGTTCGCTTTCATCACCGGCGGCTTTTTCTCCGGGCTGGCCGGATTTTTGGGCATGCGCACGGCCACGCACGCGTCCAACCGCACCACGGCCGGGGCCAAGCAGTCATTGAACCGGGGCCTGCAGATCGCCTTTCGCTCCGGCGCCGTTATGGGGCTGGTGGTCGTCGGCCTGGCCCTGCTTGATATTTCCCTGTGGTTCATCATCCTGCGCTATTTCATCCCGGAAGGGCCCAGCCAGCTGGCCATCATCACCACCACCATGCTGACCTTCGGCATGGGGGCTTCCACCCAGGCCCTGTTTGCCCGCGTCGGCGGCGGTATATTTACCAAATCGGCCGACGTCGGCGCCGACCTGGTGGGCAAGGTGGAAGCAGGCATCCCCGAGGATGATCCGCGCAACCCGGCCACCATCGCCGATAACGTCGGTGACAACGTCGGCGATGTGGCCGGCATGGGCGCCGACCTTTACGAATCCTACGCCGGCTCCATCCTGGCCACGGCGGTCCTGGGCGTGGCCGCCGGCTACGGCCTGGGCGGCGTTCTGGCCCCCATGGTCATCGCCGGCATCGGCGTGATCTTTTCGATCCTCGGCGTCTTCATGGTGCGCTCGGGTGAAAAAGCCAGCCAAAAGGTTTTGCTGCGGGCGCTGGCCCGCGGCATCAACGCCAGCACCTTCCTGACCCTGATTGCCTCTTTTTTCATCCTGGTGCTGTTCAAGGATTCATTCCACGGCCGTCACCTGGGCATCTTCTTTTCGGTCATCACCGGCCTGATCGCCGGCTGGGTGATCGGCAAGATCACCGAATATTATACTTCGCAGGAATACAAACCGACCAAGTACGTGGCTGAGCAGTCGCAAACCGGCCCGGCCACGGTCATCATCGCCGGCATTTCCACCGGCATGCAGTCCACCGGACTGCCGGTGTTGGTCATCGCCCTGGCCATCATCACCAGCTACGCGCTTAGCGGCGGTTTCAGCACCAGCGCCAATGCCATCAACCTCGGGTTGTACGGCATCAGTTTCGCCTCGGTGGGCATGCTTTCCACCCTGGGCATCACGTTGGCCACCGACGCCTACGGCCCCATCGCCGACAACGCCGGCGGCAATGCCGAGATGACCGGCCAAGACCCGGAAGTGCGCCGGCGCACCGACGCCCTCGATGCCCTGGGCAACACCACCGCCGCCACCGGCAAAGGATTTGCCATCGGCTCGGCGGCCCTGACGGCCATGGCCCTGCTGGCTGCCTACATCGAGGAGATCAAGATCGGCTTCCTGCACATGGGGCAAAAGATCATCACCGTCAGCGGTGTGCAAAAGGCCGTCGAAAATACGTACATTGGCGACTGGATCAATTATTACAACCTGACCATCTTCAATCCCAAGATGCTGGCCGGGCTTTTCATCGGCGCCATGATGGTGTTTGTCTTCTGCGCCATGACCATGAAGTCGGTCGGCCGCGCCGCCGGCAAAATGGTCGAGGAAGTGCGGCGCCAGTTCCGCGAAATTGCCGGCATCATGGAAGGCAAGACCGAGCCCGATTATGCCAGTTGCGTCGAGATCAGCACTCGGGCAGCGCAGCGTGAAATGATCGTCCCGTCCCTGACCGCCATATTCGTCCCCGTGGCCATGGGGCTCCTCTTCGGCGTGGCCGGCGTGATCGGCCTGCTGGCCGGCGGCCTGACCACAGGCTTTGTCGTCGCCGTGTTCCTGAACAATGCCGGCGGCACCTGGGACAACGCCAAGAAATACATCGAGGAAGGCAACCTTGGCGGCAAGAAGCTCCCCGACGGCAGCCGCAACCCCAACCACGGCGCCGCGGTCATCGGCGATACCGTGGGCGATCCCTTCAAGGACACTTCCGGCCCTTCGCTCAACATCCTGATCAAGCTGATGTCCATGGTCTCGGTGGTCTTTGCCGGCCTGATCGTCAAGTATGGCGATCTCCTGCAGCGGATCATCGACCGCTTCGCGCGCTGATCCCCTGAGGGGACGCAGCCCCCATAAAGGGCATGTCCCCCTTCAGGGGAGGCTTCCCTCTGCGAGGTCCGCGGCCGCCGCAGGCTCCGGACCGGCGGCAGCCTCTTCGTTCTATTCTACCTGTTTTCCAGGGTGAAAGTGATGGTGACTGTGAACTTGACCGGCCTGGGGATGGCGTTAACGTAATACGGCTCATAGATCCACTCATGCACGGCTTCGAGGGCGGCTTGGTGGAGCATGCTGTGGCCGCTGATAATGCGGGCTTCCTTCACCCGGCCGTAGATGTCGGTGCTGGCTTCGACCACGACCACGCCGGATACCCTGGTTATAATTGCCAGGTGCGGATATTCCGGATTTACCCTCTTGATCAGACGGGGAGCACGAACGGTGACGAGCGGAGCGGCATGGGCAATGATTTCATCTGGCTTGAACCCCTCACCCATGATCCAAGGCGACTTTCCATCTCCCGCTCCACCAGTGATTCCCGGACCGCTGGTTTCTTCGGGAATCCAGGCTGTTGGGTCTTCTTCTCCGATCGTGGTCGGAATGTCAACCGGGGCCATGAATCCGCGCGCTGTGCTCGTGGTGGGTGGATTTTTCGGGCCTCCGGGGGTGTCAGTGGGGCCGGCCGGCGGTCTTCCGACACGGCCGGGGCCGGGGGGCACACCGGGCAGGATCGGCGGTGCGATCAGTACATCGATGAATTTGAATTCCGGCAATCTGGCTTCGGCGCGCAGCAGCGGCACCACGATGATGGCAGCGAGCAGCAGGGCATGGAGGAACAGGGAAAGGGAAAAGGTCAACCCTTTGCGCACATTTTTTTTGCGGGTCTCGTTTCCGGGAAGAAACATGTCAAACATGGTTCACCTCCTCGTTGATGTTCCGCAACCATTATGTGCTGAAGGCAGGGGGAGCAAGTCCGGAATCGTGAATCAGGACACTTTTATTGGAAAAAAATCAGATTGGGATTGTCATCAGGACCCATCTCATGCTCAGTCGCTTTTCAGCAGCTTGCGGAATTCCGATGGGCTGACGCCGGTGTTTTTCTTGAAGGCGCCGTTGAACACCGATTTGGAATTGAAGCCTGTCTCGAAGGCGATGCGCAGCAATTTGAAATCCCTGGCTGCCGGATCGACCAGTTTGCGCTTGGCCTCATCCACACGGTAGCGGTTGATGAAATCGTTAAAATTCAGTTCGTATTCTTCGTTGATGATCTGCGACAGGTGTTTGGCCGGGATAGCCGCGCTTTCTGCCAGTTTGGTCAAAGTCAGGTCCGGATCAAGATAGACTTTGTCTTTTTCCATGGCCTTTTTGAGACGCAGCAGGGTTTCTTGTTTTTTTGCGGCGCTCAAAGTGGAATACTTGTATTTATAGAGCTTTTGCCTGTGCGCCTTTTGCTGCCGGAAAAAAAACAGTCCGGCTGCCAGCGTGGCGATTCCCGCCAGGATCAGGATATAAAACCAGACGGTCTGATGGAAGTACGGCCTGATCGTAAAAGAAAACCGCTCCCTGCTTTCGTTCCAGGTGCCAGACTGGCCGCGGGCTTTGACCCGGAAAATATAGCGTCCCGGAGCCAGGTCGGCAAAATGCCGGTTGTGCTGCTTTCCCGGCAGGCTCCATTGGTTTTCCAAACCCTCCAGGCGGTCGGAGAATTCAATTTGCTGCGGGTCGGAGAAATGGATGGCCGTGTAAGTGAAATCGAATCGATCCGTCCCGGCTGGAAACAGCCCTGGGCCGGGCATGCCGATGGGCAGGGTATTGGCCTGGACTTTTTCGATGCAGACAACCGGCGGCAGCGGCACGAATCCCAGGGTTTTTGGATCGATCATCACCAGCCCCTTCTGGGTCGGGAACCACAACCGTCCGTCGCGGCTCTTGCAGCCGGCTGGCTGGAAGCCTCCCGTGCAGACCGTACTTTTCAGGCCTGCCATTTCCGTGAACATGCGGCAGTGAACATGATCCCCCGCTGCGGCGGACTCTGCCAATTCGGATTTTTTGACGCGAAAAATCCCTGTTGGCGAACTCATCCACAGATGCCTGGAATCATCCTCGAGGATTTGCAGGATGGTGCTGTTCAACGGCCCCGGCATTTCCCGGAAATTCGTGAATTTTCCATTGCGCAGCAGGTTCAACCCGCCGTTCGTGCCCAGCCAGATATTGTTGTTTGCATCGATGTGAACGGTATAAACGGTGTCGCCAGCCAGGCCGTCTCTTGGGGTGTATTGGTGCCAGGTCCCTTTTCGCAAGACATGCAGGCCGGCCCCGGAGCTTCCCGCCCAGATGTTTCCCTGTCTGTCCTGGTTGACCGCTGTGATCGCGTTGGTTTTCAGGCCGCTGGCCAGGCCGTAGTGCTGCCAGTACCCGTCGCGAAAGCGGTTCAATCCGCCGCCGTCGCTGCCGATCCACAGGTTGTCCTCCCGGTCAATAAAAATGGACAAAATCGCATCGTTGGCACGGCCGCCTTTTGGGAGGAAAGAGGTGAATCTCCCCTGGTCCAGGCATTGCAGCCCCGCATCCCGGGTGCCGATCCACAACCGGCCGTGACGGTCTGCCAGGAGGGAAGTAATGGCGTCGCTTGGCAAGTTGTCGCGCTTGGAAAGGGATTGCCATTGTTTGCCCGATAAAAAGTTCAAGCCGTGGTCTCGGGTGCCGACCCAGAGCCGCCCCCGGCCGTCCTCGCAGATCGACTGGATATGGGGGGCCGACAGTCCGTCCTCCGTCGAGAAAACTCGCACTTCGTTCTTTTTCAGGAAATGCAGACCGCCGGCGGAAGTGCCGACCCACATATTGTCCTCCCGGTCGCGGCAAATGGCCATGACCGAATCGCCAACCAGATTTTGTGGAGAAATGCAAACGGCTTTTTCTCCCTGCTCCATAATGGTGACGCCTTTTTCGGTGCCAACCCACAGCCGGCCCAGCGTGTCCTCGCCGATGGAGCGGACCAGGCTGTCGGCCAGGCCGTCCGCTTTGTAATAATTCCTGATCCCGTTTTTATCGATGCAACTGAGGCCCGTGGTGGTCCCGACCCACAGGTTTTTGCGGCGGTCGGTAAAAAGGCAATACACGTAATCACCGGCCAGGCCGTTGCGGGAGGTGAGCAGTTTTTTCTTGCCTTTTTTGATGGATACCAAGCCGTCGCGGGTCCCGATCCAGATGTTGTCGCCGCCATTGCCGCTGATGGCGGTGATGCGGTTTTCGCCAATTCCGTCTGCGATCACCAAACAAGGGGATTGGCCCTGATCCAGAAAATAGATGCCGTGTTCGGCCGTCACGACCCAGAGGTTGCCCGCGCCGTCCTGGCGGATCGACCAGATGAGATCGCTGCCCAGGCCGTCGATCCTGCTGAATCGCCCATCCCGGAAATGCAACAGGCCGCCGCCGAATGTGCCGATCCAGAGCGAGCCGTCGCGATCAGGGCATAGCGATGTGACTGAATTTTTCATGATGGCGCGCGTGTTGCTCCGGTTGAAAACGGCAAAATGGAAGCCGTCAAAGCGGGCCAGTCCGCCTTCGCTGCCGATCCAGAGGTAACCGTCAGCGGTCTGGGCCAAGGCATAGATCGTATTCTGCGGCAAGCCGTTTTCCGTGGTCCAGGAGCGCTGGACACAGCGCTCGTATTCTGTTTTCAGTTCCGCGGCGGCGGCCGGGAACAACTGCTGTTGCGAGCTCGATCCGATAAGCAGAAGCAGAATGATCGCTTTGACCAGTGTGGGAACCTTCGGGGGAGATGCTTGCTCCGTCGACATATTGCAGTCTTTATAATCAAACCCGGCCGCCATGTCAAGCCGGGGCAGGGGAATATCCCCGCAGCAGTTTTCAAGCTGCTATGATCTTTTTATCAATATTTTTTCGCTATTCCTAGTTTGGAATAGAGTGAATTGTTTTTGACAATACCTCAGTCGATTGTTATCATGAAACAAGATCGCGGATAGAGGAAAAGCAATTGAAAAATACGGTTATTAAAACCGATGGGTTGTCAAAAAACTACGGGCGCAGGATAGGGATCGCTGAAGTCGATCTAGAGGTTTTTGCCGGCGAGGTTTTCGGTTATCTGGGGCCGAACGGGGCCGGCAAGACTACCACCATCCGCATCCTGTTGGACCTGATCCGCGCCCATGCAGGCAAGGCGGAGATCTTCGGCCTCGATGTGCGCCGGCGCAGCCTGGAGATCCGCCGCCGCGTCGGTTTTTTGCCAGGTGAATTGAATCTGTACGAGGACCTGACCTGCGACGGCCTGCTGCGTTTTTTCGCCGGCCTGCGCGGCAACATCGATTGGTCCTACGTGGAAGAACTTGCCGCCCGCCTGGGCTGCCATCTTTCCCAGCCAATCGCTTCCCTCTCCCTGGGCAACAAGCGCAAGCTCGGCCTGATCCAGGCCTTCATGCACCGGCCCGACCTGCTCATCCTGGACGAGCCGACCAGCGGTCTGGACCCGCTGGTCCGCCACGAATTCTTCGGCCTAGTCGCCGAGGCAAAAGAGGCGGGGCAGACCGTATTTTTTTCCTCGCACAACCTGCCTGAGGTCGCGCGTGTCTGCGATCGCGTGGCCATCATCCGCAACGGCAGGCTGGCGGCCCTGGAGGATGTAGCCGATCTCAAGTCCCGGTCCCTGCGCTCCGTAGAGATCCGCTTCGGCGGGGACTTCGACGCCCGGGCTTTTGCCGCGGTGGCGGGTTTGGAGGTCACCGCCCTGGACCGGCGATCGCTCAAGGGTCGCATGAAGGGAGAGATGGACCCGCTGCTGAAAGCGGCGGCGCGGTTCAGGATCGACGATTTCAGCAGCCAGGAACCCGGATTGGAAGATGTATTTTTGGCTTTCTACGGGGAGAACGGCCATGTCCGCTGAACTGTTCCGCAAAACCCTTCGCGAACAGCGCTGGGGGCTCCTGGGTTGGGCGTGCGGTCTGGCCTTCATTTCGCTGTTCCTGCTATACTTTTATCCTTTCATCAGCCGCGCTCAGGAAGTGCTGAAAGTCCTGGACAACCTGCCGCCCTTCATCAAGAACCTGGTCGGCAAGAATAATTTCATGGCCACTCCGGAGGGCTTCCTGAATCTGCAGCCGTTCTCCATCCTGGCTCCATTGATTTTCATCATCTTCGCCATCGGCAAAGGCGGCGATGCCACGGCCGGCGAAGAGGAGCGGGGCACGCTCGACCTGCTGCTGTCCCAGCCGCTGCCGCGCTGGCGGCTTGTCCTGGCAAAGTTCGCGGCCCAGGCAGCGGCGCTCCTGGGTCTTTCCCTGGCCTTCTGGAGCAGCATGGCCTTTGGCACCTGGCTGTTCGGTGTGGCCGTGAACTGGCTGCGGCTGGCGCAGGTGATTTTCAGCCTACTGCTTCTGGGTTTGACCTTCTTGTCCATGTCCCTGGCTATCGGCTGCTTGAGCGGCAAGAGAAAATTCAGCCTCGGGATCTGCGGCGGTTTCGCCCTGGTCACCTACCTGATCAACGCCTACGCTCCCATGATCGAAGGGCTGCGGCCGTACCGCATCGTTTCCCCTTTTTATTATTACAATGGTCAGGCGGTGCTAATCAACGGACTTGTCATTTCCCACGCCCTGGTCCTGTCCGCTCTAAGCACGGTATTTTTTGCTGCGGCGCTCTTTTTCTTCAGCCGCCGAGACCTCTCGACCTGATCCGGGTTGCCGCCATCTGCTCTTTATTTCTGCAGGGAGATGGCCAGGGTGAATTCATCCTGTTTGGGAACGCTGATCTCCTTGTTGTAGATCCTGAATCCCGGCTTGAAAGCGGCAAAGACGTATTTGCCGGGCGGCAGGCGCAGGCTGGCGGTTTTCCCCTCGGCCGGTGCCAGTCCCCAGAACTTGCCGTCGATGTAGATCGCGGTTTCCGCAGGGGTCACGGTCAGGGTGACCTGGGTCAGTGAGCGCTCCTCGGCCGCGATCGGCTTTGCAGCCGGCTGGGCGGGCAGGGGTTCACTCTTGGCCTCATAGGCTTGCTCTTCTTCGGGGGGGGAGACACTTGCCTCGATTTCGGGAATGCTTTCATTCTCCAAAACAATTTTCAGGGTGATATTGCGGGAAGAATAGGAACGCAAGTCTATGGCTTCCTCGCGGAAACCTCTTTTCTTGAATACCAGTTCGTTCTGCCGTGAGGCCAGGCGCAGGGCCGAGCCGGATGAGGAAAATTCGTAGGCGGCTCCGATCAGCCTGCCGTTGAGCAGCACGTCGGCGTCGTCGGGGCTGACGCGCATGACGACGCGCACGCCGTCGTAATCATCCATTATGTCCCAGGGAACATTAATGGAACAGGCGGCAGAAACCAAGATAAAAAACAAGACCGCTGATATTAGGCTTATGTTTTTCATATTTTCATGATAGCACAAATGGAAAAATAAATCACCTGGCACCCCGGTTTCCTGCGGGCGCAGAAGCCGCAATGTTTAAAAAAAACCGCGTTGCTATTGCCTAAACAGGGGGAAATATGTTAAGCATTTATAAGCAATGAAAACAAAAGCGCTGCGATTCATCTTTTTCTCCCTTTTTTTGACATGGGCCTTGTTGCTGGCGGCGCAACAGGATCGCGACGAACCGATCGTTTACGCCGATCACAAGAAAATCAGCGAGGATTCACTCCGCGCCGATGGCCATGTGGAAGTCATATGGCAGGATTACATCATTTATGCCGACGTGATCGAATTCAACCTGAAGAGCAGGGAATTGTTCGCCGAAGGGCGGGTGACCATGTCTGCCAAGGACATGGTCCTGAGCGGCGAAAAACTCAATTTTAATTTGAGAGACAAAACCGGCGAACTGGTCGATACCTATGGCCTGATCACCCCTTTTGTCCGCTACGAGACCGATCGCCTCGTTCAAACCGACCGGGAAACATTGACTTTCCAGCGTCTCGATTTCACCTCCTGCGCTCAGATCTTCCCGCGCTGGAAGATCACCAGCCGCCGTGGCAAGATCAAAAAAGAGAAATATATAGAAATGAACGACGTGCTGTTCCGCATCAAAAATATACCGGTTTTATACCTGCCCTATCTGCGCTATCCCATTCAAAAAAACGGCCGGGCTACAGGCCTGTTGTTCCCAGGCATAGGCAATTCCTCGCTACGTGGTTTTTTTGTCCAAAACGCCCTCTTTTTGGCTATCAAGCCCAACATCGATATGACCCTCGGGCTGGATTATTTCGCTAAGCTGGGGACCGGCGTCAGCGACGAATTGCGCTACCTGTTTCGCAACACCAGCGGCAGCGCCCG
>DATKZA010000082.1:0-4148 GCA_035528155.1 Patescibacteria group bacterium | reverse complement strand
AAAAAATAGTTGTGCGGTTTTCGGTTGTGGCGGCCGGCAATTGTCTGCATAATGGCGATGGATGAAAATGGAAAAGAACACAATAATTGCAGACAGGAATGGTGAAGCCATGAATCGCTGCTTGCCCGACGGCGAGACATTATATGCGGCGCTGGTCGAAAAAGACAGCAATTTCGAGGGGATATTCGTGGTGGGGGTCAAGACCACGGGCATATTCTGCCGACCCACCTGCACGGCGCGCAAGCCCAAGCGCGAGAACGTCGAGTTTTTCGCTTCGGCCCATGACGCACTTTTGCATGGCTACCGCCCCTGCAAGGTCTGCACGCCCCTGGAGCCCAAAGGAACCGCCCCGGGCTGGCTGAAACCGCTGCTGGAAGAGATCAATAATGACCCGTTGATCAGGCTGAAGGACAGCGATCTGCGGGACCGGGGTCTGGAACCCAGCCGGGTTCGCTACTGGTTCAAAAAGTATCATGAGATGACCTTCCAGGCCTATTTGCGCGCCTTGCGCATCGGTCAGGCCTTCGGCAGGATCCGGCATGGAGAACAGGTCACCGGCACGGCTTTTGATTCCGGCTATGAATCATTGAGCGGTTTTGCCGACCAGTTCAAAAAAACGGCCGGCTTCTCTCCGCGCCAAAGCCGGGAGAGACAAATTATTGCGACCACAAGGATCCTGACTCCCTTGGGGCCGCTGCTGGCCGGGGCCACCGCCGAAGGCATCTGCCTGCTGGAGTTCGTCGACAGGAGAATGCTGGAGACCCAATTGAAGAGATTGAGCAAGTTGCTGAACGCCGAATGCGTCCCCGGCTTCAGCAAACACTTTGACAAGCTGAATGTCCAGTTGCAAGAATATTTTGCCGGAAAGAGAAAGGAATTCGACGTCCCCCTGCTGCTGCCCGGAACGCCGTTCCAACAACGAGTATGGGCGGGATTGCGAACCATACCGTATGGTTCCAGCCGTTCTTACAAGGAACAGGCCGAAGCGATCGGCCAGGCCAACGCCGTCCGGGCCGTGGCCAAAGCCAACGGGGACAACCGCATTGCCATTATCATTCCCTGCCACCGGGTCATCGGGGCGGACGGCAAGCTGGTGGGCTACGGCGGCGGCTTGTGGCGCAAGCGCTACCTGCTGGACCTCGAATCCGGCCAGAAGACCTTGCTGGATGAACAGCATGAAGGATGAGATCATGAAATATGAAACAATAATCGGAGAAAGCAGGATAGAGGGATTGCAAAAGGCCCTGGGTGCAAAAATATGGCCCGAGTTCATGCAGCATGATGAAACGGTCAATAAACATTGGCCCGAACTGTATACGGATTTTTTGCGTTTTCAATTCGCATTGCTCGATCACGACGAAATTGTCGGCATTGGCAACGCGCTGCCTTTGCACTGGCGAAAGTCATTTGCGGACTTGCCCGATTCGGGACTGGATTGGGCGATGGAAAAAGCATGTGCCGATTGCAAGCGCGGTTTGGATGCGAATCTTCTTGTCGGGATAGAAATATTAATAGACGAAAAATACCAGGGCCGGGGCATCAGTTTCGAGATGCTGGGAATCATGAAAGAAATCGCCAAAGCCAATGGAATGGATCATCTCGCGTTGCCGGTGCGGCCGACATTGAAGCGCAATTACCCCTTGATAGCGATCGCTGATTACATCCATTGGCAAAATAAGGAAAGATTGCCGTTCGATCCCTGGCTGAGGGTGCACAAAAAAGCCGGCGGCGAGATCGTCGGGGTTTGCAAAAGATCCATGGACATATCGGGCTCGATCTCGGCTTGGGAAAAATGGGCAGGCCTGGTATTTCCCGGCTCCGGTGATTACATTGTCGATAAAGCCCTGGTCCCTGTGCGCATCGATAAAAAGAAAAAAATCGGAAGATATATTGAGCCGAATGTATGGATCGTCCATGAAATAAAATAGCGTCTTTGCTGCTCGGGGAGGATTCGGCAACCAGGCGGTTGGCTTGGCGGCGGGAAAATGAGAGGAGCGATGCCGATTTTTTCGAAGCAAACGATGGCTTGCTACGCTGCCATTCCCATGCCGTTCGTTTTCGGATACAATTGATGGACAATGGGCCAACCATGGGAAAACCCGAATTTCAGGAATAAGCGCCGCCGGCTGCTGTTGATGCCGCTGCTGCTGGTTGTGGTCGCGGCCGCCGCATCACTGCTGCTGCGTCGCCCTGCCCCGGGCAAAATTGCCGATGCGGCGGCAAAGCCGCCGCCCACTCGCTTAGCGGCGACGGCGGATCCGCCCGCTCACCAGGGACCAAAACCGCCTGAGGAAATCACGGATGGAAATTCCCAGGCAGCGCCGCTGCCCGGAGACGACAGCAGCGGCGGAACGAGCGCGGCCCGGCAATGGGCCGATGCGCTGTTCGTCGCCGGGAAATTCGACGAGGCGCTGGCGGCCTACCGGCGCCTGGCGCCGCCCGAACCGTCCAGCCGCGGCCGCGCCGGCATCTGCCTGGCCCGACTGGACCGTTGGGAAGAAGCAGCCGACGAGCTGCAGGCGGCCTTGGAGCTGCAACCCGACGATTTCGCCGCGCGCAAGTGGCTGGCCCAGGCCCTCTACCGCCGGAATGAACTGGTTGCGGCGCTGGAACAGGCTCGGGCCGCCCTGGTCCTGCAGATGGATAAAGAAGTGCTCGACATGCAGGCGAAACTGGAGAAGGAGATCCAGGTGCAGCGCAATTACGACGATGCCCGCACCGCGAACTTCGTCGTGCTGTTCGACGGTTACGAACACGAGGAGATGAAGCACACGGTGCTGGACATTTTGAAAAGCGCCTATGCCGAGATCGGCAAGGAATTGGATTATTTCCCCAGGCAGCCGATCAGCGTCATCCTCTACACGGCCAAGGATTTTTCCGATGTCACCCGCGCCCCGGAGTGGGCGGGCGGCATGTACGGCCAGCTCGACGGCAAGATCCGCGTGCCGGTGCAGGGAGCCGAGGGTCGGGAGCGGGCGTTGCGCCGGGTGCTCGAGCACGAGTACACCCACGCCCTGCTTTATGCCATGGCGCCCAACTGCCCGTTCTGGCTGCAGGAGGGGCTGGCCCAGTACTGCAGCGGCGACCAGGCGGTCAACGCCGCCCAGGTGATCCCCCTGAAGCTGCTGGCCAAAGGCTTCCCGCGCGAGCCGCGCGCGGCCATGGTGGCCTACCTGGAGAGCCTGCAGGTGGTGGAAGACCTGGTGGAGGAATACGGCATGGCGCGGCTGCGCCGCCTGCTGGTCAAGCTGAGCGGCGGCAGCGACCTGGAGGAGGCTTTCACCGCGGCCTACGGCCAGCCCTTCATCCGCTGGGCCGAGCAGTGGCGGCCGGTTCAGCGCGAGGAGTGATGGGTGGCTGGAAGTGGGTTCTGAAATCAAAGTATAATCAAGTCGGGAGCAGGGTATGGATGTGTCGTTGTTGAAGGGTATAAGCCCGATCCTGTTGGCGCTGCTGGCGACCCTGTTCACCTGGGGCGTCACCGCCCTGGGCGCCGCCACGGTGTTCTTTTTCAAAGCGCTGAACAAAAAAACGCTCAATACCATGCTGGGCTTCGCCGCCGGGGTGATGATCGCCGCCAGCTACTGGTCGCTGCTGCAGCCGGCCATCGAAATGTCGGCGGCGGACGGCGGCTTGCCCTGGCTGCCGGCCGTGGCCGGCTTTTTGAGCGGCGGCGTCTTTTTGCTGGCCATCGACAAGATCCTGCCCCACCTGCACATGGGGCTGGAGATGAAGAACGCCGAAGGCATCAAGACCTCCTGGCAGCGGAGCACCTTGCTCATCCTGGCCATCACCCTGCACAACATACCCGAGGGACTTGCGGTGGGCGTCGCTTTCGGCGCCCTGGGCCAAAATTGGTCGCCGGCGGCGCTGGGCAGCGCCTTGGCCCTGGCCTTCGGCATCGGGTTGCAGAATTTTCCCGAGGGGGCCGCCGTGGCCATCCCCCTGCGCCGCGAAGGATTTTCGCGGTTGAAAGCATTCTGGTACGGGCAACTGTCGGGGTTCGTCGAACCGGTCGCCGGGGTGGCGGGCGCCCTGCTGGTCTTGCTCGTCAAACCCCTGCTGCCCTATGCCCTGTCCTTTGCCGCCGGGGCCATGATCTTCGTGGTGGTGGAAGAACTCATACCCGAATCGCAGCGGGGCAACGA
>DATKZA010000081.1:0-2942 GCA_035528155.1 Patescibacteria group bacterium | reverse complement strand
GGAGCCACCCCCCTGATCCACTCCTCGCTCGCCAACCAGTTCGAGATGAGCCGCTTTCTGATCGAGAAGGGGGCCGACATCCACATCCAGTGCAATTCACTGACCACGCCCCTCTACTTCGCGGTGCTGAACCACAACCCGGAATACCTTGACTATCTGATCCAGGCCGGAGCGGAAATCGACGTGCCTGATTTTCTCGGCAGAACCCCGCTCAGCATCGCCGTGAGAGACGGAAATATGGAATGCGCGAAAAAACTTCTGCAGCACGACGCGGATGCTTTCACCACGGATGCGTTTCTTGAAAGGTCACTGCTTCATCTTGCCGCGATCGCGGGGCATGAAGAAATGATCGAGCTCCTCCTGCGAAAGGGATTGGAGGTCAATAAAAAGGACAAGAGCGAATGCACTCCCCTCGATTACGCTTACCGTTACGGCAATCTGGCAGCGGCGAAGCGGCTAAAAGACCATGGAGCCCAGGCGGGAAACAGCAAAGACCGGTCCCTCGGCGCCGAGAGTGGACAAGTCGAGGCAAAGCCCGGCGCGGCGCGGGTCGTCAAGCTGCAGAACGGAAGCTGGGCAGTGATCACGAAAAGCAGTGTTCTTGTTCTCGGCTATTCCGAGATCGGCTCCGCAGCCAGGGACGCATCCTTGCTGAACGGGCACATCACGGCGGAGATCTTCGCGAAAAACAGGAACGTCTTCTCTATCGATCCCGATTATCATCCCGTCAAAGAGCGCTATTCCCTGACCGGATCGAATCCCCTGCTGGCCATCCCGCAGGCCAAAGAACAGATCACCTTTGTTTTCAACAGCACCCACCGCGAGAGATACAACCAGTATGGATTGAAAAAAGTACACTTCCCCAAACCCGGAGAGACCCTGATCCTTGATGATCTCCATCTCACGGTGGTTCCCGCCATTGAGCAAAACCTCTGCTACCTGATGGAGATCGAAGGCCTGACCATTGCCTGGATTACAGGCATCTGCGACAACTACCTGACCTATAAACGCGATGTGGCAGTCATTAAAACCCTTCGTGAAAACAAGATCGAACCGGACATCCTGTTCCTCGGCAGTCCGGCCGGGATCGGCCCGGAAATCGCCAACGGCATCAGGGAAGCATACCTGGAAGCTTCCGTGCTGGGCGCCAGGGCCGTCTTTGTTTTCGGTCACGAAGCTTTGGAAAGAAAGGTTCTTAACCAACTCAAAAGAAAAAAAGCGGATACCACCGTTTTCATGACCGCCGCCAATCCGGGTGACAGCTTCCAACTATAACAGTAGTACATCCTGAATTTGGCCGGGCGCATTCCGGTCATCGGGGCAGAACATCGCCCCTTGCCGATCATGGTGAAAAACCGGCAGAATCAAACCACGATGAAAAATAATTTGCACAACAACGATTTTCCTGAATCTATTTTTCAATTTCCGCCGTTTTATAAACCTGGAAGCGGAAACCCAGCCTCGGGACAAAATGCCAACATCTTGGCCCCGCCCGGTCCCCAGGAACTCGCCCAGGCCGATTGAATGGATGCAGCATTAAGCATAGAATGAAAACCGAAGCGTAATAAAATGAGGAGCAGCCAGATGAGTTTGAAATGCAGAGTATTATGGATTGTTTTGTCTATTCTGACCATTATGACTCCCGCCTGTTCCAAAAATCAGAGTGAAAGCAAGAAAGAATCAGGAAAAGCCGACGGCAAGTATCAACCGCAACTCTTTGCAGCCGTGGCTGCCGGTGACAAGGAGAAGGTGGTTCGCTTCCTGAATGAAACAAAAAAGCTGGATCAACGCAACGAAAGCGGCTATACCCCCCTGCACTGGGCCGTGCTGACCAATCAGGAGGAGATCGTTTCATTGTTCCTCTCCCGGGGCGCGGAGATTCAACCAACCTCAACAAGTGGATACACTCCCCTTCATGACGCCGTATATGGCGGCAATATTAAAATCGTCAAACTTCTGATCGACCATGGCGCCGACATCTATGCCGCGGATCAACTGGGAAAGAGACCGCTGGACCTGGCGATAGAGAGGGGTCATGCGCAAATCGTCCCCTTGTTGAAGCCATTGCATCTGGCTGCGGAAAGCGGAGATTTAATTCGAGTAAAAAATATTGTCGAAAAAATTCCCAAAAGTTTGAATTTGAAAGATGAAAGAGGTTGGTCACCCTTGCACCTTGCCGTAAAAAACGGCCATCTGGAGATTGCCAAATTTCTGATGGATCGGGGGGCAGAAATCAATGCCAGAGGAGTCCGCGGAGTCACTCCCCTGCGCATGGCGCTGGACTGCGGCCAGAAGCCGACAGCCGATTATCTCAGGGAGAAAGACGCCCAGGACCTGAGCGATGCATTGCTGCTTGGGAAAAAGCTACGGGAAAAGCAGGCCGTCATCTGGCACTTGTTCCATACCGGCTGGGTGATCAAAACCAAAAGCAGCCTGTTGATCTTTGATTACGATTACGATCAAGTGGACAGCTTTGCCCTGCCGCCCGCCATCCTCCCCTGCCTGTCCAGCGGCGAGATCGATCCCAAGCAGATTCGGGATCAGAAGGTGTTCGTATTCCTGCCGTTTTTCAGGGATCCGGATCGCATCGATACCATATTGTCCTGGAAGAAAGCCATTAAGGATATCACCTATATATCAGGCGAGGACAAAATCAAAGATTCCGCATTTGTCTATATCGGGCCGCGCCAGCAAAAAAAATTGGAGGATTTGGAAATTTCAACAATCAGGTCAAACGGCTTCGGGGTGGGCTTTGCGGTAAAAGTTGACGGATTGACTATTTTTTATGGCGGCGATCATATGAGCAGCGACCAGTCCTGGAATTCGTTCAGCAGCGAGATCGATTTCCTGCATGAAAAGATCAAAAAATTCGACCTGGTCTTCCTGCAGATGATGTTTCAGGAACAGATCCAGTCCGACAAGGGCGTTTTTTATGCACTGGA
>DATKZA010000080.1:0-8312 GCA_035528155.1 Patescibacteria group bacterium | reverse complement strand
TCTATGAAAAAAACAAAGGGAGAACCGTTTATGCCATCAATCATATCAAACCGGTCCTTGCATAAGCGTTTTCGTTCAGGTAGATTATTATATGAGTCAACGATACCCTCTTCAAGTAGATTTTTGATGAGGCAATGCGCAGGTTGTACATTGATCTTTTTTTCTGCTACAATTCATTTTCCTCGGAACTTCAAAACATGGACATTTCATGATCAACAAAGAAATTGCTTTCCGCTTCCGCGCCTTTACCGCTTTTTGGCTGACCTTTTCATTTTTGCTAAGTGTCCTGTCGGGCCTCATTTTATTCCTGCGCCCCGAAGGCAGTCTGGCAGCTTGGACCGGCTGGTCGGCGCTGGGGCTGAACAAGAAGCAGTGGGAGGGGGTGCACACGGTTTTCGTTTTTGTTTTGGTTATCAGTGCCTCAATCCATTTGCTCTACAATTGGCGCACCTTGACCGCCTATTGCCGGCTGAAAAAAAAGCAATTCGGAATGGTTTTCAAAGGCATGGCTGTGTTCCGCGAGTTCTTCGCCGCGGCGCTGCTGACCGTGCTGATCCTGATTGGCACCATCAGCGAGTGGCTGCCCTGCCAATGGATTATCGGTTGGCGCGGAATATTCAAGAGCGGATCCGCTGTGGTGACTCTCGCCCCGCCCGTTGCCGACGCCGGCAAACTTTCGCTGGCCAGCCTCTGCGCCTTGTCCGGGATTTCCGAGCAACGGGTTTTGCGCAATGCCGGGGCCAATGGCTTGCAACTCCGTGCTTTGAGCGAGACCCTAAGCGAAATCGCCAAAAAAAACGGAATGTCACCTGAAAAGATATATGGATTGCTTTTTATGAAATAATTCCTGCGGCCGGGATCTATTCATTTCTTTTTCAAGACCGAAAAAATTTCAAAATGATCGGTCTGGGGAAAATTGTCGAGCAGTCGCAATTCCTGCAGTTGGAAGCCATGGGCGGAGAACAGCCGCAGGTCGCGGGCCCAGGTGGCCGAATCACAGGAAAAATAAATAACGGCTTCCGCGCTGTTTGCGGCCATGGCGGCTATGACCCTGGTTGACAAACCGCCGCGCGGCGGATCCACTACGTATAGCCCGGCCGGCGGCAGGTCGGCCTGCAACACGTCGGCCTGGACGACGCGGACGTTACCGGCCCGGTTCAGTTCCAGGTTGGCGCGCAGAACCGCCAGGTTTTGCGGGTCGTTTTCAAGGGCCAGAACGCTTTGGCAGTGGCTGGCCAGCGGTAGAGTGAAGAAGCCGCAGCCGCAGAAGAGATCGGCAGCCGTGTCCGCATTCATGCTGTCCAGGGTTTTTTCAATCAGATCCAGCATGGACTGCAGCTGAAAAAGGTTGGCTTGGATAAAATTATCAGGGGAGATCTGATAGGCGTAAGCGCCAACTTCGAAGCGGACCGAACGCTCGCGACTGAGCCAGGCGCTCGACCCGCCTGGAGTTGCCAGCCGGGAGGCGAGTTCCCGGCCGTTGCTGATGACCCGTAGCCGGGCGTTGGCATAGTTGCTGAGAGCTTGGCCTTGGGCGAGAAAATGGGCTTCCACAACCTCCGGTACCAGCAGGCACTGCTGGATGGGAATTACCTGATGCGACTCTTTTTTAAAAAATCCGCCCATGCCGTCGCGGACCTGGAATTCGCTCTTGCTGCGATAACGCCAGGGCCGGGAAGACAAAATGTTCAGTGGGGCGGGAAAAACCAAGCCGGCGATTTTCTTCAAGTTGGCCAGCAGTATTTCGCTTTTGCTGCGCAGTTGCTCATCATAGCTCATGTGCTGCAGGTTGCAGCCGCCGCATTCATGATAGTGGGGGCAGGGCGGTTCGACCCGTCGAGGCGAAGCTTCGATCACCTGCAGCAGTTTTCCCTGCCACACCGATTGCCGCCGGTTTAAGGCGGCATATTCCACAGTTTCTCCGGCGATGACGCCGGGGATGAATATGGTTTTGCCTGATTCGTGAATGATACCGGCGCCGCCCTTGGCCATGGCATGCACTTTCCCGATCATTGGTTTTTGAATCTGTCCTTAAAAAAAACGGGACGCGTTTGTTGGCGCGTCCCGCGACCGTGTTTGCCTTATTCGATGGCGATGGCGATCTTTTCGCTCATGAATTTCTTGATATCCAGGATGGTGATGGTCATGATCTGGCCGGCTTCGTCAAATTCGACTTTATAATCCCTATCCTTTTTGAAATAGCTTGGATAAATAGTGACGTCCTTGATCTTGCCGATCTGGAAATCGGCCGCGGCGGCGGTGATCTTGGGATCACCACGCAGGTCCAACGAGCGGTCGAACATGGCGATGTCGATTTTCTGCAGCTTGGTGGAGCGCAGGAAACCACCCTTGATGATGCCTTTTTTCGTCAGGTTTTTGCGCAGATCCATGGCAAAATAGATGGAATTGAGGGCGGCCTGCATTTCCTGGTTCTGATCGTTGAGATTGCTCATTTTACCCAGCATGTTCTGTTTTTCCTGGTTGAGCAGGTCCAACTGGGAGATCAGCTCGCTGCGCCGGAGTTCCATTTCGGTGATGTCACTTTGCAATTTTTCCTTTTCGGCGATGGCTTTGTCCTTGGCGTCGACCAGCTCCTTTTTCACTTTTCTCTGGATCTGGTTGGGGGAGATGGGGGCGCTGCCCTGGGTGATAAAAGTGCCATATTCGTCTTCGGCATAGAAGTTCCAGATCTTGAAGCCGGGAACGATCGGCTCGAACAGCAGGGTCCTTTCTACCAGCTCCATGGCCCGGGCCTTGTCCACGCCTTTTTCATTGAGCAGGAAATTCATGGCGATCTGGTAATGGTTCTCTCCCTTTTCCACCATGTGCGGCTTTGGCAGCAGCGCTTCCAGCTCCTGTACCCTGGCGTTCAGGTTATGGATATCATTGTTCTTGTCCAGGATATCCTGGAGAAGCGATTTGATTGAGACGTCTTTCTCATTTTTTATCTTTTCTTCCAGGACCTTTTTTTGCTCGGGAGAGAGGTTCATGATGTTGACTTCGGGGAGTTCTTCGCCGGTCTTTGTTTTGTAATCGCTTAAAATATCGAAAACTTCGTTCTGCTTTTCCTGGATGCTCGACTCCAGTTGCTGGATCTGCTGAACGGTTTCTTCCATCTGCTTCATTTTTGGTGAGAGCTGGGGGCCTGCCGGTCCTTTGAAGATGAAATAGGCCAGTACGACGATCACCAGGGCCAGGGCGCCGATGACGTAATAGAATTTCTTGGAATTTTTTTCCGGCTCCTTTTCCTTGGCTGGAACCTTCGCTTGCTCTTGGGCCATGTTTTCCTCCTTGGGTGAATCTCTCGATTCTCATTATGTAGATCATATTTTATCACAAGCATCCTGATGAAACAATCCGGAGAGCTCTTGCATAATCGCATCCGCCATCATATAATCCTGATTTTAAAGGAGATCTCCATGACACGCGAGCAAGCATTGGAACTGCTGCAGCAGCATCTGAAAAACCGCAACCTGGTCAAACACTGCCTGGCCGTTGAGGCCTGCATGAAGGATTTTGCCGTCCATTTCGGCCAGGAACAGGAGCCGTGGGCGCTGGCCGGGTTGCTGCACGACCTGGACTACGAATACACGGTTCAAAATCCGGCTGAACATACCGAAAAAACGGCTGAGATGCTGACCGCCCATGCCCTGCCGGAGGAAATCATTCATGCCATCAAGTCCCACAATATGCGCGTCGAACCCAGCTCCAAAATGGATATCTCCCTGCTGACCATCGATCCGGCCAGCGGCTTCATTATTGCCTGCGCCCTTATGCATCCGGAAAAGAAACTGCAAAGCCTGGACCTGCCGTTCCTGAAAAAACGCTTCAAGGAGAAATCCTTTGCCAAGGGGGCCTCGCGCGAGCAGATGCAAGGCTGCATCAAATTGGCAATGACCCTGGACGAATTTCTGCAGCTGTGCCTGGGCGCCATGCAAAAAATTTCCGCTGAACTCGGATTGTGATGGACCGGCTGCTGACGCGCGACCTGACCAAGATCTACAATCGTGTTTCCGTGGTTGACGGCATCAACCTGGAATTCAAGTCCGGGAAGATCACTGCCCTGCTGGGTCGCAACGGGGCGGGCAAGACCACTACTTTCCTGATGATGGCCGGCATCGTCAAGCCCGACAGCGGCAGCGTTGAACTCAATGGTGAGAACGTCAACGGCATCCCGTCTTACGAGCGCTCGCGCAAAGGGCTGATCTACCTTCCCCAGCAGCATTCGGTTTTCATGAAAGCCACGGTTTTCAACAACCTGTTCATGGTGCTGGAGATGCACAGCCCCACTGACGAGGCCCGGCAGAAAGCCTTGGACTTGCTGGCTGATTTCGGCCTGCTGGCGGTCAAGGACTCCCTGGCCCACCAATTGTCGGGCGGGGAGAAAAGGCGCCTGGAGATTGCCCGCTCCATGATCATGGCGCCGCGCTTCCTGTTTATGGACGAACCGTTCACCGGCATCGATCCCATCACCATCATGGATATCCAGACCATCATTTTAAAGCTCAAGGCCAGGGGCATCGGCATCATCATCACCGACCACAATGTCAAGGACACTTTTTACATCACCGACCTGGCCTACATCATCCACAAGGGAAATATCCTGAGTTCCGGCACTCCGGCCCAGGTAGTGCAGGAGGAAAAGACCCGCCAGGTGTTCCTGGGCAAAGATTTCGAGTGGAACGGCTGAGCCCTCCCTCTTACCTTGAACTTTCCGCTGCCGAATGGCGCTTGAAGCGCGAGTTTTTTGCGGATCGTTTCAGTCCCTGCCGCCTCTGTCCGCGCCAATGCGGCGCCGATCGTCAAAACAACCATCCCGGCGTCTGCCGGGCGGGCCGGAAAGTCAAGATCGCCTCGCACAACCTCCATTTCGGCGAAGAGCCGCCGATTTCCGGCTACCGGGGCTCGGGCACGGTGTTTTTTTCCGGCTGCACATTGAGTTGCCTGTTCTGCCAGAATTACCCGATCTCACAGCTCTTTCACGGTGAGTTTTATCAGGTTGAACAGCTGGCCGGAATTTTTTTATCGCTGCAAAACCGGGGCAGCCACAATATCAACCTGGTGTCGCCGACACCCTACCTTCATCACATCATAAGCGCCCTGGAGATCGCCCGCGCCAAGGGACTAGATATCCCGCTGGTCTACAACACCAGCGGCTACGATAGGGCTGAGGTGATCGCCCAGTTGGAAGGTGTCGTGGATATCTACCTTCCCGACCTGAAGTACGGGCCTTCCGAAAGCTCGAGGCTACTAGCGCTGAAGCTGTCGGCTGCCGGAGATTATTTCGAGCATGCCGCGGCTGCGGTCGCCGAAATGTTCCGGCAGACGGGGCCGCTGCAGACGGATGAAAATAATGTGGCGGTGCGCGGCACCGTGATCCGCCACCTGATCATCCCCGGCAGCGTGGAGAACTCCCTGGAAGTGTTGCGGACCATTGCGGCCAGCGATTTCAAAGATGCCTGGCTCAGCCTGATGAGCCAGTATTTCCCGGCCCACCGCGCCCTGGGGCGGCCGCCCTTTGACCGCCGTTTGCGCCCCGACGAGTACCGCGAGGTCAGGGACGAAGCGTTGAGGCTCGGCCTGGAGGACGGCTGGTTCCAGGAGATGGAGTAGAGTGATCCGCTGTTATCGGGGATTGATCGGCCGCCGGGACTGATCGCCAGGGATTGTCTTCTCGGCGCGTTTTTCATATAATATCCATGGAAACATTGGATTTTTCCAGAAACAGTGCTTTTATAAGGAGTTTTACATGGTTGAAGCAATGAAAAAATCTCTGCGCGATTCCGCGGCTGCCCGCTGGTCCGCCCTGGGCGTCGTGTCCATCATCATGTTCTGTGGCTATTACTTTGACAAGGCCACCTCGGCCTTCAAGACCGCCCTTGTCGCTACCGGGTGGACCAGTGTGGATTTTGGTTTCTTCAAGAGCGCTTACGGTTGGCTCAATGTGTTCGCTTTCATGCTCATTATCGGCGGCATCATCCTCGACAAGAAGGGCGTGCGCTTTACCGGCATCCTGGCTTCCCTGGTGATGGTCTTTGGTGTCGCCATATGCTGGTTCGCACTCGTCTCGGGTTTCCCCATCAAGACCCAGGTGTGGGGCGCCGCCATTGGATTTTCCTTCTTCGGCATGGGGGTTGAAGTTGCCGGGATCACGGTGTCGAAGGTCATCGTCAAATGGTTCAAGGGCAAGGAATTGGCCACGGCCATGGGGCTGCAGCTTGCCGGAGCGCGCATGGGCACTGCCGTCGGCCTGGCTGCGGCCATGCCGATCGCCCTGAAATATGGCGTGGCAGCGGTAGCTTTCCTGGGTCTCGTTCTGCTGGTCATGGGCACCATCGCCTTTATCCTCTACTGCGGGATGGACAAAAAGCTGGATGCTTCCGAACCCCAGGTGGCGGTTGCCAAGGAAGATGCCTTCAAGCTCAAGGATATCCTGGAAATCCTGAAGAACAAGGGCTTCTGGCTCATCGCGCTTCTTTGCCTCATTTTTTATTCAGGCGTGTTCCCCTTTCTGGACTATGCCACGGACCTTATGGTGCAGAAGTACCATGTGAGCGAGAGCTTGGCGGGGCTCATCCCGGCCCTGCTGCCCTTCGGCAATATCCTGCTGACGCCTGTTTTTGGCACCATCTATGACCGCAAGGGGAAAGGGGCATCCATCATGATCCTCGGCGCTTTCCTGCTGGTCTTTGTGCACATCATTTTCGCGATTCCTGCGTTTTCTCACTGGCTGGTGGCCGTGGGAGCCATGCTGCTCCTGGGAGTGGCCTTCTCCCTGGTGCCTTCCGCCATGTGGCCTTCCGTGCCCAAGCTGATCCCGGAAAAGCAACTGGGCACGGCCTACTCGATGATCTTCTTCATTCAGAACATCGGCCTGATGGGCGTGCCCTACCTCATCGGCTGGGTGTTGGACCGCTTTTGCAGGCTGCCCAGCGTGGACGGCAAGGTCGCCTATAACTACACTCTACCCATGATCATTTTTCTCTGCTTCGGCGTCATCGCCGTCTATGTGGCTTTCCTGCTCAAGGCCGATGACCGGAAAAAGGGCTACGGCCTGGAAATGCCCAACATCAAGCGTTCTTAGATCGCGCGAGCTCGGGAATGCTACTCGCCGCCAAATTCCTGCTGCTGGTCGTCCTGCTCATCCTGCTGCTGCGCTGGAAGGTCGACCTCTCCCTGGCCGTTTTCATCATCACCCTGCTCACCGTGGCCCTGTTCGGGATCAAGCTGCCGAAGGCCGCCGGGAGTGCCTGGGCCGGGGTGAGTGATCCCCAGACCCTGGAGTTGTTCCTGATCATCGTCCTGGTGCAATATATCGGCGCCGTGCAGAAGAGCCGGCGCATGTACGACCGACTGATCGAATCGCTCAATACCATGATCCGCGACAAGCGCCTGGTGGCCATGGTCTCGCCGGCCATCATCGGCTTCCTGCCCATGCCCGGGGGGGCGCTGCTCTCGGCGCCGCTGGTCGAGGTCTCCACCACTAAGATGAAGCTGAAACCGGCCTTCAACGCTTTCCTCAATTTCTGGTTCCGCCACGACTGGGAGCTGATCTGGCCGCTTTATGCCGGCCTGCTGCTTTTCCAGACCATGTCGCGCATCCCCATGCGCCGGATCATCCTCTTCCAGCTTCCTTTTTCGATCCTGCATATCGCCGCCGGCCTCGGCGTCTCCTTCTGGTATTTTCGCCGCCACGGCATCCCCAGGGAACGCCCGGGCGCGCCCAACGGCATCCACGCCACGGTGCGCGACTTCATTGCCGGCACCTGGCCGATACTGGCCGTTATCCTGCTTTTCTTCGTGAAAATACCCCCCCTGCTGCCGCTGCCGCTGCACTGGGCGCTGCTGCTGGTCACCGTGTTCTTGAGCGTATGGAAAAAAGTCGGGCCGCGGGAGATCGCCGCCATCCTGTTCGCCAAGGCCACGATCCGCAGCCTGCTGGTCATCGCCTCGGTCATCGTCTTTCAGCGCATCATCCAGATCTCGTCGGCCTTCGACACCATCAAGACCATGGACATCTCCCTGGGACTGGCCGTGCTTTTCATTTTTTTGGTTTCCTTCACCGTGGCCTTCCTTACCGGCGTGAACACGGCCTACATCGCCATCGCTTTCCCGGTGCTCCTGCCCCTTATCCAGCATCTGCCCAATTATTTTTATCTTTCTTTGTACATTTACGTCATCGGCTTCGCCGGCATCCTGGTTTCGCCGCTCCATCTCTGCCTGGTGCTGACCAACGAGTATTTCGGCGCTTCCCTGCTCGACGTCTATCGCTATATGGCAATCCCGATATTGCTGATGATCGGTATCGCCAC
>DATKZA010000079.1:0-12934 GCA_035528155.1 Patescibacteria group bacterium | reverse complement strand
GCCGCGGCGCCGCTGCTGGGCGTGGGGCTGGGTAATTACGAAACCGCGGTGCCGGCGCATGTTTATCCGGGCGAACCCGCTTCCATCTACGCCCACAATTTTTTCCTGCAATTGGCGGCGGAATGCGGAATTCCCTTGTTCCTTTTGCTGATCGCCATTTCCTTTCCTTTCCTCAAAAAAAACCTGGCAAACTTATTGCACCCTGAAAACGCCTTGTTCGCGTCGGCTGCCATCCTGATCCTGCTATTCAATATTTTCGATGTGGGCAATTACTTTTTCGCGGCCGGGATCAGTTTTGCCGTGGTGTTTTCCCAGATCACCAGGGTGGAGGGCCCGGCGCGGCCGCGCCATGTCGCTGCTGTCTTTTTGCTGGCGGCCGTACTGCTGGTCAACGAAACCAGCGCCGGACAACAGAAAACCGGTGATCTATGGCTAAGCCGGCAGGACCACTTCCAGGCCGAAGCCCATTACCGTCAAGCCCTGGCTCTCAATCCCTGGGCTTACCGCTCCTGGCTGGGGCTGGCCCATATTGCCTGGCAGCAAAATAATTTCTCTGAGGCTGAGCGGATTTTTAAAAAAGTGTTGCAAATTTATCCGGAACAAGCGTATGCCAATTACCGGCTTTCGCAAGCGGCCCAGCGCCGCGGCGCCTACCTGACTGCGCTGGTTCACGCCCGCCAGGCAGCCGCCGCCGACAAGAAAAACAGGAAATACCAGAGGTGGCATGAATTTATTCAAGCAAATTTTGCCAGGTAGCCCGCGCTTTCAGGCAATTGAATTTTCAATCCTTTCAGGGTGGGCACTGCTTTTTCCCGCCAAGCAATCCTATTTGTATTTTCTTGGCTTCGCTTTGTTGCTGGCTGCCTTTACTTTGCGGAAGGTCGTCACGATTAAAAATATTGCCCTGACCCGGTTTTCCTCTTTCCTGCTCTGCTTCAACGCCATTTTCATTTTCAGCACTTTTTTTTCGCCGTATCCCTTCAAATCGCTTTTGTTTGTCGGCGATATTCTCCTGGTGTCGTTGTGGTTCATCCTTTTTTATTTGGAAAAAAGCGACACAGGCAGCTATCTGCGTTTGCTGGCCGTGATGATTTCAGTTTCTTCCCTGGTCGTGCTAATTTTCTTTGTATTACGGGGCGGCAGCGGCCCGGCCGAGCAAATTTTTAAAAATCCCATTCTGCAAGGCATTGTCTCGGCTTTGGCCGCCCTGGTTTTCCTCCATGCCCTGCTGCAAAGATACAGTCATGCCGATCTGGTTCTGCTGGGGCTCAATTTCACGGCCGTGATCATCAGTGCTTCCAAGGCTGCTTTTCTGGGATTGGCCCTGTTCGCCGCGGCCATGATCCTTGCACGGAAGAAACGGTGGTTGGTTTACTTTTTTTCCATCTTGGTGCTGCTGGTGCTGTTGCCCAATCCCCTGCGGCGCATGGTGGGGCATTCGCTGCACCAGGACCCCTATGTTTTGAACCGCCTGGACATATGGAGCATGTCGGCGCGCATGTTCCGCCATCATTTTTGGGTTGGGGTCGGTCCCGACCTGTTCATGGAAGCGGCCAAACGCTTTAATTTCCCCCAGGAAAAAGGGCCGGCACGCTATGGCAAACTTCCCGAATCGCCGCACAGTGATTATTGGAAGATCATCGCTGAAAACGGCCTGCCCGGGCTGGTCCTGGTCCTGGCCTTCCTCTTTTTTGCCATCCGGCGCATGCTCTCGCCCCCCTGGTTCGATCTGCCGAAACTGCTGCTGGGTTTTTTACTGCTGCAGATGCTTCTGATCAATTGCTTTTTCAATTTCTTCTTCATTTTGGTTGTATTTTTGCTGCTGCATGATTTTCTTTTCGTGCGGCAAAAATTTGTATCACTTCAGCCCGACTTGCGGGTCTTTTTTTCGGTTTTTGTGATTTTTTTGGTGTTGACGCTGTACATTTGTCCATATTTTGCCGACCGCTTTCTGAATTCGGCTTCCCGGGAAAAAAACATAGTGCGTCATTTTGCCCTGCTCCAGCGTGCGGAGCTTTTCAGTCCCCTGGACGAAAGGGTGCCCCTGGCCAAAGCTGCATTACTGAGTTCTTTCGCCATAACTAAAGCTAACCTGGAGGCCTGGACCGATGCTGTGGCCAGTCTGCGCCTGGCCCAAAAACTGGATGGTTACGGCAATTCCGCCCTTTTATTGGAATCGGCGCTGTTCAGGGATTTATTGGCCAAATCAGATCAATACCCGGCTTTGGGCGAAGAGATCCTGGCGCCCCTGCGCCGGGCCGAAAAAAATGATCCTTTCAAGCCGTTTCTAAAACTGCAACAGGCGATTGTGCTGCGTGAGTTCGGACGCCTTCAGGAAGCCCGACGCCTGGCAGAGGCCGCATTGGACCTTGAACCTGAATATGTGGCTGCGCTTGTGTTCATCCATGAACTGGACGGCCTTCCGGCCTCGGACCCGGTTCTGCAAAGGCGGTTGGCCCAAATCCGCAGCAAGGCGAAAAAGCTTGGCGCCGAACCCGGTTCTTATCTGTTCAACCTGCACCAGCTGCATGAAAAATACGCCGCGGAACGATGATCAATCGACCTGGGCTTCCAGCCTGATGAAGATGTAAGGATTGCGATAGTCGTTGGTGCGGATCTTGACCATGCTGTTGAAGCTTGCCTTTTCGAAAGGGGTGAAGTGGAGGGTGATTTCGCTGCTCTTTTTGGCGGGAAGAACATTGGTCTTGAACTCCATTGAAACCTCTGGACTGCAGCTGATTTCGAGGATGCGCAGGTCCATGTTGCCGCTGTTGCTCAGGTTGAGCTTGCGCATGTAGGTTTTTCCGATACTGACGCTGCCGAAGGTGAAATGGTCGGGTTGGAGGTCTGCTTGGGCAAAATCCTTCATGGATGCGGTGCCGCTTATGGTCAGGCGGATTTCTGGAGCATCGGGATCGTTGCTGGTCACGGTGATGGTTTTGACGACCTTGCCGTTATAGCCGCTGGTATTGAATTTGCTGGAAATCGTTCCTTTTTCTCCGGGCTGGAAATCTTTTTTGGTCAAGGCGGCGGTGGTGCAGCCGCAGGCAGGAATGACTTTCTTGATGTGAAGAATGTCCGTGCCCGTATTTTCGAATTCAAAATTGATGTCCACGATTTTGCCGCTGTTCACTTCGCCGAAATCCAGGATCGCGTTTTTGAACTTGATGGTCGGCTTGGCAAACAGCACTGCCGCCAGCAAAAAGATCAAAACAAAAATATTTTTTTTCATTTTCCCTCCAATTCCTTGATTTTCTTTTCGATGAGACGCAATTTATCCTTCCACTCCGCCAGATTCCTGGCCAAAACCATGTTCTTGCGCCAAGAGCCGATCTCCTGATGCGGAATACCGGCAACGATCATCCTGGTTTTAACCGATCCGGTGACACCGGATTTGGCTGCGATCATGACCCCGTCGGCGATCTGGATATGATCGGCGAGGCCCACCTGCCCGCCCATGATCACCTGGGCGCCGATCCGCGTGGAACCGGAAATGCCTGTTTGTGCGGAAATCGCCGTGTTTTTACCGATGTGGACATTGTGGCCGATCTGCACCAGATTGTCCAATTTCACGTTCTCGGCCAGGACCGTCTCCTCGATAGTCGAGCGGTCGATGCAGGTATTGGCGCCGATCTCGCAACCGTCGCCGATGATCACTTTGCCTTTCTGGGGAATTTTCACCGCCGAACCGTCGGTGCTGCGTCCGAAACCGAAGCCATCGGCCCCAATGACCGCCCCGGGGTGGATGATCACCCGGTCGCCGATTTCCACGTTTTCGCGGATGACCACCTGGGAATAGATCAGGCATTCACGGCCGATTTTGACATTGTGATAGATGGTCACATTGGCATGAATTTCCGTGTCGGCTCCGATCTGGCTGTCGGCGCCGACAAACGAAAAGGGGCCCACCCTGACGTTGCCTCCCAGCCGGGCCTTTGCGGAAATATCGGCGTTGGCGGCGATGCCCGTGCAGAAAGGGACGCGGGGATTGAAATATTCCAACAGCCGGGCAAAGGCCAGTTGGGGATCGGAGACAAAAACCAGGTTGGCGTAAGCGATCGGACTACCCTCGGCTACGATCAGGGCGCCGGCTTGTAGGCAGGAGATATCGGGGTTTTCCTTTTTTCTGGCAACAAAGGCGATATCGTTCGGACCGGCCACGGCCAGCGCCTGGACTCCCTTGATTTCAAGGGAGTCGTTTCCGCGCAGTACGCCGCCGATCAGGGCGGCAATTTCTTTCAATTCAGGCATTTTTCTCCTTGTCCAGAAGATAGGTCATTTTGGCTCCATAGAGCATGATGCCCATGGTGAGCTCCATCCAGAATCCGAACAGGATAATGGCCACGATCGGATCCTGCATTTTTCTCAGCAAGGACACATGCACCAGATAGTAAGTATATGCCCTTTTGACCGTTTCCCACAATAGGGCTGAAAACAGTGACGCCGTGAACGCCGCCCTGACAGCGACTTTTTTTTCCGGGATCCATTTGAACAGAATGTAAAAAAACAACAGAGTGATCAGGAATGGCAGGAGATATTTGATGAGAAATCCGTTGGTTGCCTGAACCAAAGTGTAATCGATGTAGTTTCTTGTGGCCTCGTATTCTTTAAAAACAGTGGTAATGGTCGAAATCAGCCCGGTCAATAAGAAAGAAGATACGATCAGGATGCCGACGATGAGGAGGAGTCCGAATTCCTTGATGCGTTTGATGAAAAAGCTGCGTTTGGTATTGATGAAAAACATATCGTTGACGAACTGGACGATTTTTTTAAATACCAGTATGCCCATGAAAAAAAACACTCCCAGTCCGAACAGTCCCAGGTCGCCGATTCTGTCGGTTAATTCGGCGGCATGCCTGAAAAAAACCGGAGCGATCTGCTGGAAGAACTCAGGTGAAAATGGATAGATATTTTGCAGGGCGTTGTCCGGAGTGCCCATGAATCCTCTGAACAGGTAGGAAAAAAATATCAGCAGGAAAAATGACGAAAAGATCGAATAGTAAGCCAGGATAGAGGACTTGTCGATGCCGTTTTCGTGCAAAAAGCACTTCAGCGCCAGTAAGGCGCTTTTCAGAATTTTCAATGGCGCTAAGATGCTTTTCCTGTTTTTCATTGGAGAAAAAAAGGGAAGGCCCCGCGCCTTCCCCTTGTATGGTGAAGTTAACGCACCGTGTAGTTGCCCCACCTGACGAAAAACAGAATCAGATCGATGAGCAGGACGTAGATAACCAGGGATTCCATCAGGGCCAGGGCGATGATCAGCAGGCCGCGGATGGAATTGGCTGCAGCCGGGTTGCGGGCAATGTTGTCTGATGCATTGCAGAAAGCCTTGGACTGGCCGAAAATACCCATCATGGCCGCCACGGTCAGACAAACGCTGCCGATAAGGATGGTCCAGAAAAACAGTGTAGTGACGGACATGGTTTTGTCAGGGCTCTGCGCCGGCAGAGCCGCGGTCAGGGCCAGCAAACCGGCGACGACTAGAATTGATTTTTTTCTCATAAACATTTTCCTCCTTTAATAGTGTTCCGATGCGATGGCGCCGGCCAAGTAGACCGACGACAGCATAATGAAGATATAAGCCTGTAGCAAAGATGTGAAGATGGCCATGGCCATCATGGGCAGTGGGGCGAAAAAGGGAACCAACGAGACCAGGATGATGATCACCAGGTCTTCACCGAAAATATTGCAGAAAAGCCGGACAGTCAAGGACATGGGCCGAGAAAAATGGGAAATGATTTCGATGGGTGCGAACAGCCAGCCTAGCCACCAGGCCGGGCCGGTGAATGTTTTCAAGTATCCGAAAAAGCCGTGCTTTTTTACTCCCTGCGAGTGGTAATATAGAAAGATGAAAATAGCGCAGCCGGCCGGGGCGTTCAAATTGGCGGTAGGCGAAGCCATTTCGGGTAAAAGACCCAGAAGGTTGGACAGGGCGATGAACAGTCCCAGCGTTCCCAAGGCGGGAATAAATTTGCGTCCTTCCGTGCCGATCATGTCGTCGACGATGTTGCGGAAAATCAGGTAAAGGGATTCCAGAAGGGTCTGCATTTTGCTCGGGAACAGGGTAAGGTTTTTTACGGTGAGTTTAAAAAAAATCACCAGGATCAGGGTGACGATCATGGCCATGATCACATGGGCGGGAAGGGGATCCCCTTTGAAATGAATGCCGGCAATGGCGGCAGCGGATTTGAGCAGCCGGTTGATCCAGACGGCAAATAAGGGATTATGTTCCATGGAAAAGGTTTTTGCAAAGACGCTGAATTCCCGCCCCGACAATAGCCAAATAAATCATCCCCAGTCCCTGGATGAAAAAAATGATGCCGTGTTTGGCCAAGCGGCTGACGATAAAAAATGTTCCGGTAATGACAAATAATTTCGCCAAGCTCGTTAAGAAAAACATCGTTTTGCCCTTGCCTTTTTCAAGTATTCGGTCTGCTTGCCGGATCAGTATGAAAAAGCCCGTGATACTGATGGCGGCGCCCGTAAGGGAAATTATACAATAAATGATGTTTTTTGTAAAAAAAAAATCAAGACAGCAGCCAGGATTTCTGCACCGGCAACAATACGCACAAGGTTGTTGAGAAAATGATCCCTACTTTTTTGGCTCATCTGGGCGCGTTACGGAAAACAGGTTGAAAAAACCGGCCAGGATTCCATAAATGATGAAAATGATGGTGAGATAAGGATCGGTTTTCAGCCACTTGTCCAAAAAATAGCCGATGGTGAAACCGACCACAATGGAAACCGGGAACATCAGGCCGACCGAGGAATAATCGGCCCATTTTTTCTTGTTTTCCTTCTCGGGGAGATTTTTTGGCATTCATGCCACCACCTGAACGGTTTGCCGCCGTTCAGTAATCCTTGTCCTCTTCGTCATCCTTCAGATCAAAACCGTCCAGGTCTTCTTCGGATTCCTCGTCGCCGAAGTTCTCCTCTCCTTCGTAATAGTTCATGGTTTCGAAATCCTCGTCGCCGAATTCGTTCTTGCGGGTTTCAATAGCTTTATAGAACTCGTCTTCATCTTCATAATGGCGGATGAAATTGGCGTCCAACTCACTGTAAAAAAGTTCCAGGTAGTCGTCTTCGATATGACAAAAAACCGACATATGCTCATCCGTGTCCAGGTCTCCGATTACTTCTATGACTTTGGTCGCTGCGGCTTTTAGCGTATCAAGCGTTTGCCACGATATGATTTCCAATTGTTCCATCGGCAGTCACTCCTTTTCAATTTTAATATTGTCTTTATTTAATTTGATAATATGTTTTTGTCAAGTGTTTTTTAAATATTTTTTCAGATAATGTCCGGTCAGCGATTTTCTGCTCCTCAGCATGGCGGCCGGGCTGCCGTTGAAAATGAGATGCCCGCCTGCCGCGCCTCCTTCGGGGCCGAGCTCGACGACATAATCGGCGGCGGCGATCATGGCCAGATTGTGCTCGACGGCCACCACGGTGTTGCGGTTTTGCAGCAGCCGAACGATGAGTTTTTGGAGCACGGCGATGTCGTACCCGTGCAGGCCGAAGGACGGTTCATCCAACAGGAACAGCATGTCCGCTTTTTCCTGGTTCAGGTATTTGAGCAATTTGAGTTTTTGCAGTTCGCCGGTGGACAGGCTGCCAAGTTTTTCCCCCAATTGCAGGTAGCCCATGTCATTGTCCTGCAGGTTTTTTAAAATTGCCTTGATTTGCGGGATCTCGGAACCCAATTCGCCGCCGAACTCTTTGACGCTCATGGCCAGAACGTCGGCAATGCTTTTGTTTTTATGCGCGATCTTCAGCACGTCGGGCGAGAAACCGTTGCCGCGGCAATGGTTGCAAATGGTTTTTACGGCCGGCAAAAACTGCATTTCGATTTCCAGGTAACCCCGGCCTTTGCATTCCGGGCAGCGTCCCAGGGGCGAATTGAACGAGAAGTGGCCGGGCAAGTACCCCAGCAGGCGGCTGGAATGCAAGGCGGCAAAGAATTCCCTGATCGGGGCGAAGAGTTCAAAAAAGCCTGCGATATTGGTGCTGCCGCGCATGTGACTGATCCCTGGGTCGATGTGAACGGTTTCGCTGATGCCGGGGATGCGTTTGTTTTTCAGATAGATCTCATTATATAAAAGCGTGCTCTTGCCGGCGCCGCTGACCCCGGCGATGACCGTCAGTGCCTGACAGGGAATTTGCAGGCTTAAATTTTTCAGATTGTGGGCGCAGGCGTTTTTGAAGGTCATGAACCCGGCTGCGAATTTTTTTTCGGGGAATATCTTCGCTTTATTATGGAAAAATTTCTGGGTTATCGTGGTTTGTGAATGGAAAAATTCCTCTTTGCTGCCGCTAAAGACGACTCGCCCGCCCCGGCTGCCGGCGCGCGGCCCCAGTTCGATGACATGGTCGGCATAGTGGATGAGGCGCGGGTTGTGTTCGACCAGGACAATGGTGTTGCCGTTTTCCTTCAGTTTTTGCAGAAAAAAATTCATCTTTTCATAATCGGCCGGGTGCAGGTCGGCCGAAGGTTGATCGATAATCAGGAGTGAATCGGAGAGGGTAGAACCCATAATGAATGCCAGATTGATGCGTTGGTGCTCGCCTTTGGAAAGAGTGAAGGTAGGACGGTTCAACTGGATGTAATGCAGGCGGCTCTGGATCAGGAATTTCAGTTTGGCAGCGATTTCTATGAAAACATCCGGGGATATTTTATTCTGATAAAGGTTTTTATCCAGGGTTTTGATGAAGTCATCGGCGGCGCCGATGGTCATGGCCAGAAAATCGGCGATGGTCCGGCCCTGAATCCGGAATGACAAAACCAGGGGATTAAAGCGGCTGCCGTGGCAGGCCGGGCAGGGCAGATAAGCGGTGAAGCGGCTGAGAAACACCCGCGATTGCAGCAGGTAGGATTTTTTTCGCAAGATTGCGAAAAAACCGTCCAAACCCTTAAAGCGGCCATTGCCGTGCAGCAGGAAATTCTTTTCCGCAGCGCTGAATTCCCGCAGCGGCTGCTGCAGGTTCATGCCCGCAGCATTGGCGTTTTGCAAAAAGGTTTCGCGGTATTCGCGATTGGCCGGTGTGTTCAGGGGCAGGACCGCCCC
The DNA here is from genome assembly GCA_035528155.1 of Patescibacteria group bacterium. Lineage (GTDB taxonomy): Bacteria > Acidobacteriota > Aminicenantia > UBA2199 > UBA2199 > UBA2199. The sequence continues at coordinate 3,869 of DATKZA010000079.1, read as the reverse complement.
GGCGGCCAGGGAAAGGTTCTCGTCCAGGACCCGGTCCGGGTCGATGGCCGTCACGTCTCCGAAGCCCTTGCATTCCGGGCAGGCACCCCGGGCGCTGTTGAAGGAAAACAAGTTCTCATCTGGGCTTTCATATTCCCGCTGGCAGCGGGAACAGAAAAGGCCGAAGGGAAAATGGCGGGGTTTGCGGTTGTGAAAAATTGTGATCGTGTTCCGGCTCATGGTCATGGCGCTGTCGATCGCTTCGAAAATGCGGCTGCGGTCCTGGGGCCGGTTTTCCAGTTCATCGATGAGTACCAATATCGGCTTGTTCTTGTTTTTGCCGTCGATGCCGGTGCGGCGACCGTCCCGAACCTGGAAGGTGTAACCGCGGTTGATCAGGAACGGAATGTTTCCCTGGTAGGAGAAACAAATTTGCAGTGGGCCGGGGCCGAGCACCAGCAATTCCCGGACCACTTCATCGATGCTGAATTTTTTAATTTTGTCGCCGCAGCCCGGGCAGTAAAAATCGGCGATCTTGGCATAGAGGATACGCAAATAATCAAAAATATCGGAAGCCGTGGCCACTATAGAACGGGGATTTTTGTGCGGTTTTTTTTGGCGGAAAGCGATGGCCGGAGGCAGGTTGTCGATCAGGTCGATATCCGGCTTTTCGATCTGGTCGAGAAATTGCCGGATATAGGGGGAAATGGATTCGATGTAGCGGATGTAGCCCTCGGCGTAAAGGGTGTGAAAGGCCAGTGATGATTTACCGGCGCCGCTGACACCGACAATGGCCGTGATTTTTCCCAACGGAATGACGGTGTCGATATTTTTCAAGTTGTTGGTGCGGATACCTTTGAGGATGATGTTTTTTTCCATGACCGCCTGCTGAGGGAAAATGGCAAAAAATTAAAATTGATTATATCATTTCAGGTGGGCAAACAACAGGATTTATATTACTTTTTTATGGCAAAATCACGGTCGGAAAAATCGTTGACGCGCAAATTCTTCAAGAGGCAGATACGCAGCCGGTATTGGCCGCTGTCGGGCATAGTGGCCGCTATTTTCCATTCATAGGTGCCGCTGTTTGGGATCGATTCGGCAATGATCGCGTATTGTTCACCGCTTTTAAAAAGCAGGATGGCCACGTTGCCGTTTGCGACCAGTGTTTGCCACAGGATCCGGACCTGGCTGCCGCTTTTCAAAACTTCGCCGCCGTTGGGGAATTCAATGCGTATATAGTTGTCTCCGGCCTGGAGCGCCAGGGTGAGCAGGATCAGCAAGGCAATTCTTTTGACGGTCATCACAATTAAATAAAAGTTTTATTCAACAATCTCAGCAAAAAAGAAAAAAAATATTTTTTGCCGAGCCGTTTGCGCCCGGAGAGACTCGAACTCCCAACGCGCAGCTTCGAAGGCTGCCGCTCTATCCTTTGAGCTACGGGCGCGGCCGGCAAGGGCATTATAACGGGATTCTCCGCTTACGGCAAGGAAAACAAATGTGGTATAATTTCCCCATGGCCAAGAACATCACCTTTGATCAGCCCGTAGCGGAATTGATAAAAAAACGTGTTTCGTGCCGCAGTTTCGACGGCCGCGGCCTGGAAAGCAAAATGCTGGAGGCCTTGGAGAAATTTCCAGCCGGCCTGGAGCTGCCCTTTCAAAGCCGGCTGCGCTTCGGCATCATCGACAGGGAAAAAGTTAAAGCAGAAAGTATGTTCTCCACCGGCAGTTACGGCATGATCAAAGGGGTGCGTTTTTACCTGAGCGCCCTGGTCCAAAAAGACGCGCCGCGCCCCTGGGAGGACATCGGTTTCGCCCTGGAGGCAACGGTCCTTTTCGCCACTGCGCTTGACCTGGGCAGCTGCTGGATCGGCGGCATCTTTGACCGCAAGAATTTCGGCAAGGTCCTGGATATGGGTGCGGATGAGCTGTTGCCGGCGGTGGTGGCCGTGGGCCGTCCGGACGTGAAACGATCCCTGCGCGACCGCCTGGTGCGCTGGAGCGCCAAGGGCAACCTGCGCAAGGGCCCAGCCGGGCTTTTTTTTGCGGGTGATTGGCAAACGCCCTTGATTTATGAGGAATTGCCGCAATGGGCGCCGGTTTTGGAATGCGTGCGCCTGGCTCCTTCTGCTTCCAACAAGCAACCCTGGCGCATCATTTTTCAGGATAAATCCTTTCATTTTTACCTGAACCGGGACAGGGCCTACAGCGCCTTGATGCCAAAAGCCGACCTGCAGCGCATCGACATGGGCATTGCCATCTGTCACTTTCAACTGGCGGCTGCCGAAGCCGGCTTAAACGGCGAGTGGTCGGAGAATGAACCGCAAGTGCCGGGCACACCGGTGAATTATGAATATATTACCTCGTTCGTGATTTGATAGGGATGTGGGGGGCAGAGCCCCATTCAGCGACTTTCTATAACTCACCCTAACCTTCTCTTACGAAGAAAGGGGCAGTTTCTCTATTTTCTCCCCTTCTCTTCCCAAGAGAAGGGGCGGGGGGATGAGTTGTGTGCTTTGCAAAGAGGATTGCCAAGCGAAGTTCATTCTCTTCAACATCGAACCTCGAACTAGCTTTTCCCTCTCAGCGACCCCTCGTCCAGGTACTTCTGGAACAACCGTCCCCAGCCCGAGGATTTCAGCCAGCGCTTGTAGATCTTGCTCTCCTTGAAAGGCCAGTGCAGCACGTCATGATAAAAATACGAATAAAAATTGCCCAGGTAGAGGATGGGCGGACGGGTCATGGCTTTCTGCAGGAAGCGGGTGGGGCCGAACCAGGTAAACCAGCCTACGACCTTGTGAAAACTGGAACCGACCTGGAAATCCCAGTTTTCCCGGGCCGCGTCCATGTCGCCAACAATTTCGATCTCTTCGGGCTTGCCGATGCCCAGCCCGTTTTCGTGGGCCAGGCGGATATATTGGATGGACATGGGGTCGAAGCCCATCAGCTTGGCGGCCACGGCATCGATGGCCACCTGGTCGGTGGCGGCCAGGATGACGTTTTTTTCCTCAGGGGCCATCACGCGCGGGCCCGGACCGTTGCCGGCCGTGGTTCCGTCCATCAGACAGAACAAACCCGGATGGATCTCCTTTTGGATGGCCAGCAAGTCCACAAGGGTTTCGTGGATGTGGGTGTGGGTCTGGTGGCGCTTGTGGTTGAGCAGGCCGCCGAAAGCGTTCTTCATGGCGCCGGTGGTGGTGGTATAGATATGGCATTTGACCGTGGGCAGGTGGACCATATTTTTGCCTATAAAATATTCAGGGATGCGCAATTCGTCGCCGTAGATCTTGTCCAGCGCCAGCATCTTGGCCTTGGGCTTGTAGGTCACCCATTTCATGTCTTCTTCGCGGAAGTTGAAAAGGACCTTGATGTCGTGATCTCTGAAGATCGGCTTGTAATTATTCAGATCCTCGCCCTTGAAGGCATCGGTCACCTCGGTCTTATTTTGCACGCAGGCGATGTCGCGGAAGCCGTTTTTTTTCAGGGCCAGGATGGTCGCTTCCAGCTGCCAGGGCGTGGTGTTGGCCGAGGGGAATGGGTAGTGCCAGGAGATGTTGTCCTTGATGATGGTGGTCAGGCTCCCGTCAAGGTGATCGGGGCCGCCGGCCAGCTCGAAGAGGTGGGTATAATCGTCCAGGACGGTTTCCGGCTTGGTCTTCAAAATTGCAACCTTGGATTTTTTCATTTTCTGAGTTCCTTGCATTGGATTTTTCCTATTATATCGATCTTGGTCCGAAAAATCCAGAGTCCGCATTGCCTCATCAAAAATCTACTTGAAGAGGGTATCGTTGACTCATATAATAATCTACCTGAACGAAAACGCTTATGCAAGGACCGGTTTGATATGATTGATGGCATAAACGGTTCTCCCTTTGTTTTTTTCATAGA
>DATKZA010000078.1:0-9730 GCA_035528155.1 Patescibacteria group bacterium | reverse complement strand
GTCGCTGAGCCCCTGCTCTTTCAGTCCGGAAAAAGCGTCCCGCAGGTGCAGCTCCATGTCGGCGACCAGGCCGTCCTCGAACGAATCATATTTGCCGAACCCTTTTTTCCATTCCCTGATCTCTTTTTCCAGGTCGAACATGGGGCCTCCTATTTATTCTTTGACCAGTCGGGGCTGGCTGAAATGGACCATGGCCTGCAATATCTTCTGCCAGCTCGTCAACTCGGCTGCCAGAACCTGTCGGCCGAGTTCGGTGATGTGGTAATAGTGCCGGGGGCGTCCGCCGTCGACGGAGATCCATTCGGAAGTGATCAGGTGGTCCATCTCCATGCGCTGCAGCACCGGGTAGAGCATGCCGTCGCTCCATTCGATGCCGCCGCCCGAGGTGTTTTTGACTTTCTGGATAATGTTATAGCCGTAATCCTTGCCGCGGGAGAGGATGGCCAGAATGATCGGCCTCGTCGACGCCGCCATCAATGTTTTCGATATCATGCGTACCTCGCAGGCGAAGTTACTTTCGCAATCTATGTATGCATAACAGATGCCAAATCCTTCCCCTGTATATATCTTTACTTCCGGGAAATAGGCATGGAAATGCTGTCCGAATGTGTACATTGATTGTCCGCAAACGGACATAAAACACAGGCCGCAGACCGGAGATCGGAGACCGCAGACCGGAAAAATTTAAATATATATAAACTTTTTTATCTTTCTTCTTCCGGTCTCCTGTCTCCGGCCTCCTGATCCCCCCTGCCCCCCTTGGTAAGGGGGGTGGCAAAGCCGGGGGGATCCGGTTCCGGCTTCCGCTTATTCGTACCTCAGGCTGTCCACCGGGTTGGCCCGGGCGGCGCGGACCGTCTGGTAACTGACTGTAAGCAGGGCGATAAGCAGGGTCGAAATCGCTGCGAGCAGGAACAAATCGAAGGAAAGCTTCGTGTGATAAGCAAATTCCTGCAGCCATTTGCTCATGGCCCAGAAGGCCAGCGGCCAGGCGATGAGGTTAGCAAGAACAACGGGACCGAGAAATTCCCGGTTGACATGGCGGAGAATGTCAGCCATGGTCGCGCCGAACACCTTGCGAATGCCGATCTCTTTCCTTTTTTGTTCGGCCAGGGCTGCCGCCAGTCCGAACAGCCCGAGGCAGGCGATGAATATCCCCAGGAAGGCGAAGTATTTGAATTCCAATTCCATATTCTGTTCGGCCTGATAGTTCCCGGCGAAGGCGGAGTCGAGGAATTCGTAGCTGAACGGAATTCCGGGCGCAAATTTTTCCCAGACCTTTTTGACGCGGGCTATGACCTCGGAGTTCGGGCCGCTCTCGGGCCTGATCTTAACCAGAATCTGGCCGTACACCTTGGGAAGGACAAACAGCAGCAATGGCTGGATGTCTTCGTGCAGGGAGCGGAAATGGAAGTCTTTGACAACGCCGAGCACAATACCGTTCCAGTCCCACATGGAGAACCTTGTCCCGACCGGGTTCTTGAGCTTCATTTCTCTTACAGCCTTTTGGTTGACAATGAAATATGGAGCATCTTTTACGGGTGTTGCCTCAGGGAAATTCCGGCCTTCGACCAGCGTGATCCCCAGCGTGTCTAGGTAGCGGTCATCCGTTGCGACGAATGCCCAGGCCGGTTTGAGACCGGCGGCCATCCCTTCCCATTCCATGCCGTCGGCGACGTTGGCCACCTGTGAAGGCAAGCTAGAAACGAAGGTCGCGTTGACTATGCCTGGTTGGCTAGTCAGTTCACGGATAAAGGACTCGCCGCTTTTGATCAAGGGAGCCTTGGCCGGAAGATAGACGATATTCTCTTTTTGGATGCCGAGGTTATAGTTCCGGACGAAGGCGACTTGCCTGGCGATGAACAGGGTCGAGATGAGAAGGACGATCGATATGGAAAACTGGGTGACAACGAGGATCTTGCGGAAGAGTGAGCTGCCAGATGAACGGCCGGCTTTGAATCCCGTGTCTTTAAGCAATCCAGCAGGCCGGAATGAGGATAGCAGGAGTGCGGGGTAGGCGCCGGAGAGGACGCCGATGACGACGGCCGTCCCCAGGAGGAGCAGGAACACACCGGGTTCGAGAAGATTCGCCGGGCGGAAGGCCTTCCCCGTGATCGCGTTGAAGGCAGGGAGGACCGGCACCACGATCGCCAAGGAGACGAGAAAGGCGCCCAGGGCGAGCAGGACCGATTCGCTCAGGAACTGCTTGACGAGTTGGATGCGCGTGGCTCCGGCGACCTTGCGGACGGCGATCTCCTTGGCCCGCTTACCGGCCCTGGCCGTAGCCAGGTTGACGAAATTGCAAGCGGCGACGAGCAGGATGAAGAAGGCGATAAGGGTGAAGGTGACAACGGTCTCGATGACGCCGTTTTGGTACAGGTGGATGCGTCCTAGCGCTGTCATAGTCAGGGCCGTCGCCCCGGCGGGATCGTGGTCCATAATGAGGTGGGCGATTTTGTGAATAACGGCCGCTGCCGCCGCGGACGGGGCCAGTTTAACATACGTAAAGTAGGCGCGATTTCCCCAGTTGGATTCGTAGTTCTCGTTGAAATAGCGCAGGATCTTGAAGTTGCCCAGGATGGCGAATTGGAGGTCGGAGTTTCGCGGCGGATCCTGGACAATGCCCGTGATCCGGACCTGGATGCGATCCTCAACGGTCAGGAAGCTGTCGATGGGATTTTCGTTCCCGAAATATTTTTTTGCAGCCGATTCCGTCAGCACGACCGTGTCCGGATCGGTGAAGGCGCCGGCGCGATTCCCGGCTATGAACGGGATCGTGAAAATGTTGAACACCGATGGATCGGCCAGGACAAATCCGGCCTCTTCGAAGGCTTTGTCCAGGTTTTTCACAAGAGGTGGATATGGGCGATAGAAGCGGACAGCATCGGCAATTTCCGCATAGTTGGCCTTCAGGTACGGAGCCAGTGCGGCCGGCATGGCGGGTGAGTTCGATTCCAAACGATGGATCAGCGGTAAATTCTCGTGCGAACGTTCCCAGCTGACCTCGTCCCGGACCCACATCATGATAAGGGCGAAACAGGCCAATCCCATGGACAAGCCGATTACATTGATGAAAGAATATCCCTTGCTGCGTCCGATTTTTCGCAAAGCGGTTTTCAGGTAATTCCAGAGCAGTGCCGGCATGAAGCGCGGCGGCTGCCAGGGCGGCCGGTCGGAGCGGCGCACGGTGTGGGCCTTGAAGAATTCGCTTCCCGTTTCGTCGGCGTTGCCCATGGCCTCGACCACCTGCTCGAATGCGTCCTGGGCGGCAACGCCCTGCCCGGTCAATTCCTCGACCCGGTCGCGCAGATGCCCTTCCAGCTCGGCGATGTACCCTTCTTCCATGGCCTGGTTGGCCGCCAGTTTCTGTTTCCACTTTTTTATGGCATTTTCCAGATCAAACATGACTTACCTCGCTTTGGAGACTGGTCCGCGATCTCCATTTCTCCTTGTTATTCGTACCTCAGGCTGTCCACCGGGTTGGCCCGGGCGGCGCGGACGGCCTGGAACCCGACCGTGAGCAGGGCGATGAGCAGGGTCGAAAGGGCGGCGATCATGAACAGGTCGAGGGAGAGGTCGGTATGATAGGCGAATCCCTGCAGCCACCGGCTCATGGCCCAAAAGGCCAGCGGCCAGGCGATCAGGTTGGCCAGTACAATGGGGCCGGCAAATTGGCGGATGACATGGCTGAGAATTTCCAACTGGGTCGCGCCGAACACTTTGCGGATGCCGATCTCTTTCCGCTTCTGTTCGGCCATTGCCGCCGCCAGCCCCAACAGGCCGAGACAGGCGATGAATATCCCCAGCAAAGTGAAGCAGCTGAATTCCAGCCCCAGTTGCCGCTCGGGCTGATAATTCTGGTCATAAGCGGCATCAAGAAAATAGTAACTGAAGGGCATGCCCGGGGCGTGGCGCTCCCAGACCTCCCTGATGCGGGCGAGGATTTTGTTGCTGCCGACATTTTTTGTGTTGATTTTAATGAGAACATATCTGAGGTTGAAAGGCCCGACGAACAGGAACAGGGGCCCGATCTCCTCCTGCAGGAGCTTGAAATGAAAATCCTTGACGACCCCGATCACGGTCCCCTGGGTTCCGTAGGCGGTGATTTTCATGCCCACCGGGTTTTCCCTGCCCAGGGCCGCCGCGCCTTTCTGGTTGATGATGAAATAGGGTGCGATCCGTTCGGCGGGACCGGCTTCGGGAAAATTCCTGCCCGCATGGAGCTTGATACCGAGGGTGTCCAGGTAGCGGTGGTCGGTCTCGATGAATTGCCAGACCGTATCCGAACTGCTGTCCTGGCCTTCCCACTCCACCCCGAAAACCTGGCGTTTGTTGGAGGGAAAACTCGAAGCGAAAGTGGCGTTGAGGATGCCGGGGCGGCCGGTCAATTCATTGACAAAAGCCTGGCGGTTTTTCAGGAGCGGCTTGTTGACCGGCAAAATCACCACGTTCTCCTTCTGCACACCGAGGTCGTAGCCGCGGATAAAATTGACTTGTTTGCGGACGAGCAGCATGGAGACCACGAGCACGATGGAAATGGCGAATTGGACGATGACCAGGACGCGGCGCAAAGCGGACCCGCCTGATTGAAAACCGGCTTGGGGACTTCCTCCCTTGAGCAGTCCGGCGGGCCGGAAAGAAGAAAGTAGAATGGCCGGGTAGGCTCCAGCAACCAGGCCGATGGCCGCGGCCGTTCCCAGGAGAAGAAGGAAGAATCCTTGGGCGAAAAGATCCTTGAGAACAAAGTCTTTTCCGGTCATGGCATTGAAGGAGGGCAAGACAGAAGAGACGAGCAACAGCGACAGCAGGAAAGCAAACAGGGACAGGATCAGCGACTCGCTCAAGAATTGCCTGACCAGCTGGCTGCGGACGGCTCCGGCAACTTTTCGCACCGCGATTTCCTTGGCCCGCTGGCCGGACTTGGCCGTGACCAGGTTGACGAAATTGCAGGCGGCGATGACCAGGATGAAAAGGGAGACAATGGCAAAGATGATCACCGACTTGATGGCGTTGTCTTCATGGAGGTGAATCCGTTCCAGCTGCACCAGCGTCAGGAGCCAGGCCGAAGGTTCCTGGTCCATGATCCGGCGCAGGGGCGCGATCTTGGCGATGAGCGCCTGGCTGTCCGCTCCCGGCCGCAGTTGCACATAGGTGCGATGGTTGTGCGCCCCCCAGCTGCGGTCTTCGTTCTTCCAGCGCTTGTCGATGAACTGGAACGGAACCAGCACTTCGAAGCGGATGTCGGAGTTCAGGGGCGGATTTTTGACCACGCCGGTCACCCGTACCGTGTATTGATTGTCCACGGTCAGGGTTTGGCCGATGGGATTCCCGTTCCCGAAGTATTTCCTGGCGGCGCTTTCGCTCAAGACCGCCGCATCGGGAGCTGCGAGGGCGCTGCTCCGATTCCCCGAGACGAACGGCAGCGTGAACATCTCGAACAGGGAAGGATCAGCGTAGACAAAGCCATTTTCCTCCAGGACTAGATTGTCGCGGCGAATGGTCCGGGTCTTGTCAAAATACAGGCGGGCCGAATTCGCGATCTCCGGAAAATTGGCCTTTACGTACGGCCCGATCGCCCCTGGCTGCTGGATCAGACCGGATTGTACGCGATACAGGTTTTTGGCATTGATATGGAAGCGGTCCCAGTTGACCTCGTCGCGGATCCACAGCGAGAGCAGGATGAAGCAGGCCAAGCCCAGGGCCAGGCCGAAAACATTGATGAAGGTATATCCCTTTTGGCGCCTGACTTTACGCAGGGCGGTTTTTATGTAATTCCACATTAGCGCCGGCATGAAGCGCGGCGGCTGCCAGCTCGGCCGCCCCGAAAGGCGTACGGTATGGGCCTTGTAGAACTCGCCGCCGATCTCGTCTGTCTTTCCCATTTTGTGCACCACTTTCCGGAATGCCTCTTCAATAGCAACGCCTTGACTCGCCAGTTCCTCGATGCGGTCGCGCAGGTGCCCTTCCAGCTCGGCGACATAGCCCTCTTCCATGGCCGGGTTGGCGGCCAGCTTCTGCTTCCACTTTTTTATGGCTTGTTCAAGGTCAAACATGTTTTGTCTCTCCTCTTAGTCCGTTGTGGTCGCCGGTTCCCACAAGAGCTGCAGGGCCCGGTGCACGCTGAGCCAGTGTTCCTTTTCCGCCAGCAGTTCTTTTTTGCCGGCTGCAGTGAGCCGGTAATACTTGCGCAGGCGGTTGCCGTCGGAGATCTTCCACTGTGAAACGACCAGTCCGTCTTTTTCCAGGCGGTGCAGGACCGGGTAAAGGAGCGCCTCCGACCAGTCCAGTTTACCGCCCGAGACCTGGCTCACCCGTTTCAATATCTGGTAACCATAATTTTCTCCCGACATCAGCAGGGCCAGGACAACAGGCTTGACCGACGCCGCCACCAAGGCTTTCGATGTCATGCATACCTCCAAATTGATAATACCTAACACAATTAGGTATGCAAATTCAATGCCAATCCTGTCAAGCCGGCAAACAAAGCACTTTTGCTTCAGCAAGCATCCGGATGATGTTCGTTATTGGACATTTACTGTTCATTCCTGAACAATTTTGAGCGCCTTTGATGGCGTTTTACAAGTCGAGGTCGTTATTATAAAATAGGAGTCCATCTGCAACTTTTGGCCCTGAACACGAGGAGTGATAAATTGGCATTGCTGCTGAAATTGCTGAGCATTTTTAGCTTGGGAGTCGCTGAACTCTGGGCGGCGGCGGCGGCCGGCGCCGTCATGCGCCTGGATCCGGTTTTGGTCTGCCTGGTGGCCGCGGCCGGTGCCATTAGCGGCGGCACCGTCGTCGTCCTGCTGGGCGAGCGGGTGAAGGCCTGGCTGGAGCGGAAACAAAAACGCCAAAAAATGGAAGAGCGGCGCGGGCTGTTGTGGCGCATCTGGCAGCGCTACGGCGTCATCGGCTGGGGGCTGCTGGCGCCGCTGCTGGTCGGCTCGCCCCTGGGGGCCGCCTTCGGCCTGGTCCTGGGCGCTCCGCCGCGGCGCCTGCTGCCCTGGCTGGCAGCGGGCTCGCTGCTGTGGAGCGTGGTGTTCTCATCCCTTACCTTCCTGGGCGTGCGTGTCCTGGGGCGGTAGGCATTCAGATGAGGTCCCGGAATGAAATTTATGAGGAAATGTACCCGCACCCGGGTTTGACATTTCCCTCCGCATGCATTACTCTTTACCCTCGATCGGCGCGAATTTGTGAGGTATTCCATGTTTTCGCCCAAAAATCATTTCAGGAGCATCGCGGTTTTAGAGATTGTATCTTTTTTCTTTATATTGGCTGTCAGGTCGCTCCCCCTGGCCGCTCAAGCGGAATTGAAAAGGCCGCAGGTCGCTGCCAGCGTTCAAGCTTCGCTTCCGAATTTCGTGGAGCAGGTCGGCAACAGCAGCAAAGCGCCGGGGCGGAAGAGCCGTTTTCTGCCCAGTCTCCTTGGCCTGGCTGTGGCCGGCGTTGTCGTTGCCGTCTTGGTGTTGACGGTTTTCAAGAAGACCGGTTACAATCCACATATCATCCCGCTGGAATTCGTCCAGGGCGTGGACAACCCGTATTTCCCGCTGCACCCCGGCCAGACCCGGAATTACATGGTCACCTCAGGCGAAAGCGCTGCCGAGATGACGGTCACGGCCACGGCCAATAACAAGCTCATCATGGGCGTCCTCTGCCAGGGAGTGCAGGAGCGGCTGGTCGCCGACATGCGGCTTTTCGAGGATACCTGGCGCTGGTATGCCCAGGACCTGCACGGCAATGTCTGGTATTTCGCCCGCGAGACCAGGAAATACGATTATGACGTCGTGACCGAGGACTGGTCCTGGCAGGCCGGGATCAACGGCGCCAAGCCCGGCATGGTCATGGTCGGCCGGCCCGCGGATTATTTGAACAAGGAGTACCGGGAGGAATATGTCGCCGGCCTGGAAGAGGACAAGGTCCAGGTTCTCAGCTTGAATGAAACGGTGACGGTGCCTTACGGAACCTTCAGCGGCTGCCTCAAGGTCAAGGTTTATTCAGACATCGACGCCGGCCGGATCGAATACCGCTACTACGCCCCCGGCATCGGCCTCGTGCTCAGCGAAACCATGTCCGAAGGCGGGCAGCGGGTGGAGCTTGTCGCCATCGGCGACGAATTGCCTGCCGCTCCGGAAAACCGCTAGTCACTGATTTTTTATCCCCGGCTCATTTGGCCGCTGCGGCGCTTGCGATTATATCCTTTAGGTATAAAGGTAGTCACGCGTCAGCGGACGTTTGTTGTCGATGCCGGGCGTGATGATGACCTGGTAGAGCTCGTTATCGCCGTACCTCATGAAGGCGACGCCGTGGTTGAGGTATATGCGGAACAGCCGGACGAGCTGCTCATCGTACATCGCACGGATCTCATCGACGTGGGCCTCGAATGCGTCCAGCCACCTCTGGGCGGTGTAGGAATAATGCAGGCGCATGTTTTCGACGTCCTGGATACGCATGTCGAGTTTCGCAAGGCACTGGCCGATCTCCACCAGGGTTGCGGTGTATACGCCCGGGAATACATGCTTGTTGCCGAAGGCGAAGGATGCTCCGGGTTTCGACTTGCCAATGGTGTGGAGGACGAACGTGCCGTCGGGTTTCAGTGACTGTTTGGCGATCGAAAAGAAAAGGTCGTGGTTCGGCTTGCCGATGTGCTCCAGGCAGCCCACGGAGACCACTTTATCGAACAGGCGGTTCTGCCTGAGAAGATCCCGATAGTCGGCATGTTCTACGTGGATCCGCTCCTGCAGACCGGCGTTCTTAATCCGCCGGTTCGATTCTTTCGCCTGTTCCTTTGAGAGGGTCACGCCGACGCCGCTGATCCCGTAATGTTGGGCGGCATAGATCAGCATGCCTCCCCAGCCACAGCCGATGTCGAGAAGTGTCTCGCCGGACTTCAGGCGGAGCTTTCGGCAAATCTGTTCGCGCTTCTGTTCCTGCGCCAGATCAATAGAATCCTGGGGCGTTTTAAAGTAGCCGCAGGTGTACTGCATGTCCTTGTCCAGCCATAAGGAGTAGAACTTGTTGCTGAGGTCATAAGGCTCGGAGATGAAGCGCTTGTCGTTCTCGACCGTGTGCCGCTGGTAGAGGTAATGCCAGAATACGCGCGCATGGCTCGGCAGGTGGCGGAGGATATTAACAGGATGATAAACGACTTTGCGGAACGCACTCATCAGGTCCGTTGTCATGACCATCGTCATGAGGTCGGTCATCTTCCCTTCAAGGTCGATGTCCCCCAGCATATAGGCTTCACCGAAGCCGAGGTCGACATTGACGAGCATGGCACGCATCGCCTTTTCCGTTTTAAAAATCAGGTTGAACTTGGATTCTCCCGCGCCTCCGTATTTTACCGTAGTCCGGTCGGGATATGTAATACTGAAAGGCATGCTTTCCGCCCTTGAAAACAAATCATGAAAAAAACTTTTCATGTCAGGCTCCTATCGGTCCATGCGTACTTTCAATCCTTCCACAAATATTGATATATTGAATTTTATAAAAAAAGGCTCTCGTTCGCAATAAAAAGACCAAACTGGGATATGGGAAAAAACCGGAAATGGTTACAATGGAGGAAGAAAGAGTGGAGCTGAGGAGGAGCGAATCCCAATGCTATGCGTTCTCAAGCCTGAAAGCTGAGAACGCATCCAGCATTGGCATATTGCCACTCGCCGATTTTCTATAGTCGTCAGGTTCTGGAAAATCAGAGTGGCAATACTCCCGACCTTCTGAATGCCATTCT
>DATKZA010000077.1:0-8935 GCA_035528155.1 Patescibacteria group bacterium | reverse complement strand
TCGATATCGGCCAGTACCAGCAGTTTCATCGCCGTGGATTCCCTCCGGCAGCCATGATAACAGAAAAAACATGAATCCCAAATCCAGGAACAGGACGATGCTCTGATCAAATCATACGTGGCCGATCTCGATGGATCGACGGGGAGAGGACTACTTGTATTTTTTGAGCAGCGTGTACAACCTGGAGCGGGACAGGCCGGAAAGACGGTACGCTTCATTGAAGTCCCCGCCCGTACGCGAGAGCAAGTTCTGCAGATACTGCCGCTCTGCCGCGGAAATGGCCGCCTGGCGAATTTCTTTCAATTTGGGCGGCGGTTCAACGTCAGGACTTGTCGCCGCCGTGCCTAGGCTTACGGTTTTCCCATGAATGTTGCTGCGCGCGATCCGGATGCGAATATAGGTCGGCAAGCGCCGGGCCGCGCAGATCGCCGCTCTCGCCGCCGTCGGCCACTGGCTGCAGCATGCCGACGGTAATTGGTATCAAAAAAAAACAGTAGGCGCCGGGAACCTCCACGTCGGGATCCTTGGGGCTGATTCCATTCATCATATTTTCTCGCGTTGATCCGCCATGATCCGCCGCTATGCCAACATGCATTATTCCTCCTTGCCGCCCAGCGCTCCGAAGCCGGAAATGACGTCGAACAGTTCCTCGTCGATGCCTCCCTGGCGCAAACGATGGAATGCCCGAGTGAGGTCCTCCAGCAATTCGTCGATGTTTTTGTCGGCGCGTTGCATCGCCGCCAGGCGGCTCTCATTCTATGACTTCTCCTCGGTTTCCGGCTTAAACAGGGACGGGTCCGGGGCAGCCTGCTGTCTCTCTTGATCGCGCAGCCTCCCGAGGATGCTCCCGATCATTCCGGCCAACTTATCCGCGGCATCATCGACGGCTTCGTCCAACGTCGTGGCCTGGTGCGTGACCGCGATGGGCTGACGGCCTTTGAGGTGGGCGGCCATCATGCAACGCATGGCATCATTGCCGACCTTCTTGTCGCTGTTCCCGTCGCTCAGGTGGACTTCCACTCCCATGATATAATCGCCGTACCGGTTCAAGGCACTTTCCACTACGCCATTGACCTGAGCGGCCAGTGCTTCGTTTCCTTCGATATTGTCGTCGGTATTGATTTCAATCTGCATGCTGTGCTCCTTTGTGATTTTGTTTAATTCAATAGCGGTAGATGCCAGCCAGTCCCGTCAATCCCGGCATCTGCTCGGCCGGAATGACCATGACCCTCCCGCCCATCTTCACGACCAGCTCGCCCAGATCGTCGAGCAGGTCATCGACTTGCGGGTGGCTCAGATCGGCTACTTCGATCCGCCCTGTTGCGCCGTCGAGCCGGCCGGCGATCTCGCGGTCGGCTTCGATCAGCAGCGTGGCGACCCGCCCGGCGGCTGCGGCCTGACCAACCTCCGCCAGGTCGTCGCTGCCAAGCCCCTTGGATCTCGCGGCGGCGAAACCATCGATCAACGCCGTCACCCGCGCCTTGACCTGCGGCTGGAGGACTTGCCAAGCAAGCTCCCGAAGTTTATCGATCGGCAGGGTATCGGGATTGATCCTGAGCCCCCCCGCCAACAAAAAGGGGTTATGGCTGACCTTGTGGAAAGGATGGTGATGCTCCGGCAACGCCGCCAGGATCAAAGGCAGGCCCGACGGCCGGGAATGATGTTCCAGAACTGCGCGGTCAATGGCTCGACAAAACCGATCCATGTCGATCTGCACCTCGTCATTTTTCCCGCCGTGGCCGTGATGCATGGGCGTGCTGGAATGACCGGTTCCGCCATAGGAGGCGACGGTCGAATGCGGATCGGTCAATTCATCACCCAGCGCCTCGCTGATCGTCCGCGGGACTCCCGGGGCCGGATCGATCTCGTCCAGTGCGTTACGATCGCCCTCGAAGAGCTGGATCTTGCGCAAGCTCAGCCCGAGAACCTGATAACGATCGATTGATTGCAGAAAGCGACGCAAGGGCTTGGTGTGAAAGCTGTCGGCCGCAACGGTCAACTCGACGACCGGCCGCTGAATCTGGAACACTCGAAAAAGGCCCGGCCCGCCCAGCACGGCCAGGCCGTCCAGCGTGTGGTTCCAGAATTCTTGGTTGCGAGCGAGGGCTTTAAACGGTTTTAGAAGGAGCCGGGTCTCGACGAGCGGATACTTCTGCCGGAGCGATTTTTCCAGATCCTTGACAAGATTTCGAAACCGGATCGGGTCCTGCCGATTCTCGGGATGGTGCCGGTGAGTGGGCTGGTAAAGCGAGAGGCATGGCGGCGGGTGCACCGTCGCCAACTCGGCCAGTAATTCGCTGTCAAGTAATGCAATCTTCTGTATCATTTCACACTCCTATTTACTATTTTCATTATGGCATTAATTTCATTTTCGTTCAAAACAAATGGCACAACAAGATGCCTGATCTTTACGCCGCGATAAACCAGTAAGAAACTACTTTTTTAGTGCAATTTTCATGCCATAACTTTTCATCATTCTCGGAATCCAAGAAATTCGCATTTCTCTCGATAAAGAGGCGGATTTCAGGCAACTGCGCCGCAAAACCCTTGATTCAACAAATAGATCTATTTCCCCCGCAAGGGAAATTGAACACGAAAACAGTACGATTCCTGTTTTGCAGGACATTTACTGCCGAGCGATCCTTGGAAAAAAGATGTATGATCGCTGATCAAGCTGTTGCGGAGCTGAAACAATGGCCGGATATGAAGTATCCATTGAGTGAAAGTTCGAAGACACGCTGATGTACCGGCACGACCTGGAAACCGCATCGTTTTCGGGGAAAAACAATACGGCTTGCGCACCTATTTTTGCTACCGGGCCTGCCGGGAAAAGAAGGCACAGCCGGAAGGAGGCCGGCGTGATTGCCAGGCAAAAAGAAGCGGTCTGGGAGCGCCTGCGCCGCTAGACCGAGCGGAACCCCGCGTTCTCAGGCGAACTTTTTCCGGTCGCTTATTTCTTGGCGAAGTAAATATTTTGGAACTTCCCGAGCAATTCGTTCAGATTCTTGATCTGGGCAAGATCAATGCCCTGCTTGGCCTTCATGGCGTTGACCAGCAGCAGGTGCACCAGCTCCAGTTGCGACAGGTACCGGTCATGGATTTCCTTGTCCTCCGCGGCCGCCGGTTTGATACGCTGGGCCAGGAAATAGTAGGACAGGATCTCGCTGAATTCCTCGGCGTGCTTTTCCTTGTTCATCACCCAGCGCACGACCTGGTTGTAGTTCACCGGGCTCTGCGCGGAAAGAGCGGCGATCTCGTTCATCGCTTTTTCCATGGTGGTGACGTGCTCAGCCAGCAGCTTGAAGCGCGCCTCGTCGTCATAGATGCCGCAAGGCACCTGGCAATGGGCCCTGAGCAGCAGTCCGCCCCCGACCGCCAACAAGACAAAAAAGACCATCATCCCCGCATTGATTTTTTTCATTTTTTCTCTCCTGCTTTTTATCATTTAAAAATAAATTAGAAATCAGGTTCGCGCCCGGCTTCCCCGATTCTCCCGTTTACCAGTCAAAGGTCAGGACTCTGCCCACGCCGAGTTTCAGGAAACGGTCGGCGAAGGCCTCCCGAAAAAGTTCGCTGGCCCGGTCCCCCGTGCAATGCGAGGCGCCGCAACGCTCCACACCGGCCACCTTCATCTCGCGGATGATGGCATGAATCTCCCCGTCCTTTTTGTTCAACAAATGAAATCCGCCCAGCACCACGCGCGGCATTCCGGAGGCAACCTGCGGGGCGTGCCGAACAACCGCCAGTATCCCCGGGTGGGCGCAGCCGGTGATCACCAGCAATCCCTTGCCAGTCTGGAGCACAAGAGACTGCTCGCTGAACGCAGGGTCGAAATCGGCGGGCATCTCTTCCGTGCTGAAGACCTTGCTGCAGATCTCCAGGGATTTACTGACCGGGACGGGCCGACCGCCCCACTGGCGAACCTTGGCCATATATTCCTCACCGGCCATGGCCGGCAGATAAACGGGAATATCGCGTTTTTGCGACAGGACCCACTCGAGCCCCCCGGCGTGGTCTCCGTGCAGGTGAGAGAGCACGATCAAATCGACCCGGCTCAGATCGACCTTCAGGTTCCTGACATTCTCCCGCAGGATGGCAGCCCGCGTGCCGGCGTCGAAGAGGATGGTTTTTTCAGCGCCCTGCACCAGGCAGGAAAAACCCCAATCCGCCTGCACTTCCTCCGCTGCCGCATAATTGTCGTAGAGAATGGTCACGCGGATCCCCGCTGTCTCTGGGACTTGCCCCACCATCAGGGAAAACCCGGCCATGACAAGGAAAATTAAAATTCCAATTCTTTTGTTCATTGCTGCCTCCATAAAATCTCAGTACAACGATGGCCAAAAGGAAACCTGGCCAGGGCAAAAAAAAGACCCGTCTCGAAATCGCGCCTATTTGAATGCCTGGGCTCCGCTTCCTTTCAGGGCGCCGAAAAGCGCCAGGGTTTCACGCCAGGGATAACGGTTCATGAACATGGAGACCTGGGATGTGATCTTGCCCTGCTTGTTCAAACCCAAAATTTCACGCCATCTGTTGGCCGGCGAGTCGGGTTTGAAATCGACCTGCTCGGAATAACTCGCGCTTAAAAAAGCATCCAGGTAATTCTTATTGACCGGCAGCTTGGCCGGTATTTCCCCCTTGTTGCCTTTCACTTCGGCAAACGAAAGGTCGCCGAACTGGCCGACGAACAGGTTGAGCCGGGTGTTGCTGGCGGGGCTGTATTGCAGGTCGGCCTTTTTGTTGGCAAAAAAAATATTGTCGGTGATGCGCAGCCACTCATCCTTGTTGAAGCGGCTGTGGTCGATCCCGGCCAGGACGCTGCCGGCGATGATATTGTGATGGATGTGGTAGCGGCACTTGGTCATCACCCGGACCCCGTAGCCCATGTCGGCCAGGTCCTTGAGGCGGCTCCAACTGAAAAGTATCGTGTTGTAGGCGATCTCGACATCGCCGCATTCGGCCATGGTCCCGGGCCCGCCTCTGCCGGCGCAAGTGCCATATATTTCAATGGCCGCCATGCGGTTGCCCACGAACACGTTGTTCAGTATCCTGATGGTTCCCTGCCGGTGCCCCGCCTGGATGGCGAAGCTGGCGCCGTTGACAAAGACGCAGTTCTGAATGGTGAGGTCACCGCCCTGGGCGGCGCTGACGACCTGGATGATCGGTTCCTCCACGGTGCTGTTTCCGACCGGGGGCCTTTCCGTTGACCTGAGCAATCGCCCCGTTTCCAGGCCTTTGCCGACGCCTTCCTTGGTGCTGTAGGCATTGCGCATTCCCATGTCGAACACGATGCCGTCCACGACCGTGCCGGCCAGCGCTTTGCTGAATTTAAGGAAGGCCTTGCGCGCCTTGGCGCCGCTTTCGTTGTCAGGCTGGAACACGGTCGGTGTTTTGACAATACTGCGCACGGAAAAAGTTTCGTCGAAACTCCCGAGCAATTTCAGCGGCTTGTCGGTTTGCATAAAGCCAATGGAAAATGTTCCGGCATAGATGCCGCCGGCGATGCAGATCGTGTCCCCGGCCTGGGCCAGGGTGATGGCTTTGTCGATCTCTTTCACCGGGCTGGCTTTGCTGCCGGGGTTCTGGTTGTTGCCGTTCGCCTTGGACACATAGATGGCGGCCCCGGCCAAAAATCCGGCTTGAAACAAAAGCATGGCTGCAATAACGCATGGGAAAACTTTTTTTGGCTTCATTGGTCCTCCTGACCGGCCTGCGGCATTGGCTTTTTCTGCCAAAAAAATGCAGGCGCTTTCAATCTCTTGCATGAAAACAGTAGCAGTTAAAAAAATATTTTTCAAGGAAAGCGCGGCAAATTCGGGCAGCGCCTTCCCGGCCCTGCAAAAAAAGCGTGAGAATGGCAGACTTTTGCCGGGGATTTTGCGTTATAATAACTGCCTATGTGTTTTTTTAAGTTTTGTTGCTTGTCCGCCCGGATTTTATTGTCTGGTGCTTTACTCTTTCCAATGGCGTTGTCAGCCGCCGATCCCTATCTGTCGGGCCGCTGGAAGATCGAACAGGGTTTGGCCAACAACACCATCACGGCGCTTCTGCAGAACCGCCAGGGCTATCTGTGGCTGGCGACCCCGTCTGGGCTGTTGCGCTTCGACGGCCGGCAATTCCGCTGCTCAAACCGTTGGAATACCCCGGCCATGACCGTTGACCGCCTGACCTGCCTGTGGCTCGATAACGACGACACCATTTGGATCGGCAGCGACGGCGGCGGCTTGTATTATCTGAGGAAAAATCAATGGGGAACAGTTCCGCAAAAGCTGAGCAACCCTCATGTCCAAACCATTCTGCGCGACCGCCGCGGCGCCCTTTGGATCGGTACGCAATATGGATTGAACTGTCTGCGCGACGATCGCCTTGAAACATTCACCATGTCACAGGGCCTGCCCGGCAATCTTGTCTATGCCCTGGCCGAAGCGGAAGACGGCACCCTGCTGGCCGGCAGCGACGGCAGCGGCCTGGCCGCCCTGCGCAACGGGAAGTTCGTAGTGGAAAACAGGGTCGATGCCCCTGAAGGCATCCGCGCCTTGCGTCGCGGCCATGACGGCACCGTGCGCATCGCCGCCGAAAACGGCCTTTTTACCTGGCATCGCCGCGTACTTAGTCGCGTTGCCGCCGTGCCGCGGCAAAAATCTTTGCTGGCACTGCTGGAAGATCGCGCCGGACGCTGGTGGCTGGGCAGTGAAGGTGAGGGAATTTTCCTGCTGGAGAACAATCGCCTGCTGTCCGTTGCCGCGGACAGCCAGCCCGTCTACTATGTGCCGTCATTGCTGGAGGACCACGAGGGCAACATCTGGGCCGGGACCATCAGCCAGGGACTGCTGCAATTCAGGGAAAAATCGGGTGCGGCCGCGACCCAGCCGCTTTCGCTGCAAATTGAAACGGTACTGGCCGACAACCGCCCGGTCACCGGGCAGCCCGGTGTGGTGCTGCCCCGCTCCACGCGATTGCTGGAATTTTATTTCACCGCCGTCGCCTTCCGCCGGGATGAGCAGCTGAAACTGCAGTACCGGCTGCAGGGCTGGGAAAGCGGCTGGCACTCCGTCAGCGGCCAGGCGCCAAGGAACGCCCTGTATTCCAACCTGCGGCCGGGCCATTACACTTTTCAGGTACGCTTCGAAAATGGCGGGCGCCGGCAGCAGCAGAATGAGGCAATGGCCGCCTTCTCATTCAGGATCGGAACGCCGTTTTTCCTTTCACCGTTGCTGGCGGCATTGCTGTTCACAGCCGCCGCCCTTTCAGTTTTCCTGCTTTGGCGCCGCCGGCGCCGGGTTCACCCGCCTGTGCCGGTTTCCGGGAACGTCTCCGCCGGGCAACCCCTTGGAGAGAATCAGAAAAAATACGCCACTTCGGCCCTGACCGACGCGGTCGCCTGCGAAGTGGAACAGCGGCTCCTGGCCCTGATGGAAAAAGAGGAAGCCTGGCTCGATCCCGACCTGACCCTGAAAAAACTCGCCGAGATGCTGCACATTCATCCCAATTACCTCTCGCAGATCATGAACGAGCGCCTGGGCCGCAGCGCTCGCGATTTCATCAACACCTATCGCATCGCCGCCGCTGAAAAAATGCTCCTTGACCCAAAGCAAAAAAAGAAAACCATCCTGGAAATCGCCTTTGAAACCGGCTTCTACTCCAAATCGGTTTTCAACTCCGCCTTTAAAAAGTTCAACGGCCGATCCCCCCAGGAATACCGGGGAAAGAAATCCTGACTTCCATGGCAGCCTTTGTCCGAAATTGCAATTCCGGACGCCTGCTCCCGTCCTGAATTGCAAAACCGGGCGAACCGGCCCGAAATTCACGTTATCATCGTGGCACAAGCGGACGGCTGAAGCCGGCCGCAGGAGGAAGTCATGAAACGTTTATTTCTGGTATTTTTGATCATGCTGCTCTGGGCGGCGGGGCAGGTCGCCGCGGACACGCTGAAAGAGTTCCCGGCTGAAAAATTGAAAAAACTCTCTCTTGACCTGCGCTGCGGCGGCTCGATCGAAGTTTCCGGCGCCGCTGAAAACAAGGTGCGCGTGGAAGTGCTCTTCAAAAAAGCAAGCGAAAAGAATTGGGAAATCATCTATACGCCCCGGGGAGACGAGTTGGGAATCGAATGCAGCTCCAAGGTCAAAGACCATCACAGTCCGGACTTTCATATCCAGGTGCCGCAAAAATTCGACCTGGAATTGAAAACAATGGGCGGCACCATTTCCATCAGCGGTGTCAACGGCACCATCAGCGGCCGCACCCAGGGCGGCTCCCTCATTTTCAACAAGTTGAAGGGGGATTTGCAGATGAAAACCATGGGCGGCGACATCGAGCTTCGCGATTCTGAAGTGGACGGCGAAGTCACCACCATGGGCGGCCGCATTTCAATAGAAAACGTGGTCGGGGACATCAAGGGGCGCTCCATGGGCGGCAACGTGGTGTACCGCAATGTGCGGAAGCGTCCGGGAGACAGCAACGGCAAGGTGGTGCGCATCTCCACCATGGGCGGGGCCATCAATGTCGATCAGGCGGAAAGCGGGGCCGAAGTGGAAACCATGGGCGGCGATATCACCATTCAATCGGCCAGGGAATACGTGAAGGCAAAGACCATGGGCGGCGACATCCTGATCAAGTCCGTTGACGGCCATGTCAAGGCCTCCACCCTGGGCGGCTCGGTCAAAGTCCGCATCAGCGGCGACAGCCAGGGGAAAAAAGATGCGACCCTCTCTTCGCTTGGCGGCGGCATCACGCTGACCGTGCCCGACTCGCTGGCCATGGACATCGATATCGAACTGGTCTATACAAAGGGCAACCAGGGGCAATACCGGATCAGCAGTGATTTTCCCCTGCAGATCGAGGAAGACAAGGAATGGAGCCGTGAACACGGTTCCGCGCGCAAAACCATCCGCGGCCGGGGGAAAACGGGCGACGGCCGCAACAAGATCATCATCTCCAC
>DATKZA010000076.1:0-37781 GCA_035528155.1 Patescibacteria group bacterium | reverse complement strand
ACAGATGCTCCGTTCCAGCAGTCGGCGCATGACCTCCTCTTTCAGGTTCTGGTAAACCCCGAGTTCGAAAGTGGTCAGGGATCCGACCTTTAAAACCGGCGGTGGGTTGAACAGAACCCTGTCCAAACAGAGACCGGCTGTCACCTCGGAAAATTGCAGGGCCAGGTCCGACGGCGCAGCGGCTGCCGCAGCCGGCGGCGCGTCGTTGATGAATTCCAGGGACATGGCCCGCAGTTTGATGGTGCGGGAATCTTCCAGGAAATCCATTTTCAGATCAAGGCCGGTAATGGAGTGGTCGCGCACGGCAATCCCCCGCTGCACAAGTTTGCTGAACCCGGAATAAATGACTTCCAGGGTATAGGAGCCGGGCGGAATAGGGCTGAACATGAAATGACCCTCTGTGCCGGTCACCGTGCACAGCTTTTCCGCTAGTTTGACGCCGGAAAGGACCACCCGGGCGGCAGGGACCGGATAATCCAGCAAATCGGCGATCTTGCCGCGAATCGCCGGCTGCAGGAATTTTTGCTCCATGCTCATCACTTTTCTGACACATGTACGGTCATGATTTTTTTAAAGCAATTTCACTGCCATCTTTTGAGTAAAAGCCAGTATACCTTCACTGGCAACGGTTTTTAAGGAAAAAGCGAAATATTCCCGCTATCCCCTTGCAGCCCGCGGTGTCCCAATTTGGGACGGCTGGCGGTCGGCAGAAGCTGCGAATCATTGTCCTGAGATGGTTCTGGTCCACTCACCCCCGAGTGTCCCATTTTGGGACAGATATGGGATTTTTTTAAAAACCATCTTGCCAACAGGCTTTTGGGCTTTTTCGACTGTCCCATTTTGAGACAATCGGGGCCTGGCAGGCCTTATTCTCCCGGGTCCAATATCTGGCGTATCTTGGCCAGCAGTTGGTTGAAATCATAGGGTTTCTGGATGAACCCCATGATTCCTTTGCTTAAAATTTCACTTACGCGGCCGTCCTGGCTGTATCCGGTGGAAAGAAGGGTCTTAATGCCAGGGTTGATTTTTTTCATTTTCAGAAAAGTTTCCTCGCCGCCCATTTCCGGCATAACCATGTCCAGGATGACCAGAGCGATGTCTTGGCTGCGCACTTTGTAGATGTCAAACGCCTGGTCGCCGTTGGCGGCAAGCAACACCATGTAGCCATGGCTTTGCAGCACATCGCGGATGAAATTGCGAATATCTTCTTCGTCATCAACCACAAAAATCAGTTCGCCGCGGCCGCGCAAAGGTTCGACCGTCCATGATTTATGGTCTTCGGGCTTGCCGCTTACCGGAAAATAGATGCCGAACACAGTGCCCTGACCGGGTTGGCTGCTGACCGTGACAAAACCATCGTGGCCCTTGACGATGCCGTAGACCACCGACAATCCCAGGCCGCTACCCTGCCCCTTGGCCTTGGTGGTGAAAAAAGGATCGAAAATCCTGGTCAGCACATCCTGTTCCATGCCACTTCCCGTATCGGTCACAATCATCTTCAAATAGGTTCCGGTTTTGGCACCGACTGGCGCCTGTGGATCAGCAGCCCCGATGACGACTGTTGCAGTGGCGATTGACAGTTTTCCGCCGCCGCTCATGGCGTCGCGGGCATTGACGCACAAGTTCATCACCACCTGCTGGATCTGCCCGGCATCGGCCATGATGGTGGGTAAAGATTCATCCAGCTTTGTTTCGACGCTGATAGACTTGTCGATGGTATGAAGGATGATCTCCAGGGTTTCCCTGATCAGTTTGTTAATATTCAGCGGCTTGTAATTCACCTTGTCGCCGCGGGTGAAAGCCAGGAGCTTGGAGGTTAGATCGGCGGCGCGGACGGCGCTGCGCTCGATGGTATCCACATATTTAAAAAAATCGTGGCTGGTGCTGATTTTAGACTTCAGGAAAGAGGCGTAACCAAGGATGCCGGCCAGGATGTTGTTGAAATCGTGGGCAATACCGCCGGCCAGGGTGCCCAGGCTTTCCATTTTCTGGGCCTGCAGCACCTGCTGTTCCAGGCGGCTTTTTTCGGTGACATTGCGGATAAGCACCAGCACTTCGTCATTGCCGCACAAGACGCAGCGTGCTTCTTCATTTTGCAGCTGACCGTTGAGATTGACCTCATATTCATAGATCTGCAGGCTTCTGGTTTGCAGTGTTCGACGGATGTTTTTCATGGTCAAATCCGCCAGCCAAGGGGGCAGTACATCGACGACCTTGCGGCCCAGAAACATTTCAGGCTTCATTAGGAGGTCGCTGCTCTTTTCAGCCTTGAAATCAAGGAAAACGCCGTCTTTGTCGAGCCGGAACATCAGATCAGGCATGGCGCTGAGCATGGCCCGGTTCTTCTGTTCGCTGCGGCGCAGATTGGCTTCGGCTCGTTTGCGTTCGATGGCCCAGGCAACCTGATTGGAAACAAAAATCAGGATATTCTTTTCGCCCTGGCCATAACGCAAGCCCGGTGAATAGGTCTGCGCCACCAGCACACCGATGGTTTTCTCCCTGATCTTTAACGGCACTCCCAGCCAGTCGATGGACGGAGTGCCGATCAGTTCGATCTCGCCTGCTTTTTCAAGCTCACTGAGAATTTCGGGCGTGGCCAGCAAGGGAATGCCGGTGCGCAGCACGTATTCGGTCAAACCATTTTTTAGACCACGCGTTTGCGGAGCGTCATCGAATTCATCGACAAAATATGGAAAACTCAACATGCCGCTATCCTGGTCAAACAAGGCGATGTAAAAGTTTTCAGTGCACATCAATCCGGAAATGATCTGATGGATGGAACGGTACAGCTCCGGCAGGTTATCGGCCAATTGGGTTGCCTCGGATATTTTATATACCGCATCCTGGATGATTTCGGAACGCCTTTTGTCGGTAATATCGCTCAGGACAGACAGGATGGCCGGTTCATTATCATAAATGATTTTTTTGGCCTGGATCACCACGGTTCGCCATTCTCCTTTCCGGGTGGCGATACGGATTTCATAACCTTGTGCCGCCTGCTTGTTGGCCAGGCGCATGGCCATATTTTTTTCGACGATCTCCCGGTCTGAGGGATGGATAAAATCCAAAACCGATTTGCTGAGTATTTCTTCCAATGTGTACTCGATCGTAGCTAGGATATTGGCATTGACAAAAACGATCCGGCCCTGTTTTTGGACCAGTACCCCATTGGGCATATTGGAAACCAATTCCCGATATCTCTCTTCGCTTTCCTGCAGCGCCCGGTTGACGGTGATCAATTCCCTGGTGCGTTTCCGTACCCGGCTTTTCAGCTGTTTCAGTTTTTCCGTTTCCCCTGCCGGCGTTTGTCTGACAAGGCTTTTGCCTTTCATCCGCACTCCGCTTTACCTAAAAAAAACATTATTTGACCAGTTTGATCAACTGTCCTGATTCGGGAACGGCCTGCAATCCCATGGCGTTGAATACCGCCAGCTGTTTCCACAACTTACGTTCTACACCTGCCTTGTTCATCAGGCTCTGCAGGGTCTGGCGCCCATCGGGGCGAAGCAGGGAGAGGTGCTGCGGGCTGCGGTTCAGGTAGCGTGGGTCGTTCAGCCGTTGAAAAGAATGGATGGCCCGATCCAGGAGCGGCTGATAAATATCGGCGCCCCCGTAGGCACACAGGCCGGTGAATGAATAGATCATGCTGTCTTTGCGGATGCAGGTCAAACGGACCGCCAGCGGTTCGCTTTGTTCCTGGGGCACCCGGAAAAAGGCGTGCCGGGAAAGAAAACGGCCGACCAATTCGCTGGATTCCTTCATCAGCTCAGCCTGGCCCAACTCCTTGGCTTTGGCTTGCAGGTACTGGTCAAGATTCTGGCTGGAGGTTTCGGCTTGCAGGATCAGCGCCGCCTTGCCGTCCTTATCCCCCGCTACGACCTGCATGGGAGTGTTGTTCACGACCCAACCGGTGGGGATCGTGAATTGGAAAGCCATGACCGGGTGATAAAAAACGCCGTTCTCGGCAAAACCCTGGCGGGGATTATCGCCGTAGACCATACCATCCACCTTGCGCAGATAAGGTTCCTTTTTGACTGCCAGCCGGACATCCTGGCTGGAGACCATCGCCTTGACCTTGGCGATGCGGTCGCTGGTCATGGGATGGGTGGAAAGAAAGGATGGAATCTTGTGGCCGCCCGTTTCCACGCTCATGTTCTCCAGGGCGGTGAAAAAGCGCAGCATTTCAGCTGGAGAGTAAGCGGCCTGGCGAGCATAGCGGATACCCAAAGAATCGGCTTGATACTCGTCGCTGCGGCTGAATTTCAAAAAGAGCAGTTGCATGCCGATACTGGCCAGCCCGGCCACCTTGGCGATGTCCTTGCTCAGGACACTGCCCAGCACGAGGCCGATCGTCGCCAACATCTGGCCGCTCAGCCGCTTCATCGAATGGCGGGCGGTTACATGGCCCATTTCATGGCCCAGAACGGCTGCCAGTTCGGCTTCGCTGCCCATCAGGGCCATGATGCCGCGCGTCACGTAAATGTAACCGCCGGGAGCGGCGAAAGCGTTGACCACCGGCGTATCCAGGACGGCGAAATGATACTGCAGATTGGGGCGATGAGAATAGGGGACCATTTTCTGGCCCACACTGTTGACATAGGCATTCAAACCCTTGTCTTCGTAGATCCCGAACTGCTGTTTTATCTGGCGGTCGGTGTCCTGGCCCATGGCGATCTCGGCTTTTTCCGAAAAAAACATCAGTTCTTTTTTTCCTGAGACCGGATTGACGGCGCAGGCGACGGCAGTCATAATTGCCAACAGAGTTAAAATGATCCACAATACGCGGTTGCTTTTTCTCATGATATTCCTCCTCCAGGCAAAAGTTACTTTCGTAAATTTATAACACAAAATAAATTTATTTTCCATTTCGCACGTGCCGGGTGGATTGCGCCGAAAAAATCAGCGGCATATAATTCAAATCATGAATTGGAGGAAAAATGAAAAAATTAGTTTTGCTATCGATCTGCTTGCTGTTCCTGCGCCTTCCGGGAAGTGACCGCTTGACCGGACACATGTTCGCCAGCCGTTCCGAAGTCATCGCCCGTCAGGGCATAGTGGCGGCCAGCCAACCGCTGGCCGCTCAGATCGGCATAGATATTTTGAAAAAAGGCGGCAGCGCCGTAGACGCCGCTATTGCCGTCAACGCGGCCCTGGGCTTGATGGAACCGTCCGGTTCGGGCATCGGTGGCGACCTTTTCGCCATTGTGTGGGACAGCAAGACAGCGAAACTTTACGGCATCAATTCCAGCGGCCCGGCCCCTGCTGGGATCGACATCGCATATTTTCAAAAAAATGGCATAAAAAAAATGCCCGAAACAGGCCCTCTGCCCTGGACGGTCCCGGGCTGCGTGGCCGGCTGGTTCGCCCTGCACGGCAAATTCGGCAAGCTGCCAATGCGCGAAGTGCTGGCCCCGGCCATCGCCTACGCTGAAGAAGGTTTTCCACTGTCGGAATTGATCGCCCACTACTGGCAACGCTCTCTGAAGGCCTTCAGCCGCTACGAAAATTTCCAAAAATTGTACGCTCCGCAGGGAAAGGTTCCACGCAAAGGGGACGTGTTCCGCAACCCCGAACTGGCCGCGACCTACCGCCTCCTCGCCCGCGGCGGCCGTGACATCTTTTACCGCGGCGAACTGGCCAAAAAAATCGTAGCCTATTCCAAGCAGGTCGGCGGTTTTTTTTCGCAAGAGGACTTTGCCGGCTTCAAGCCCGAATGGGTCACGCCCATGAGCATCAATTACAGGGGCTACGATGTTTGGGAGCTGCCGCCCAACGGCCAGGGGCTGGCCGTCTTGCAGATGCTGCAAATGCTCGAAGAATTTGACCTTAAGGCTATGGGCCACAACTCGGCTGCCTACCTGCATACATTGATCGAAATAAAAAAAATCGTATACGAGGACCGGGCCCGTTTTTACGCCGATCCGCGCTTCGCCGCAATCGATTATTCCAAGCTCGTTTCCCCGGCCTATGCCAAACAGCGATTGGAGCTTTTCCGTCCCGAATACAGCAATCATTCCATCGCGGCCGGCGATATCAGCCTGGCTAACGGCGATACGGTGTACCTGACCGTGGTCGACAAGGATTTCAACGCAGTCTCGCTGATCCAAAGCAACTATGTCGGCTTCGGTTCGGGCATGGTTCCCGACGGGCTGGGATTCTGCCTGCAGGACCGCGGCGCCCTGTTCAACCTCGAGCCGGGCCACGCCAACAGCCTGGCACCGGGCAAAAGGCCTTTCCATACCATCATCCCCGGCTTCGTCACCCGGAATGGGAAACCGCAGTTCTCTTTCGGGGTCATGGGCGGCGATATGCAACCCCAGGGGCATGTCCAGATCCTGTGCAATATCATTGATTTCAACATGAACCTGCAGGAAGCGGGCGATGCCCCGCGCTTCCGCCACGCCGGCTCGTCCGAGCCCGACGGTTCCCTGATGACCGACGGCGGCCTGGTTCTCCTGGAAAGCGGCATCGCCCCCGAAGTGATCCGCGACCTGCTGAACCGCGGCCACAAAGTAAGCAAAAGCGCCGGCGAATTCGGCGGCTACCAGGGCATCTGGCTCGACCTGGAGAGAAGGATCCTGATCGGGGCCAGCGAATCACGCAAAGACGGATGCGCCATAGGTTATTGAACTCCCAAAAAATCTTTTATATCCCTCTTCACCGTCTTTCATTCGCAGTATGCCGAGAGCTTCTTGGCTTGCCCTCTTCCCCGTACACCGTATACCGTACACCGTAAACCGATTTCAATTCGCGAAATTCAATTGACATATATGACCTTATTTGTTAAGATTGATTTTATTCCAATCCGAGAATCTCCCTGGAGGTGAAAATGATCAAGGGGAAATATCTGTTCACATCAGAATCGGTGTGCGCTGGACACCCGGACAAGATCTGCGACCAGATTTCCGACAGCATTCTTGATGCCTGTCTGGAGCAGGACCCGAATTCACGCGTCGCCATCGAGACCCTTACCAAAACCGGCATGGTCCTGGTGGCCGGCGAGCTGACTACTACTGCTTATGTCAATATTCCGACTATCGTCCGCCAAACTCTCAAAGAGATCGGCTACACCAAGTCGCGTTATGGCATTGAATACGAAACCTGCGCCGTTCTTGTCCATATCGAAGAACAGTCCCCGGATATCGCCATGGGAGTGAACACGGCCAAGGGCCACGAACAGGGCGCCGGCGACCAGGGCATGATGTTCGGTTATGCCACCTGTGAAACCGATAATTATATGCCCCTGCCCATCGGTCTGGCCCACAAACTGACCATGAAACTGGCCCAGGTCAGAAAAAATAAGCGGATCCCCTACCTTGGCCCCGACGGCAAAGCCCAGGTGACCGTGGAATATGAAAACGGCAAACCCCGCCAGGTCACCGCCGTGGTGGTCTCCAATCAGCATGACGAGGGGATCAATCATGCCCGCATTGAAAAGGACATCATCAAACACGTGGTCAAGCCGGTCTGCGGCAAATGGCTGACTGCAGCCACCAAGTTTTACATCAATCCTACCGGTAAATTCGTGGTCGGTGGCCCTTATGCCGACGCCGGTCTGACCGGCCGCAAGATCATCGTCGATACCTATGGCGGCATGGGGCGGCACGGCGGCGGAGCTTTTTCGGGAAAAGATCCCAGCAAGGTGGACCGTTCCGGCGCCTACGTGGCTCGCTACATCGCCAAGAATATCGTGGCCGCCGGTTTGGCTGAAAAATGCGAGGTTCAACTGGCTTACGCCATCGGCGTAGCCGAACCGGTTTCCATCAATGTTAATCTTTTTGGAACCGGCAAAATGAGCGAAGAAAAAATAATCGTCATGATCCGGAAAGTATTTCCCCTGAAACCGGGCGATATCTTGAAGCAACTCGACCTGAAAAAGCCCATATACAAAAAAACAGCGTCATATGGTCACTTCGGCCGCAATGAATTCCCCTGGGAGAAACTGGACAAGGTACAGGAACTGCGAGCATTGGCCAAAAAATAAGAGAGGTTCGATGTTCGCTGTTTTATGATAAAGAATAAGCCAACATGCAAAGTGAAGTGTAGGGGCGGTTCGCGAACCGCCCTCTGGGGAATGGCGAAAGAACCTGCCATGAAAAATAGATGAAATAAAATGGAGAATAAAATGAAGACAACCGATAAGGACCGCACACTGCCCTATAAGATCGCCGATATCTCCCTGGCCGATTGGGGCCGCAAGGAAATGGATTTGGCTCGGGCCGAAATGCCCGGACTGATGGCCATCCGCAGCAAGTACGGTCCGCGCAAACCTCTGGGTGGCTTGAAAGTTTCCGGCAGCCTGCACATGACCATCCAGACAGCCATGCTGATCGAAACGCTGGTTGAACTGGGCGCCGACGTACGCTGGGCTTCCTGCAATATTTTTTCCACCCAGGACCATGCTGCGGCCGCCATTGCCAAGGCGGGCTCCGCCGCCGTCTTCGCCTGGAAGGGAGAGTCCCTGGAAGAGTATTGGTGGTGTACCGAGCAGGCGCTGACCTGGCCTGACGGCTCCGGCCCCGACCTGATCGTCGATGATGGCGGCGACGCGACCCTGCTGGTTCACCAGGGGGTGAAATTCGAAAAAAATCCCGATCTTTTTAAGGAAGCCGCTCCCGAAAACAAGGAAATGGCCGTGGTCCTGGAGCGCCTGCGCGAATCCCTGAAACGCGACCCTCAACATTGGACCCGCGTCAGCCGCAGCATCCGCGGCGTGTCAGAGGAGACCACCACCGGTGTGCACCGCCTCTACCAGATGCAGGCCGAAGGCAGCCTCCTTTTCCCCGCCATTAATGTGAACGACTCGGTGACCAAGTCCAAATTCGACAATCTCTACGGCTGCCGGGAATCGCTGGCAGACGGCATCAAGCGCGCCACCGACATCATGGTGGCCGGCAAAAAAGTCGTGGTCTGCGGCTACGGCGACGTCGGCAAAGGTTGCGCCCAGTCCATGCGTGGTTTCGGCGCCCGGGTCATCATAACCGAAATCGACCCGATTTGCGCATTGCAGGCAGCCATGGAGGGTTACGAGGTTTCCACCATGGAGGAGATGGCCGCTGTCGGAGATATTTTCATCAGCGCCACCGGTAATTGCAGCGTGATAACCGGCCGCTTCATGGAAATGATGAAAAACGAGGCCATTGTTTGCAATATCGGCCATTTTGACAGCGAAATCGACATGCATTACCTGGAAACGACGCCTGGCTGTTTGAAAATGACCATCAAGCCCCAGGTGGACAAATGGACGCTGAAATCGGGCCGTTCGATCATTGTTCTGGCCGAAGGGCGGCTTGTCAACCTGGGCTGCGCAACCGGGCATCCCAGTTTCGTCATGAGCTGCAGTTTCACCAACCAGTGCCTGGCCCAGATCGAATTGTGCAAAAGTGGCAAGGAAAGGAAAGTATATACGCTCCCCAAGCTTCTTGACGAAGAAGTGGCCCGCATGCATTTGCAGGCGCTCGGGGCCAAGCTGACACTCCTGACCCCCGAACAGTCCGCTTATCTAGGTGTTCCGGTCGATGGTCCTTTCAAACCCGATCATTACCGTTATTGAGGCCAGCCCAGGAACGGACGCATTGCGGCCCCCACGAACTGGCATCCCGGCACGTACGACTTTACCAAATCCTGTTTTTCTGATATCGTAGAAGCCATGTTCAAGGGAAAGATATTGATCACCGACGACGAAAAAGACATTCGCGAACTGCTGCGCGA
This sequence comes from Patescibacteria group bacterium, assembly GCA_035528155.1. GTDB lineage: Bacteria > Acidobacteriota > Aminicenantia > UBA2199 > UBA2199 > UBA2199. Next base: position 28,070 of record DATKZA010000076.1, on the reverse strand, counting down.
TTACCTTGAAGGCGAAGGCTACGAATGCCAGCTTGCCGCCAACGCTTTCGAAGCCCTTGAAAAGTTCAAAGCCGCCGATAATTTCGATGTCATCATGTCCGATATTCGCATGCCCGGAAAAACCGGCTTGGACCTGCTGGACGACATCAAGCGCCTGGACCAGGACGTGATGGTCATCATGATTTCGGCGGTCAAGGACATTGAATCTGCCATTGCTGCCATGTCCAAGGGAGCCTACGACTACGTTTCCAAGCCGTTCAAGCTGAACGAAGTTTCGTTCGTCGCCAACAAGGCCCTGGAAAAAAGACGCCTTGTCAAGGAGAACAAGGAATACCAGAAGCATCTGGAAAAAATGGTCGAGGAAAGGACCATTGAATTGAAACAGGCCCTGGTCGAACTGGACAAAACATACAATTTCACCCTGCGGGCCATGGTTACCGCCCTGGATACCCGCGACACCGAAACCCAGGGTCACTCCCTGCGCGTGGTCCGCTTTACCCTCAAGCTCTCGGAATTGATGGGCATCAACGACAAGGACACAATGAAAATCTATGAATACGGTGCCCTGCTGCATGATATCGGCAAGATCGGTATCCCCGACGCCATATTGCGCAAACCGGAAAAACTGAACCCAGAGGAATGGGGCATCATGAAGAAGCACCCGACCATCGGCTACAATGTGCTGCGGCGCATCAAATTCCTGGAACCGGCCGCCCAGATCGTTCTGCACCATCATGAAGCCTTCAACGGCAGTGGCTATCCCGACGGCCTGGCCGGGAAAAACATTCCCCTGGGAGCGAGGATATTCAATATCGCCGATGCCATCGATGCCATGACCTCGGACCGTCCCTATCAGAAAGCACTATCCTTTGAAGCCGCGGCTGTAGAATTGCTGCGGTTTTCCGGCAAACAATTCGATCCCGAGATTATCACAATTTTTAATGAAACAGGCCTCAATTTCTGGATCGAAGAAAAATTGAAGATAGAAGACAGGATAAAAAGAGAGCCCGACTTTATCTAAGCGACAGGCTCTTTAAAAACCAATTCGTACAGTAGGGCGTCCTCCACGGGCCGGTCATAATAATTCCGGCGTCGCCCCACGCAGCGTAAGGCGAATTTCTCATACAAGCGGATGGCCGGGGTGTTATGGGCCCTCACTTCGAGTACCACTCGTTCGCTCCCCCAGGAATGGGCGGTCTGGATAAAGAACTCCATCAAGTGTGAAGCATGGCCCTGTCCCTGCCAGGCCTTGGCCACTGCGATCTTGTGCAGTTCCAACTCGACGCCAAGCCGCCAAAAAAGCAAATATCCGATCAAGGAGCCATCCCCAGAGTTCTCAGCCACGAATAAATTGGAAAAGCTGTTGGCCAGTTCGGCCATGAAATATTCAAGGCGCCAGGGATTGGAAAACTGCTCGCACTCGATTTGCTGGATGGCGGGCAAGTCAGCGGCCGCAGCCTTTCTAATCAATGGCGCCGGTTGCTCTGGCCAAATTGCTTTCGGCATCGGGCCTGCGAATATAAAAGGGAAGCAGTTTTTGCAGATCGGTCGTATATTCACGGTTGCGGAATCGCTGCAGCGCGATTTTGCCGATCTCGCTGGCCAGGAAGTTGGAGCGATACAGGATTCGGCTTTCTGGAAAGGTGCTTTTTAAAAAATCCCCATGATATTCGGCGCCGCTGCCTACAAAAACCTTATCGGCGATTGGGTTCAGCAGGGAGGCCAGGGCAGAGACAGGCAGCAGGCAGGGCTGGACCAGTATATTCATTTCACCTTTGACAAATTGGTAGCAGCCGAGGTAGACCTCGCCTTTCCTGGCATCGATCAGCGTCACAATGCTTTTTTTCGAATCGGCAAGCTTGAAAGCCAGCGCTTCCAGGGTGTTCACCGCGACCATGGGTTTCGGCGCGGCAAAATTCATCCCTTTGAGCGTGGCCAGCCCGATGCGGATGCCGGTAAAAAGTCCTGGGCCGACGGCCACGCCGAACAAGTCGATCTGCGATATGTTCATGCCCAGTGATCGCAGGAGAAACTCCAAGCTGGGGATCATCACGGCAGACAGATTGTCCTGTGAAGAAAAATTGTACTCCAGCATGATCTCTTCGTCGCGCAGCACTGCGATGGAAGCATCTCGCGAAGTGGTATCAAAACACAGAAGGTTCATGAAAGCTTCTTTTCCATGACCACTTCACTGCCGCCGGGCAGGCAATGGAACTCGAAAGTGTCCATGTAATTCTTGATGATCATGATGCCGCGGCCGTTGAAGGAAAGCAGTCCGCAGCTGCTTATTTTATCCTCCACTTCCTTGAAGTCGACCTTGCGGTCGTTTTCATCGCGGACATAGATGCGCAGAAACGACTTATCCCAGATGAATTTCATGTGCACCAGTTTGTCCAGGTCGTTGCCGTTGCCGTGGACTATGGCGTTGTTGGCGGCTTCGCGCAGGGAAATTTCGATCTTGAAAAATTCATCATCACCGATGTCCAGCAATTTTTTTATGAAGCCGAGCACCAGGACACTCAATTCGGTGTACTTCAAGCTACTCTTGAAAGAAATGGAAATGCGGTTCTCTGTTTTTCCCATCATTTGCAAGTATAGCAAAAAAAATAATACTTGACCACAATTTGCCAATATTCCCAGCCCGAGATATTTTCACTACGGCCGCTGCCGTTGCTTGCGATTTGCAAATGCGGTTTGAATTCGCTACAATATCTGCATGGAAAAGAGAGAATTGGAAAACATCAGCGATTTTTTTTCAAAGGAAAGCGTCAAAATGCCGCCTGAAAAGAAATGGGAGGAGATCTTCTCCGGCTGGATCGACAAGATCGACCAGGAAAGAATGATGCTCAACCTGTTCGAGCTGAAGCTGTGGTTCGAAAGCATCGAAGAGTTTAATTCCTCTTCCTACTTGGAAAGTCTGGTCTTCAAGCTGCCCTCCCAGGCGGAGAGGAACTACGAATTCTACGTCTTCAGCCTCTTTCAGTCGTCGGCCAGGATCACCAACCTGCTCAAGGAACTGGATTTTAAAAAGGATAAATATTTCCTTAATTTCGAAGAATTCGTCGTGGACAAGATCCTGGAAGAGAACATAGAAAAATCGTTTCCCAACCTAAAGGAACTCTATTCACCCGAATCGTGGTTTTACAGTTTCCGCATCTTCCTGCAGAGTTTCAGGAACCTGCTGAGTGAGATCCTGCGCGTCGACCAGGTCTCGCAAAAAGCCTATTTGTCGATTAAAAAATTATACCACCGCGAACTTCTCAGCAACCCTTTCCTGATTTCACTGCTGAAAAAACAATTCATCCCCAAGATGGACAAGATCTATCAGCCCGACATTTCCGGGATCATCTCCGCCTGTAAAGACAAGAATATCCGCAAAAACCTGGGCATTTTCTTCATTCTCTCTTTTCGCATCCTGAAGATCAATAATTTCATAGAACTGAACCTGAACAAGAACAAGTACCTGGACATGGCTATTCCCCTGGTCTTATCGCTGAAAAAAAACATGGAAAACATCATCAAATTCAACGACTCGGCCCTTTGGCAAAGCTTGCAATCCGACCCGGAGCTGAAAAAGAAGCTGGAACCGATCGGCGAAATTTTCAAGAACCTCAAACTGGAATACAAAAAAATCAGCGATGGCGAATTACCTGTTTATTTTGAGGGCGGCAGCAACAAGCTTAAAAAGAGGAGGATGATCCAGAACATCGTTATCATCGCCGAAGTGGCCGTTCAAGAGCTGATCGAAAGCGTGGCCCAGCTGTTCAAGCCCGACATCAGCGGCAACAGCATTTTCGAAAATTACGTCTCGCGCAAGCAGAAATCCATAGAGGTCAAAAAGAAACTGATCAAGCTGCATACCAAGATCAACGATTATTTCACCAGCAAGAGCGGCATCGCCCCCTCGGAGATTTTTTTTGACATCAACCAGTTCATGGAAACCGATCTGAACTACCTGCTGTACAAGGATTGGAATGAATTTTTAAGCTACTACGACAACCTGAGCCGCATCAACTTTTCCGCCGAATTCGAACCCACGCTGCGGGCATTCCATTCCTTCCTGACCCGGGTGCTGAAGGAGATCGTCAGCGATAAGAAGTAGAGGCCTTTTCCTTTGCGCCTCCAGCCTTTTTGTGCTACTATTGGCTGGTGAAATCGGCTCGAATCCTCTTCATGCTTTTGGTCATGACACTGCCTTTGGCGGCTGTCCGCTACCCTTTTATCAACTACCGCAGCTCCGAGGGACTGCCTCAGGGATACATCACAGCCATTTTGCAGGACCGCAACGGCTACATATGGGTCGGCACCCAGGCCGGCCTCGGTAAATTCGACGGCGCCAAATTCGAAACATTCACTTCCCGTGACGGCCTGTCCGGCAATTACATCACTGACCTGGAAATGGACCGCCGCGGAGATATCTGGGTGGCCAGCCAGGACGGCTTGGACAAAATTTCCTCTGAAAAAATAAGCGCCTTCCCATTAGCGGACAATTTCATCCGCGACATCGCCTTCAGCAAAAGCGACCAATCCCTCTGGGTCTTGACCGCCAACTCCATCTACACCATACGCGACGGAGTCAGCGCCCAGTTTGACAAGTTCGCCGATCCGTCACGCCTGAACGGCCTGGCCGCCTGTGAAGCCAACGGCCTGGTTTTTTTCACCATCGACGCCGTCTATTTGTTAAAAAACCAAAGATTGCAAAAATATCCCAGCCCGGAACCGGTGAATTTCGTCAAGGAGGTAGACCGCCATTTGTTCATCGGCTGCCGAGGCGGTCTTTACCAGCTCAATCCGTTCGGGGAATTCAAAAAATACTCTGGTTTGCCGGCGGCGATCCGGGACATCAGCGATATCCTGTTCGACGTGCAGGGCAACCTTTGGATCGCCAGCAAAAGCGGTGTTTTTTACAAGAACCTGCAGAGCGGTGAAGCCACGATCTTTGCCAAGGCCAACGGGCTGATCGATGACAATATTCACAAGTTGTTGCTCGACCGTGAAAACAATATTTTTATCGGTACCAGCTTCGGGCTTTCGCAACTCTCGCAACACCTGTTCCGCATGTACGGCAGCGAAGACGGGCTGCCATCGACGCAGGTCTGGGACATTCTGGAAAACGACGGCAGCATCCTTCTCGGCTGTGATGGCGGCATTGCCGAATTGAAAAACGGACGCATCCAGGCCTTCGCCATCAACCGCCAGCTGCAAAACAAATCGATCCGCGCCATTGTCAAGTTGGCCCCCGGCCGCTACCTCCTGGGCTGCCGCAACGACGAGATCCTGCTATGGGATGGCGGCAGCCGTCTGCAAAGCATATATAATGGAGTCAATGTCCTTTACGCCATCCGCGACAGCCGCGGCAGCGTTTGGTTCGCCACGGATAACGGACTTTTGAAGTACGACGGCGGCGATTTTCGCTGGTTCCGCGAGGGATTGAACGACAGGATCGTCTGGGATGTCGCCGAACTGGAAAAGGACACACTGCTGGTTGGCACCCGCAAGGGGCTGCAATTGTTTCGCGCCGAGAAGTTTGTCCCCTCAAGCTGGGAACAGCAGGTCGGAAAGATCGTCGTCAACGATATCCGGGTCATCTCGCCCCGGGAAATCCTGGTGGCCACGGAGCTGTTCGGGGTATTTTGGATCAAGGATGGCCGGGTATCCCGCCTCACCCAGGAGCGGGGGCTGCTGCACAACGACGTCTGGTCGGTCCTGCGCGACGACAACGGCAATATCTGGATGAACAGCACACGTGCCTTGGAGCGCTTCGGCAGTGATTCGACTTTCACCCATTTCAACAAGGAAACAGGGCTTTTCGGTGATGAAGGCTGCATCCATGCCGCGCTCAAAGCGAGCAGCGGCAATCTCTATTTCGGCATCGTACCCGGTCTGGTCGAATACACTTTTTTCAGGAACGAGACACCGGCTCGCAAGCCGATTCTGGTCATCAAGGACCTGGTGATCAACGGCTCGCCCCATAAAATTCCCCTGACCGACACCCTGCGACACAACCAGAATACCATTGAATTCAACTACATCTGCCCGACCACGAACCGGGAAAGCATGCCGGTATACAAAACTCGCCTGTACCCCTTCGACCCCGACTGGTCGACATTCAGCCGCAGCACAACGGTTCGCTATACCAATTTGCCGCCGGGCACCTATACGTTTTCCGTACTGGCCAACAACAGCGGAGGGGGGAATGAATGGTTTCCGGCCGCCAAACGCGTTGTATTCACCATCCGCAGCCCCTTTTGGCAAAGCTGGTGGTTCAGGTCACTGCAGCTGCTGGTCGGATTGGGACTGGTTTTTCTGGTCGTTAAGATCAGGGTCAGGGTCCTGGAAAGGCAAAAAAAGAAACTGGAACAGCTTGTCCAGGCGCGGACCAACGAGATCGCAGAAAAAAACAGGGAGCTTGCCTATCTTTCCATCACCGACCCGCTGACCGATCTGAAGAACCGCCGCTACCTGGAAGAAAAAATCAAGGAAGACATGAGCCTCATCCGGCGCAACCTGCATGACCTGCGCCAGGGCAAAAAACCATTTACTGAAAATACCCCCTCCCTGGGCATTTTCATGCTGGACATAGACCATTTCAAAAAAGTCAACGACCTGTACGGACACGAAGCCGGCGACGCCGTCATCATTGAGATCGCCCGTCAGCTGCAGTCGATGATGCGCCAATACGATACCGTCGTCCGCTGGGGAGGCGAAGAATTTATGGTCATTACCCGTCAATCCGGACAAGGCGACTCCTTCCAGCTTGCCGAGAGGATCCGCCTCAATATTGAAAATACCGCTTTTTCAGTTTCAGCTGAGCAAAAAATAAAAAAAACCATCAGCATCGGTTACTCCCATTACCCTTTTCTCATCGCCGGTCACGAAAAATTCAGTTGGCAGCAGGCAGTCGCCCTGGCCGACAATGCCCTCTATATCGCCAAACACAACGGCCGCAACCGCGTGGTCGGCATCATGCCCGGAAGCGAACCGTTCCCAGGGTCCGGCCAGGAGCTTCTCGGCAACCTGGCCGATGCGGTAAAAAACAATCATTTGAAATTGATCGGCCGGAAAAACAACTTGAAAATTCCGGTTCATCCATGAAGGGGCAAACAACATGTTCGGATCAATAGGTTTTCCAGAATTAATACTCATCTTCATCGTAGTACTTCTTGTTTTCGGACCGAAAAAACTGCCGGAATTCGCCAAGTTGCTGGGCAAGGCCATACGTGAATTCCGCTCAACCGTTGATGAGGCAAAAGCGGCGATCGAAGACGAGATCTACAAGGAAGGCATGACCAATCAATTGAAAGAGATCGGCAAAGATGTCAAGGATGCCTTGAACATTTATGGTGATGTCGACAAGCCCCTGAAGGACCTCGGCAAGGACATCAAGGACGCATTGAACATTGATGGCGCAAACGACAAGCCCGCCGCTGAAGGCGAAAAGAGCAAGGACGATGAAAAAAAGAGCAAATGAGATGTCCTTTTTCGAGCACCTGGGCGAAATGCGCAAGCGCATCATTTATTCCTTCGCCTTTGTCCTGTTTTTTTTCATCGCCTCATGGCGCTTTGTAGACAAGCTTTATTATTGGCTGTCGCTGCCGGTCCTGAAATATCTTCCCGCCCTGCCCACGGGCGAAAAGAAGCTGGCCTACACCGCCCTGGCCGAACCTTTCATGATGTACATCAAGGTGGCATTCATCTTTTCCCTTTTCGCGGCCTCACCATTTATTTTCCATCAGCTGTGGCTGTTCATCTCCCCTGCCCTGTTCGCCAAAGAGAAAAAATGGGTGCTGCCCTTTGTCCTCTTCACCACATTCTTTTTCCTCCTGGGCGGCGCTTTCGGCTATTTCGTTGTTTTTCCCCTGGCCTGCAAATTTTTCCTGAACATCGGCAAGGACTTTACGGCCATCATCACCATCAATGAATATTTTTCACTTGCCTTCAGGGTTCTTTTCGGCATCGCGGCGATCTTTGAACTGCCGGTGCTGGTCTTCCTGCTGGCCAAGCTGCGCATCATCAGCGCCCGCTTCCTGATCCGCTATTTCAAGTACGCGGTGGTGGCGATTTTCATCCTGGCGGCAGTCATCACCCCCACCCCGGACATGATCACCCAGACACTTTTCGCCGTGCCCATGATTTTGCTTTATTTACTGAGCATCCTTATCGCCCGGCTGGTAAACCCCCAAAAAAAAGAAGAAGCTGAAGGGTAGATGGGTTAATGAGTTGATGGGTTAGGAGAAAAACGATTCTTTCTGAAAATCTTATTTCGAAACTTTGTCTTGAACTCTTCTACTCATTAACCCTTTAACTCATCAACCCTTCAACCTTATAACTCTTCAATCCATTTCCCCATTAACGAGTGGCTTCGTTTGGTTCGAACTATGGAGCCAGGCGGAATCGAACCGCCATCTCAACCTTGCGAAGGTCGCGTTCTCCCATTAAACCATGGCCCCGGATTTAGGTCGCAGAACCGCACTATATCATTAAAAGCAGGTACCTGTCAATCACAAGAAAAGTTATGGGTAATGGTTTAAAGACAAGGGGCAAGGGGCGATGGGCCAAAGGGACGAGAGTAAGAGTTAAAGAGGTAAAGGGGTAGAAAGGTAGAGAGAAAGACAAAGGATAAAAATAAAAAGGAAAAGTGAAGAGAGTAGTTTGACGTTTTATCCCTTTAACCCTTCAACGCTTCAACACTTCAACAGTGGAGTTTTCTTGAACTATTCCATTTTCTCCTGCATAATAACAATTGCAATCACAAAGGAGGTCTCTAATGAAAAAAAAACAAGGAAAATGGCTGCCAATCGGTCTATTGCTTGCAGCCGGCACGATCATGTTGTTGCTGGCAAGTCCGCTCGCCGCCGACGAGGGCATGTGGACGCTTGACAACATGCCGCTGAAGCAGCTCAAGGAAAAATACGGCTTCGAACCGACACCGGCCTGGCTCGAGCACATCCGCCTGGCTTCGGTGCGGGTGGGAGACGGCGGTTCCGGTTCCTTCGTCAGCCCCAACGGCCTGGTGCTGACCAACCACCACGTGGCCCTGGGCCAGCTGCAGAAGGTATCCACCCCGCAAAAGAACTATGTCAATGACGGATTTTATGCCGCCACGGCTGCCGAGGAACTCCCCTGCCCCGACCTGGAACTCAATGTCCTGATCTCCATGGAGAACGTCACCGCCAAGGTAATGGCCGCCGTCAAGCCGGGTATGGCTGCCAATAAAGCTTTGGAAGCCCGCAAAGCCGCTATCGCTGCCATCGAACGCAAAAGCCTGAAAAAAACCGGCCTGCGTTCAGACGTGGTCAAACTCTACAATGGCGGCGAATACTGGTTATACCGCTACAAGAAATACACCGATGTCAAACTGGTTTTTGCCCCCGAGCAGCAGGCTGCATTCTACGGCGGCGACCCCGACAACTTTACCTTTCCGCGCCATGACCTCGATATGGCCCTTTTCCGGGCCTATGAAAAAGGCAAGCCGGCCATGGTCAGCCACTATTTGAAGTGGAGCGCCAATGGAGCCGCCGACGGCGAGCTCGTATTCGTTTCCGGCCACCCCGGCTCAACCAATCGCCTGCTGACCCTGGCCCAGCTCCAGTTCCAACGCGAATACTCCTACCCCATGCGCCTCAAATACTACAAGCGCCTGCTGGAAGTCGCAAAAAAATACGCGGCCAAGGGGATGGAACAGGCCCGCCAGGCCGCGGGCATGATCTTCGGCATCGAAAACGGGATCAAGGTTTCGAGCGGCGAATACGACAGCTTGAAGTCCCCCGGCTTCTTTGAAAAGAAGGCCGCCAACGAAGCCGAATTCCGCAAACAGGTCCAAGCCGACCCTAAGTGGAAGAGCGCCTACGCCGACGCCTGGGAGGACATTTCCACAGCCATCGAGAAACAAAAGCCGCGCCGGAAAGAACTATACTATCGCCGCGTCCCCGGCCTGCGCCTGGGCCGCATCGCCCTGCAGATCGTGCAGTACGTGTCTGAAATCAAGAAGCCGGACGGCAAGCGCCTGGAAGGCTTCCATGATTCAGAGCTCGAATCGCTGCGCTTCCGCCTGTTTTCTCGTGCCCCCATATACCCGGGACTGGAGGAAGCGCTGATCATCAACTCCCTCCAGTTGCAAATTGAGGAACTCGGGTCCGAAGACCCGTTCGTCCAGGTGGCCCTGGGCGGAATGACGCCCGAGGAAGCTGCCAAAGCGCTTATTTCCGGTAGTAAACTCGCCGACCCGATCTATAGAAGGAAACTGGTCGAAGGCGGAGAGGCGGCCGTGAAGAACTGCACCGACAGCTTCATCGTCCTGGCCCGCAAACTGGATCCCATTGTGCGCGAATTGAAGAAATGGCAGGAAGACAATATCGAAAGCATTGCCCGGCCGGCCGGGGAAAAGATCGGCCAGGCCTTGTTCGCCGTGTACGGCAAGAACGCCTACCCGGACGCCACCTTTACCCTGAGACTCTCCTACGGCACGGTTAAGGGCTATGCCATGAACGGCACCATCGCCCCTTCCAAGACCACTTTTTACGGCCTCTATGACCGTGCCGCCAGCTTCGACAACAAGTTCCCCTTCCAACTCCCTCAGCGCGTCGCCGATGCCCGGGACAAGCTGGACCTCTCCACGCCGCTGAACTTCGTCTGCACCGGCGATATTATCGGCGGCAACTCGGGCTCTCCGGTGCTCAACCGTGCCGGTGAACTGGTCGGGCTGGTCTTCGACGGCAATATTGAATGCTTCATGGGACGCTTCTTCTATGACGATACCGCCAACCGCACCGTTTCCGTGCACAGCGCAGCCATCATCGAAGCAATGAAAAAGATTTACGGGGCTGAAAAGCTGGCCAAGGAAATCCTCGGCGAATAACGAGTTTTTTCATCTATAAAAAAAGGCGGGGCGCGCCAACTGCGCCCCGCCTTTTTTATTTCAGCAGATCATACAGTACAATGATCCCGTCGGGATCAACGCACCTCGGCCGAAGTTCCCTTGATCTCCTGCCAGGGTTCAGCGCGGCCGCCGAGATGCTTGGCCAGGAACTCGTCGACGCGGTACATGTCAAAGACACGGCGATCACGCAGGTTCAATCCGTCCAGCATTTCGTTGGGAAACTTCTTGTCGAGCATCCGGTCTTATATAGATCCCCGTTTGCCTGTTTTTCATTTTCCCCCTTCATGGAACCGCAACTTTCCGCGTCTGCAACTTGGCCAAGAACCCTATGAACAGGTCGCGGCAGAAGGCCAGGGTCTCATAAACGAAGTGCAGCGGCCTGTATCTATAGTACCACCAGCGGCTGGCTATGCCCTCGCCGGTAACCTTGTATGGGACCCGATGGATCTTCCCCAGCCGGTAGCCTTCATTTTTAAAGCAATACTCGGCCCGGTAGGAGTGCAAAACGGCGCAAACCAGGTCGAAAGAGAGCTCCCTATACGCCTTCCCCAAAAAAGCTTTCAAATGCCTGGCGTTGCCGCGTGTATCGACGTATTTTTCATAAATGAGCGCCGGAAAGGAAATGCAGCAATCCGCATTTTTCGATATTAAATATTGAAAAGCAAGCTGGTGCTCCGTTTTCCCGTCATAGGTGTTTGCCGGGGCCAAGTATACCGTGTCGCCGGTGCGACAGATGCTTAAAAAGTAATCCAGGACCTGGCGATACACGAAACTGGGCGCCGGCAAAGGACGGCCGTGGGTGTCCCCGGCAAGGCCTTCGGGGATGACGATATAGTTCATGGAATTGCTCCCTTCTGCGTCATGCCTGACCGCGCTTGTTTCCAGCTCTCATAGAAGGTCTTCAAGAAAGCCAACGGCATCGGCCACGCAGGGTCGACATATTTTTCCGGACAAATCATTCTCCTTGTAAAAAATCCGGCCGGTTTCGGTCATCAGATCGCAGCCGTCCAGCAATACCCGGCACAGGCAGGAACCGTACTTGTCGGTGAAGCGCTTCATGAATTCTCCGACCAGGAGATAGGTGTTTTCGGCAGCCGCTCGTTCATCGGCAAGGCCGCGGCCGAATTTCAGGCCGATGGCCATGATGCCGCCGCTCACCGCCCCACAGACCTCCTGTCTGCGTGCCATGCCGGCTCCGAAGCCGGTTGCCAGCTTCAAGGCGGCATCTTTATCGAAATTCAAGTCTTCACAGAATACGCTTAAGACCGACTGCGCGCAGTTATAATCCGCGGCCATCATATTTACGGCTTCTTCATCTTTGCTTTTCATTCCGCTTCCTAAATAAATATTAAAACAACTCTTTCATTAAATCGGTTTTATCCATTTGCAAATGGTCGGCGACAGCATTCAGAATGCCGCTCAAGGTACCGATCTTCAGGTATTGATGAGCCGGGATGGTGATATGGTGTTCGCCTTGTTGCAAGGTGGTTAAACGCATATGGCTTCCGGTTTGACGGGATATTTGATAACCGTATTTTTTCAATAATCCGGCCAATTCCAAACCGCTTATTTCGCGGGGGATTCTCATATAGCCATTACTTCATCTTTTACAGTATGCAAGCGAACTATATGAGGAAGCTCCTTAGGATCAAAATGACATTTGACCGCGTCGACTATATTTTCTTTCAATTCCTGAAAAGTTTCACCTTCAGTAAATATGGAAAAACCCAAAGCTTTGGCGACAAACCCGCCTTCATCGGAATTCTCAATACTAAATATAATTTCACTCATCATTTTCCCCTTTGGTAAAGTCTATCACATGAAAATCGAGATTTCAAACAGGATTCATTTTTATTAATTCATTTTTTGAATTAAGGATAAGCAATTTCATGGTGCATTTGTTTACAATTTTTTTCTGTAATAAATAGGGAAACCTTAGGATATCAGCCCGGGCAAGGCGGCTTCGACCTCCTGCCACTTTTGCTCGTCCAGCTTGGCGCCGACCACTTCCACCACCTTGCCCGATAGCAGTGAGCCGACTTTCCCGCAGACAGCCAATGGGTAATCATGGATCAGGCCGTAAAGAAAACCGGCAGCGTAGAGATCGCCGGCGCCGGTGGTATCGACTGCCCGGGCCGGAATACAGCCGATCTCGTGCCGCTCATCCTGGCGCTTGACCAGGGAGCCGTTCTTACCCAGCTTAACCACCGCAATGCGGCATTGTGGCGATATTGTCACCAGGGCATCGCTTGGCGATTTTTCCCCGCTGAAGGCCATGGATTCGTCTTCATTGGCGAATACGATGTCCACGTACCTGGCCACCATATCCTGCAGAAAGCCGATGTTTTCACGGACCACGTTGTGGCTGGCCAGGTCGAGCGACACTTCCAACCCGGCCTTCTTGGCCAGCCGGACAGCCGTTTCAAATAGCTGGTGGTTCTGCACCATGTAGCCCTCGATATGAAAAACATCATATCCATCGAACAATTCCGCATGCAGGTCAGAGCCTTCCAGTTCCACCGCCGAGCCCAGAAAAGTAGCGAACGTGCGCTCCGAATCTGGAGTGATGAAACCCAACGCCCTCCCGGTCTGGGCGCGGCCGTAAAACATGCGCGTGGCCACACCATGTGTCTTCATTTCTCCGTCAAAAAAAGTTCCGTAGGCGTCATGACCGATCTTGCCGATATAACCGGTTTGGATACCCAGGCGGGCCAAGCCGCTGATGGTATTGGCCGCCGAGCCGCCACAGGTCTCTTGTTTTTCCAGATGGGTGATCTTGGCCAAAATGGTATTGATTTGGGATTCCTCGACCAGGGTCATGCAGCTTTTTGGGAGCTGCAGGGAATCCAGCAGGCGTTCATCGGCGATCTTGACCAGAATGTCAACCAGGGCATTGCCCAAGCCCAGTACTTTTTTCATGTGAGTTCCTCTGCACGCAAGCGTGCGTGCCTTTTAAAGTTTCGTGTGGGTGATCTTTTCTATTTCGTTGCCGGTCGTCATGTCGACGATCACGGCGTTCAGCGAATTCAACTCCTTCTCATCGAGCAGAGCGTAGGCGGCGATGATGACCATGTCACCCGGCTGCACCAGGCGGGCGGCAGCGCCGTTGACCACGATGCCCCGGGAAGCGCGCAGCCAAGGGATCACATAGGTGGAAAAACGCGCCCCGTTGTTGATGTTGTAGACATCGACTTTTTGAAACACGCGTAAACCCGCTTTTTCCATGATTTCTTCGTCGATGGAAATGCTGCCTTCGTAATTGATATCGCAACCGGTGACGGTGGCCCGGTGAATTTTGGCAGTTAAAAATGGGATCAGCATGACCAATCTCCTAAAAGCAAATTGTCGATAAGCCTGGTCCGGCCGACGCGGACGGCCGCGGCAATCAGGGTGTTGCCCGCTTCGATGGCAGGGATCTCCTGCAAGTCCTGCAGACTGACAATAGAGATGTATTCGGTCGCAAGCAGCGGGTCGCGGTCCAGTTCTTTCCGCATGGATTCACGGATGACTTGGCTCTCCTCCACGCCGCTGCGGACCAGGACGGCGGCTTTTTGCAGGGACTTGGGCAGGAGCAGGGCCGCTTGCCGTTCAGCCGGGGAAAGGTACTCATTGCGCGAAGAGAGGGCCAGGCCGTCGCTATCGCGCACGATGGCCATGACCCTGATCTGCACCGGCAGATTCAGGTCGCGGACCATTTGCCGAATGACGATTGCCTGCTGGGCGTCTTTCTGGCCGAAATAAGCCCGTTGCGGGCCGACCAGGTTGAAAAGCTTCAACACCACCGTGGCCACGCCGCGGAAATGGCCAGGGCGCGTTTGGCCGCAAAGCACTGCGTCCAGCCCTTCAACGTTGACATAGGTGCGGTACGGCTGCGGGTACATTCCATCATTTTCAGGCATGAACAGGATGTCAGTATTCTCCTTTTCCAGCAAAGCAATGTCCTTTTCCGGGTCGCGCGGGTAGCGCTGCAGGTCTTCGGTGGGGCCGAATTGGGCGGGATTGACAAAAATGGAAACCACGGTCAGATCGTTTTCTTCACGGCAGCGCCGCACCAGGCTAAGATGCCCCTGGTGCAGATACCCCATGGTCGGCACAAAACCGATCCGCCCCCGTCCGGAGGCGGGGGCGGACAATTCAGCATGCAGGCTTTGTATGGACCGGCAAATCTTCATTTGAGAAATTCTTCGATATCCCGTTTCAGGTGATAGCTTTCCTCTTCATTGGGAAAATCACCGTTTTGCACGTCGTTGATGTATTTCTGCAGCGCCTGCAGCCACAAGGCATGCGTATCGGCGTATTTACGCACGAACTTGGGCAGGTAGGCATTGGTGAAACCGACCAGGTCGGGAAAGACCAGCACCTGGCCGTCGCAAAAACGGCCGGCACCGATGCCGATGGTAGGGATGCGCACGCTGTCACTGATTTTTTTTGCCAATTCCTGGGGAATCGATTCCAGCACGATGGCGAACACGCCGAGTTTTTCCAGGGCCAATGCATCCTGGAAAATTTCGCGCGCCTTTTCCTGCAGCTTGCCCTGGACCTTGAATCCCCCCAACTGGTGCACCGACTGCGGGGTCAAACCCAGGTGGGCCAGCACCGGGATCTCGGCATTCAGCAAGGCTTCGATCACTTTGAACCTTTTGCGCCCGCCTTCCAGCTTGACCGCCTCGGCACCGCCATCCTTGATGCAGCGGCAGGCATTTTCCACGCTCTTTTCCACGCTGACGTGAAAGGCCGGGTAGGGCAAGTCGCTGACCACCAGTGATCTCGGTTGGGCGCGGGCCACCATCGAGGTATGGTAGACCATTTGCTCCATGGTCACCTGCAACGTGTTGGCATGACCCTGCAGCACCATGCCCAGCGAATCACCGACCAGGATGAGATCGATGCCTGCCAGCGAAGCCAAACGGGCGGTGGGATAATCGTAGGCGGTCACGGCCGAGATTTTTTCCCCGCGAGCTTTTTTTTGACCCAAGGTCAGCACGGTCTTCTTTTCCAGGTCAGGCTGGGGCATAATAACTGATCCCCTTCTTGTGATTTTTGATTTCATTGATCAGGCTGTCGATATCCTTGCGGTTGTTGAAATCCGTTTTTTCGACATTGACCACCAGCAACGGCGACAACTTGTAATTGAAAAAATAATAATTGTAGGCTTCGAAAATTTCGCGCCAGTATTCACTGGGCATTCTTTTTTCAAACTCGCTGCCGGACTTGTAGATGCGCTGCATCATCTCCGCAAAAGAGGTCTGCAGGTAAACGACCAGGTTGCAGGGAAAGATCTTTTGGGCAAATATGTTCATTATTTTCTTGTAAATATCCAAATCCTCATCATTGAGCACGGTATGGGCATAGATGCCGTCCTTGAAAAAAATATAATTGGAAATAGTGGTTTTTTGAAACAAGTCCTTTTGCTTCATCTCCAATTGCTGATTGAAGCGGTTGATCAGGAATATCAGCTGGGTTTTGAGTGCCAATGGGTTGTAATTGGTCGAAAATGACTCATAATATTCCTTCAAAAATGGATTGCCTTGGTTATCCAGGATCAACCGGGCTTTGAATTCCTCGGCCAATATCCTAGCCAGCCTGGTTTTTCCGGATTTGATCAACCCTTCCACGGCGATGTACTTTAAATCAGTCATTGCGACAGATTATATCATTTAACGACGACACTGTAAATGAAAGCAGGCCTGAAACGTACCGGGCGGGCGGCAGATACAGCCTAAACAAACTGCATTTCAGAGAAGCGGTCGCGCAGCTGGTTTACCTTGTCCTTAACCGTCCTGCCCTTGATGGCTTCGGCTATCAACTCACCCAATATGGCGAAATCATTTTCTTTCATGCCGAAACGGGTCATTTCCTGAGTGCCGATACGCAAACCGGAAGGATTCATCGGATCGCTGTCGCCGGGGAGCATGTTGTAGTTGCAGATGATATCATTGGCTTCCAAAGCCAGCGCCGCCTTGACGCCGCCCCCAAAGGAGGAAACGTTGACCGCGATCTGGTGCGAGCGGGTGTAGCCGAACTCCTTGGCTTCCACCTGGATACCGTTGGCCTCCACCGAATTGGCCAGGGCCACGGCGTTCCGGCAGATCTGGGTGGCATAGTCACGGCCGTGGACCTTCATCTCGCGAACCGCCACCAGCAGGGCCGGCAGGCTGTACAGGTGGTGGTTGCTGGACGTGCCCGGAAACACGCCGCGATCGGCCGCGCCCCAATATTTCTTTTCGCCTTCGGCGTCCAGATTGCCCAGGATGACACCCCTTTGGGGGCCGGGAAAAGTCTTGTGGGTGCTGCCGGTCAGCCAGGTGGCGCCTTCGGCCAGGGGATCCTGGAACTGGCCGCCGGCGATCAGGCCGAGCACGTGGGCCCCATCGTAAAGGATCGGGATTTGCAACTCGCGGCAAAGCGGGGCCAGTTCCTTGACCGGGTCAGGGAAAAGGTACAGGCTCTTGCCCATGATCAACAGGTTGGGTTTTACTTTTTCGATCAATTCAACGGTTTTGGGGACATCAATATGGTAACGGTCCTCGGTTAGAGGGAAAAAATACAACGGTACCGAATTCGCCTTTCCGGCTTTCAGAACCTGGCCGCGCGTCTGGATGCGCCGGCCCATGATCCCGAAAAAACTGTGGCTGATATGGCCGCCGGCGTCGGTGGAATTGGCGATCACTGTGTCACCACCCCGCAGGTAGCCCATGGCAATGGCCGTGTTGGCGTTGTTGCCGCTATAAGGCCTGACTTCGGCCTGGGCGCAATGGAAAAGTTCCCTGATCTCCTTGGCGGCCATGGTTTCAATTTCATCAATGTATTGGGTTCCCTGGTAGTAACGGTTGATCTTGTCAGGGCTGTTGGGGTGGCCTTCGGCGTAGCGGCCCATGAAATCATTGAGCTGGATCGAGCGTACCGCCGGGCTGGGAGTGTTCTCGCTGGCGATCAGGTTAATGCATTGCTTGCCTCGCCATTGGTTCTGCTTTTCGACGATGGCAAAGATATCTTTCGTATCAACGGGCATGTGACCTCCTGGTTTTGTCAAATGATCTCAATGAATTTTATTTTCCACGCCGTCGCGCAGGTAATCCAGACGGTCCTGGTGCCGGCCGCCCTCGAAAGCGGTCTTCAGAAAAACAGCGACGATCCTCAAGGCCGTTGCCGTATCCACCAGCCGCGCCCCCAAAGCCAGGACATTGGCGTCGTTGTGGCTGCGGGCCAGGCGGGCCGCGTTTTCATCATGGCATAGCGCGGCGCGCACGTTCCTGAACTTGTTGGCCACGATGGACATGCCGATGCCAGAACCGCAGACAAGAATTCCCGTTTTATGCTGCGGATCGGCGGAAACCTTTGCCGCCGCAATCGCACCGAATTCGGCCCAATTGGCCGTGGCAGCGGAATGGACGCCGCAATCATCAATACAAAAGCCCTGGAGCAGCAGACTTGCTTTGATCTTTTCCTTCAATTCAAAGCCGGCATGATCGGCGGCAAGGACCAGACGTATTTTTTTTTGATCGTTCATCAACAATTTCTAATTTGCCATGAATTCAACATTGACGGTTATATTGTCGCCATCCTTCAACGCCAGGGATTGGTATTCGACTCTGAAATCCTGGCCGACCGGATAGGAAACCATAATAAGATCGATCGTGTCTCGCCCTGGCCAGGAAAGTGTATATATATCACTCCCGCCAGCAGGGATTCTCGAACTGGAATAATAAATTTTGACGTAGGTAGTCAATTCACCTTTGTTGACAATGTTAACATTGGCTTCACTTGTGTGGGTGCAGCCAATCATGCCCAGCAAAACCGCAGCCAAAATAATGCATTTCTTCCAATTTTTCATAAAACTCCTTATCTCACGTCTAAATTAATATAAATGGCCCAAAAAGTCAATAGCGGCGATGCCTCCCAGCCGGCAGCTCCGTGCCTGGCAACGGGGAATATTTAAAAGGAATTTTCCCGCTGCTCTTCCTCGGCTCCGACCGCGATGGCCGGAGCATCGGTGCGCGGACAGACATTTTCGCAGATGCCGCAGCCGATGCACAAGTCCGGAACCACGTAGATCTGTTTCACTTTTTTGAGTTTGCCGCGAAAATTGTATACCTCTACTTCACGGAATTTGATCGCTTTTTCCGGTACCGGGCAATGTTCTTCACAGACAGCGCAATTGTAGCCGTCGGCGTAGGTATAACAAGTGCTGCGGTTGATGACCGCGGTGCCGATCTTGAACTGCTTTTTCTCTTCCAGGGTCAAGGCGGCAAGGGCGTGAGTCGGGCACACCCGGGTGCAGCGCACGCACTCGTACTCGCAATAACCGTTGACCGGAACCAAAACCGGGGTCCAGATCCCCTCCAGCCCGGACTGAAAAACAGCCGGTTGAATGGCGTTGGTCGGACAGGCCTGCAGGCAGGCCCCGCAGCGGACACACTTTTTCAAGAATTCCTTTTCCGCAACTGCTCCCGGGGGGCGGATAAAGTCATGGGCTTTGGCTTTTTTATTCACCCCGATCTGGGGCAGAGCCGCTGCGGCCAGGCCGCAGCCGGCCGCGGCCAGGATCCTGCGCCGACCCACATCCAGGGCTGACATTTTTCCAGAGCGTGGCAGCTGGAAGCGCACATCAATGGCGGCGAACGGGCAATCATTCAGGCAGTTGAAACAGAGCATGCATTCGGATTTGAGATAATCCTGGAAAGGACTGCCGTAATAGGTACAGTGGTTGGAGCAGGCACCGCATTTGCGACAGTTTTCATTGAGCGGCAGGCGCAAAAGGGAATACTTGGCCACAAAACCGTAAACCGCACCCAACGGGCAGAGGGTGTTGCAGAAAAAACGGCGGCGGTATACATTCAGCAGCAGCAGGCCGAAAAAAAACAGCCCGATGGCCGAGGCTTGGAGGAATGTCCTCTGCCTGACCGTGAGCAGGAAACGGCGGCTGAGATCGTACAGCGGCTTGACGATTTTCCCGCTCCAGCCCTGGTTCTGGGCCCCGGACTGCAGGGCGTGCTGGACCAGAAAATTTGCTCCTGGGACCAGAGCCACAGAGCTGCTGCGCGTCAGCAATGCAAAAGGATCCAGCCAGCCCAGCAGCTGGCTGGCAAACAGGGAAGCAAGCAGCAGGATGATCAAAAGCAGGTACTTGAATCGCAGTGAGGGGCGGCTGACCACGATCTTCTTGCGCTTGCCCCTATTGCCCAACCAGGTAAAAAATTGGTTCAGCGCGCCGAAAGGGCAGACCCAGCCGCAAAAAAAACGGCCGAAGACCAGGGTCAGAATAAGCGGAACCAGGGCGAGCAAAAAGGCATGCAAAAAGGGCCCGGCCAAAATATTCACCCAAAGAAACAGGGGGTCGATATAAAAGAAAAAGCCGGTCTGCGGCAAAGACTCGATCGCCCCCCCGCCGCTTTTCAGCAATAAAAAGAAAAACAGCCAGGTGAAAAAAAACTGACTGGTGATGCGCAGGCGCTGCAGGCGTTTGCTGGTTTTGGCGTGCACCGGCCCTCAAATGGCCAACGATTTGACCGGGATCTTGGCGATGTCGATCTCGCCCATTTTTTTGGCGTGGGCCGCCTGCAGGAATTCCACTTCCCTGGGATCCTTGCCGAAAAGGACCGCCGCCGCCACGTCGGCGTGCATGATGTTGGTCGAAGCGACCACGGTTTTGCGCATTTCCACGTCGCTCAGACGTCCGCCCACCGGGCCGTTGCGCAGCAAGATCCTGTATGCATCGACCACGACCAGATGGCTGCGGAACCCTGCGGCCAGTTCGGCGATGTTCTCACCCATGTCACGGTGCAGCTTGCCGCGGTTGCCGCCCAGGATGCCATATAGGTTCTTCATGGCGATGGTCAGGCCGGAGCTGCCGTGATGCTTGAGGATGGGCACGTTTATGAATTTGTCTACTTCCAAATGGTCCCTGAAAACCGGCCATTTGGAAAGATATTCACCCTTGAAGTTATGGACGACCAGGCGGCTTTCGTCGCTGTAGCGTACGTCCGCTCCCAGTTTTCTGGCCATGGCTTCAATACCGCTGCGCTGGTAGCAGTCTTCGGCCTTGTGACAAGTGTTGTCCATGACCACGACCTTTTTGGCGCCGGCGTCGAAAACCAGTTCGATCACTGCCCGCAAGACTTCGGGATTGGTGCAGGCAGCCTGTTCTACGGTCCGGTTCCAGCCAATATTGGGCTTGACCATGACCACATCGCCGCGGGAAACGATTTTCCCCATGCCGCCGATCTCCGCCACAGCCTTTTTGGTGATTTCATATGGAGATGCGCCCTTCACCTGGATGACGGGAGCCGCGCTGCCCGGCTTGTCCTGGGCCCGGACCTGTCCGGCCAGCAGCAGGCCTGAAGAAAACATTACGCCGTTTTTTACGAAAGTTCTTCTTTTCATGGGCCTATTTTAATAAAAAACGCCGGGCCGGTCAAATCCTCGCAAAAACTATTTCAGGCTTTTCAACAGCTCCACCAGAAAATCCCAGATCTTGCCGATGGATCCCACGTGGATTTTTTCGTCTGGCGCATGGGGATTTTTCAGCGTCGGGCCAAATGAAATCATGTCCATGCCGACATTTTTGTCGCCGATGATCCCGCATTCCAGGCCGGCGTGAATGACTTCCACATGGGGCTCTTTGCCAAACAGTTTGCGGTACACATCCTTGCAGCGGGCCAGCAGCGGCGATTGCATGTTGGGCTGCCAGGGCGGGTAGCCGTTGCCACTGACAGCCTGGGCTCCGGCAAGATGCGCAATGGCTTCGATCTTCAAGGTCAGGGCATGCAGCCGCGACATCACCGAACTGCGCTGGCTGGTAACGATCTCAATCTTACTGTTGGCGATCTTGGCGCTGGCCAGGTTGTTGGAGGTTTCCACCAGACCCTTGATCTCCGTTGACATGGCGGCCACACCGTGCGGCAGGGCGATGATCAGGTCGAAGATCTTGGCGCCGCCCGCCACCTTTAGCGGACGCTTGCCCATGGTTTCGGGCTGCAGTTCCAATGAGACCTTCAATTCGGGGTCGGTTTGCTTGAATTCATGCTTGAAAACCGCTTCCTGGTCGGCCACCATTTGTTCAATTGCCTTAAAGCTATCACGGGGGATAAAGATATCGGCCCAGGCATCGCGGGGAATCGCATTGTGGGCCGTTCCGCCGGAAATATCGGCCAGGCGCAGCAGGTCGAAATCCGACTTGATCGTCATGAGAGCCCTGACCAGGATCCTGATGGCGTTGGCCCGATCATCACTGATATTGATCCCGGAATGGCCGCCATTCATGCCGCTGGCTTTCAGGCGGGCCATAACGAATCCTTCCGGGGCATCTTCGTACTGCAACGGCAGAGTGATGTGGGTGTCGCGGCCCCCGGCACAACCGACGGTGAAGACTCCCTCGTCCTCGGAATCGACATTGAGCAGGATCTTGCCTTTGATAAAACCGGCTTCCAGCGCATTGGCCCCGGTCAGGCCGGTTTCTTCATCCACGGTGAAAAGCAGCTCCAGGGGAGGATGGACGGCTTCCTTATCCAACGCCAGCACCATGGCCATGGCCAGGGCGATGCCGTTATCGGAGCCCAGGGTGGTGTGATCGGCTTTCAGCCATTCGCCGTCATAGACAAAACGGATGGGGTCCTTGGTGAAATCATGGGGAGAATCGGCGGTTTTTTCGCAAACCATATCCATGTGGCCCTGAATCACCACGGCTCCGGATCCCTCGTAACCCGTGCTAGCGGGTACTTTGATCAGCACATTGCCGACCTTGTCTTTTTTGGATTCCAGATTGTTTTTTTCAGCCCATTGCAAAAGGAAAGCGCCGATCTTTTCTTCATGCTTGGAACAGCGCGGAATGGCGCTGATCTCTTCGAACAGATCCAAGATTAATTTTGATTTTTGGTGTTTGATGTTCATTACAACTCCTTAAAAAAAAACTATAAATGAAAAAGCCCAAAAAGTCAACGGGGAAAAATGGACCGGTATTGAAATCAGGAACCGATTCGCATAAAATGAATCCAAGGTGCGACTCAGAATCATAGTTCTTTTTTTTCTCTGCCTGAACGGAGCCGGCTTATCCTTTTCCGTTGCCCAAGAAATCCTGCCGACCGGAATCACCTGCTGCGACGAGGAGAAAATCAGGCAAGCCATGACCGAGGAAGCACTGGCCAGGATCCTGGCAAAAACCGAATCCGTCCTCCGCAACAAAGGGCTGGGAGGTGATTATCTGAGCGACCAGGCCTTTGAAAAGATAAAAAAGCACTTGCCCGACGGTGTTGGCACTGACCAGCGTTTGGCTTTCATGCGGCAAATGCTTCAGTCCCCGCCCCCGGATCGGGATATTGAAGAATTTCAAACCCTGGTCGGGCATTTCATCCTGGGCATGACCCTGGAGATCGGCATCACCATGCAGGACGAATACGACCAGGCGCAGCAGGTTAAGGAAAAAACCGAAAAATTGCTTGACCGATTGGAAAAATTTTCACGGCAAGACGAGGAAGACCTGGGCCGGGCCCTTTTTCAGGTCGACCTGACCGAAAAAGAGCTGAAACGGATCCGGGCCAGTGATCGGAGGTGGAAAAACTCCGCCGCCGCCGCCTCTCCTTTCAAAGAGTTCAACAACTTAAAAAGAAACATCACCGGGCACGCCCCCGACCAAGACCAATGGCTGGTCTTTGAACTGGCTGAAAAATACCGCTGCCAATTCCCTTTCCTGGATGAGTTCCTGGAAAATTACCGCCGCCTGGCCAAGGATTTCCGGGAAACTGCCCGAAGGGTAAATGACTTGCTTGCTATTTCCAGAGAATGATCTGAATTTGACAAACCGCCTTGCAGAGAAAAAAAAGCCGAAAAATAGGTGCTGCCCGCAAGTTCACGACTTTTTCTCTATTGAAATTGCTGCCGATATCCCGTAAAATGACCTGATGGAAATATCAGCAAACGCAAGCAAAGAAACACCATGGCAATTGAAGATGTTCAACCGCTCCTTGAAGAAAAAGATGAAGGTCGCGGCTCTGGCCAGTCTCTTCCCCGTTCTCGCCAACCGCAAGTGCCTGCTCCTGACCTGTGGCGACAACAACGGCGCCATCAACTATAAAATACGCCTTATGGGCGGCCTCTGGACCTGGGCCGACTTTGAAACCCAGGGCATTCCCGGCATGGAAGAACTCCTGGGCGAACCGGTGATCAAGCTTGATGGCGAAACAGCTTCCTTGCCCTTTAAAAATAATGAATTCGATCTGACGGTCTGCATAGACGTGCACGAGCATCTGAACGACCCCCTGCCCGTCACCCGGGAACTGGCACGCGTCACGCGTCCAGGCGGCACCGTGATCGTCACCACTCCCAACGGCAACGAGAAAAAGCTCGCTGTACGCATCAAGAAGGCCATCGGCATGGACGCCAATGCTTACGGTCATCGCCGCACGGGATTCGATATCCCCGACCTGCGCCGGCTCACCGCAGCGGCCGGATTGACCTTCCGGCGCAGCGGTTCGTACGCTCGTTTTTTCACTGAGATGCTGGAACTCGCGATCAATTTCCTTTATGTCAAGTTGCTGGCAAAAAAAAGCCAGGCCCCCGTCGAAACGGGGACAATCGCTCCCGTGAGCAAAAGCCAGCTCACCTCGGTTAAAAAGAGTTACAAGCTTTACTCCCTGCTCTATCCGGTTTTCTGGCTCGTTTCCCGCCTTGATTACCTGATCGCCTTCACACGCGGCTATGCCGTGGTAGTGGAGACCGTCAAATGATCGCCGTCATCACCGGGGCCAATGGTTTTTTAGGCCGCCACCTGGTCGAAGACCAATTGGCCCGGGGCATGACCGTGCATGCCGTGGATGTTCACACGGACAATCTACACACCCTTGATGCCAGGGCCGAACTTAAGATCTTCCAGGCCGACATCTGCGACCGGGAAGCAATGAAAAGAATCTTGGCCGGAGCCGAAGTGGTCTTCCACCTGGCCAGCGCTCATCTTTCCGTCACCTTAAGTGAAGAGGCTTACTGGCGCATTAACCGCGATGGAGCGCTCGACCTGGTCCGCTTGTGCCACGAGGCAAAAGTCGCCCGCTTCGTTCACGTAAGCAGCGTGGGCGTCTACGGCGCGATCACCGACCCGCCGGCCGACGAAACAACCCCCTGCCATCCCGATCTGATCTACGAAAAAAGCAAGCTTGCCGGAGAGGAAGCCGTGCTCGACTATGCGTGCCGAAGCGGTCTGCCGCTAACCGTGATCAGGCCGGTATGGGTATACGGGCCGGGCTGTCCGCGCACGGAAAAATTGTTCCGTTCGCTGCGCAAGAGAACATTTTTCTACATCGGCAGCGGCAACAGCCTCCGCCATTGCCTCCATGTCGAGGATTTCAACCTTGCCTGCCGGCTCTGCGCCTCGCGCCCCGAAGCCGTGGGCCAGGTATTCGTGATCGGTGACGCCCGCCCGGTCTCTCTGCGCGAATTGCTGGGCGCCATGGCCCAGGCATCCGGCTTTCCCGAACCCTGGCTCCATCTTCCCCTGGTCATTGCCCGCCCCCTGTTCGCCACAGTGGAATGGCTGGCCAAGAAATTCCACCGCGAGCCTTTCGTTTCCAGCCGAACCTTGAAATTTTTCACCAACAACACGGCTTTTTCAATAGCCAAAGCACGGAAACTGCTCGACTTCGAACCACGCTTCGACGTGGCCGAAGGCATGCGCCGCACCTGGGCCGCGATCAGCCAATTACCGCCCCGGGCCGGGAAGAACTGATCCATGTGCGGCATCTGCGGCTTCACCTGGGAGGACCGGCAGGCGGTGCAGGCCATGGCCGATGAAATCGCCCACCGGGGACCCGATCAGAGCGGCTACCATTGCACTCCGGGGATCTCTCTGGGGCACCGCCGCCTGTCGATCATCGACCTTTCCGAAAACGGACGCCAGCCCATCACCAATGAAGACGGCAGCCTTTGGCTGCTGCACAACGGAGAAATCTACAATTTCCGCGAGGTGAAGCGCTGGCTTGAAAGCCGTGGGCACGTTTTTCGCAGTGGTTCCGACTCGGAAGTGATCCTGCACGCTTACGAAGAGGAGGGCATTGAATGCCTGCGGCGCCTCAACGGTATGTTCGCCATAGCCCTTTGGGACGCCAGGCGGCAGCGCCTGCTGCTCGCCCGCGACCGGTTGGGAGAGAAGCCGTTATATTATTGCCAGGCCGGCGAACAGCTTGTTTTCGCTTCTGAAATAAAAGCCCTACTCAAGAACCCCCGCGTACCCAGAAAGATCGACGAAGCCGCCCTCGATTGTTTCCTAGGCTTCGAGTTCATTCCGGCGCCCATGACAGCGTTCGCCGGCATCCGGGCACTCCCTGCCGGCCATTGGCTGGAATGGGAAAACGGAAGCGCCAACATCAGGCAGTATTGGCGCCTTGACCAACAAAGCGAAGAACGCCAGGAAAAGGAATGGAGCGAAGCGTTGCGGGCCCAGCTTGAACGGGCGGTGCGCCTGCGGCTGGAGAGCGACGTTCCCCTGGGGGCCTTCCTTTCCGGCGGTATCGACTCAAGCACGGTCGTGGCCATGATGCGCCGGGCCAGTGCCGGCCCCATCCGTACATTCGCGCTGGGCTACAAAGAAGCGGGATTTTCTGAGTTCGCCTACGCGAAAAAAGTCGCCAACCATTTCGGCACCATGCACAATGAACTTCTGATCGATCCCATTACCCCTGAAATCATAGAAAAAGCGGTATGGCACCTTGACCAGCCGTTCTCGGAATTTTCGGTACTTCCCTATTTCCTGATCTGTCGCAAAGCGCGCGAGCACGTCACGGTTTGTCTTTCCGGCGAAGGGGGCGATGAAGTATTCGTCGGCTATGACCGTTTCAAAGCCAGCAGGGCCGAACGCTACCTGCAAAAACTTCCTGCCCCCCTGCGTCGGGCGGCAGGCACTCTGGCAGCCTCCCTCCCCGACCGCCCCCAAAAAAAAGGCGCGTTGAACAGCCTGCGCCGTTTTTTCCAGGGTGCCGCCCTGCCCTCCGGCGGCCACATGCGCTGGCAGTATTTCCTAAGCGCGGAAATGGCCCAGGACCTCTTCCGCGATCGCTCGGGCGAGGAAATCCTGGCCACCACCCTGGCCTGGGCGGATCGCGCCGCGTCAACATCCGGCAAGCAGGATGAATTGAATCGGGAAATCCTCTGCGAGCTCAGCTTCATGATGCCGGAAAACCCGCTGATGAAAGTGGATAAAATGAGCATGGCCTGCGCGCTGGAAATTCGCGCCCCGCTCATCGACCACGAGCTGGTCGAGTTCGCCAGCCGCATCCCTTCCCGCCTCAAGCTGGACGGCTGGACCACCAAGGCGGTTTTAAAAAAGGCCATGGCCGACCTCCTGCCTCCAGGGATCGCTTACCGCCCAAAGCACGGCTTCAGTTTTCCGATCAAGCACTGGCTGCGGGGGGATCTGCTCGCTTACATGGAGGACGTGTTGGCTGGATCGCCTTTCATCCGCGAAAGGTTCAATGCGGCCACTGTCGCCCGCTTGATCACCGAACACCGCGCCGGCAGCAAAAATCACGATCACTTGCTGTGGAGCCTGGTGAACCTCGCCCTGTGGCATAAGCGTTTTCTGCCCGCAACCGCCTAGCATGTTCACCCGCATCGCCGTCGACGTTCACCTGCATTTTTACGAGAGCTATGACCAGGAACGATTCTGGCAGGCGCTATGCGACAACCTGGCCAGCACTGCCGCAGAACGGAACGGCGAAAACATGCCGCTCCAGCGCCTGGCTCTGCTGACCGAAGGTTCGGACTGCGATATGTTTTCCCGTTGGGTCATCCCGGGCGCCACCGCACCGGGCGGCTTCGTTTTTAACGCCACAAACGAACCATATTCGCTTACCCTTGGCCGCCGGGGTGAGCCCTCCATCCTGATCGTTTCGGGCCGGCAGATCGTCACCGCCGAGCGCCTTGAGGTGCTGACCGCCGGTGACTCCCCCGACATTGCCGACGGTCGGCCCCTTGCGGAAGTGGCGGCCGAACTGGCTGAAGCCGGAGCCCTGGCTATCATTCCCTGGGGTGCCGGCAAATGGCTGGGCAGGCGCGGCCGCCTGGTGGAGAGGATTGCGGCATCCAGCTCATCCCCGGCCATGTTCCTGGCCGATAACCCGGCTCGCCCGGCCTTCTGGCCGGCACCGCGTATCTTTCGCAAAATGGAGCTAAGCGGCAAAGCCGTTTTACGCGGTTCTGATCCGCTGCC
>DATKZA010000075.1:0-24499 GCA_035528155.1 Patescibacteria group bacterium | reverse complement strand
CCCAGGACATTTTTGTATTTGTCGGCGTCGAAATTGCCGTAGGGATTGGCTTCGCTTTCACCGATGCCGCTGCCGTTGACGATTTCCAGGGTCAGGTCGGGCCCGCCTTTGAGGCCGTAGGTGAACATGATGCCGCGGTCGTAGGTCAGGTCGATGCCGGAAAGTCCCGGCCGGCTTTCATAGATCTTATACCCCTCATAGGAGAGCCGCAGTTCCCGTTTGAACAATGGATCGGACACCTGGAATTGACCGATATAAATATCCAGATCACCCCAGACTTCGTTGAACATCAGGAAAGCGTCCTCGAGCCCGGCCACTTTCCCTTTTTCACCGAAAAAGAAATAGAGATAATAGGAAATGTTGCGGGCGATCACGCCGCCGGAAAGCAGCTTGATCAGGAAAGGGGAGGAAAAATCAAGGCTTTGGGAATGGGCGTTGTTGAACGAAGCATAGCCCTCGAAACGTATGGCCACCGGCAAATCCCTCAGCAAAGACACTTTTTCATCCCCGGTATCGGTGAAATAGCGCGGAGCATCCTTGTCCTTCAGGGCAAAGCCGTTGCCGGCGAATTCAGCACCATAGGGTTTCAGTTTCGGGAAAGGAGCGTGGCAGGTCTTGCACGACATCTGGTACTTGCGGGCGAAAGCCGGCATGCCATTCAGGACATCGGCCGCGCCCAGGATAAAAAACATCAAAATGAAAATCAAAAGCGTTTTTTTCATGGCATTCTCCTCAATCGACGACTTCAATGACCGTCGAATGTTCGTTGACCTTGACGATCTCGGCCTCGTCGGCCGGCACGCCCAGGAGATCGGCCACCGGTTTGACCAGTTTCTGGTAATTCAAGACCGCGGTGACCTTCAAGGGGCCCAGGGCGATGGTTTGCGGCAAGGTGAAGCTGCACGTTTCCAGCTTGGTCTCCCGGGGCCCGATGCGGTAATCGACACCCTGGGTCTTGGTGTTCCATTGCATGATGGTCATCCGCCCTTGGGGGTCGAAATAGGGCATGCGGAAGATGCGGTCGCCAAGCGGGATGCCGTCGCGCTGCACACCCTTGAAATCAGGATCATTCAGGGGGATGCCCATATCCTGGTAGGCCAATACATCGCTGCCGAGGGTGTATTCTTCGCCGGCAAAACCCTTTTTATCCACCGGCAGGTGAAAGACGTTGCCCTTGGCGTCGATTGCCTGCACGTGCATCCAGACGATGCGGTCTTCGACCGAACCGGTGGGGAATTTGTGGCCGGTCTTTTGGTTGAACAGGGCGATGGTGAATTTCACTTTCTCGCCGGGCTCGGCCTCGCGGATATCGGGATGGATGCGCAGTTCGATCGTCCCCTGCACCTTGCCCGGGTCGTGGGCGCCGTGAAAGAGGTGCTGACGCACATCGGCATACTTGTTGCCCATGGCCGCGGAATACCCTTCGGCGTAGGTCATGTGGCAGTTGTGGCACTTCACCCCTTCCTTGGCGTAGGGACCGTCCTTCCACTCCAGGTGGGTGGACTTGACCCAAACGCCATAGGGGCTCATCTCGTTGTGGCAGGTGCCGCAAAATTCCGCCTGGCCCAGGAAAGCCGACTGGACCATGTTGTGTTCAGGCGAATTCTTGCCCTGGCGCGGACCGTACTTGGTCTTGCCCGGTTCGGAAATGAAATTGAAGTTGTGCGGCGTGTCGCCGCTGAATCCGGTCACGGTGTGGCAGATGTCGCAGAAAACCGATTCATTGGCGCGGCTGTTTTTTTCGGGAAGCGGCGGCGGCACATCGCCGGCCATGAAGGCCATGGGCGTATGGCAGCCGTTGCAGCCGGCCTTGACGCCGGCAACCATGCTGTCCTTTTCGGCATGGGGCACAGCCAGCTTGAAATACTCGATCTCATCCCAGTGGTGGGTATAGGCCTGGGACATCATGGCCTGCGTCCACTGCTGGTAAAAATCGACGTGGCACGAGGTGCCGCAGAACTTGGGCGTCTGGAAATCCGCGTATTTCCTGGTGCCCAGCGCCTCGTCTCCGGTTTTTATCAACGCCTGGGCAGCCAGCCCGGCCAGCAGGATCAATACGCTCACTGAACCAAGAATGATGATTTTCTTTTTCATGATCACTCTCCTCCCCTCTTGATAAAAACATAATTCAAAGGAATTTTATTGTCAAGAGTACGGCGGTCTGAAACCCGTTTTCCTTATTTATAGTGAGTACCCAACGGACCCTCGGCAATTAGGAACCGCTCGCTGGCAGGTTTTCTGCAATGATCCCCAGCATCGGCCCCTGGTAGCGGACCAGCTCCAGGCGCACCTTTCCGGACCGTTTGGTCGAAGTCCATTTGATTTTGTACTCGTGACCCAGCACCCATTGTGCACCTTCCATCGGGGAAACGAGATCCAAGGTGCCGGAGAGAGGAGGCGGCGGGCACGGCGGTGATTCGGTTTTTAGCGTGAAATAGGAATCATTAAAATCCTCGATGGTGTTGCTCATGGTGCGGATGCGGATCTTGTACCCATTGCCGGCTGGCGCGGTGCCGCCAATATATTGCCCGACCGTCCAAAGGTAAGGCGAGGACGCGGAATTCAGGTTTTCGGCGATGATGGCGATCTTGGCATCGTTCCTGAACAAAACCAGCTTGATCTTCTCGGTGATATTCACAGCCGTCCATTTGATCTGATAATTTTGCTGCCCGAGACAAAGTTCTCCGCCGTTGGGTTGAATAAGAGTAAGGGAAGCACTTGAGATCATGCTTGCCGAAAATGCTGCCAGAATGACGAAAAACATTGTTTTTTTCATGTTTTCCCTCCGTTGACTTTGCGATACTCACTATAAAATATAATTTTTCTCTAAAAATCTCAGTCACCCGGTTGTATCAGGGGAGGGAATTCGTCAGCGAAAGACAGGCGTGGCCTGGGCGTCAAAAGGATTGGTGCGCACGGCCAGGGAAAAAAGGTAGGGATAGGCGTGCTTCAGGTGCCGCATGTAGCTGAGCCATTCCAGCACCAGCAAATGAAAGGCACGGCGCAGGTCCTGGGACAGGTGCTGCAGGTCGGCATCGGGCAGAAGGGAGAAATCCTCACGGTAGCCCAATTCGTCGGTGAGATGAAAAACCGACCACAACAAGTCTGTGAACTTGTCGTGTTCCAGCAGGTGGGGATTGCCCAGCAGCGACAATAGAAACCCGCGTCGCGAGGTCAGAAATTCCTTCATTGCCGGCAGGTTGCCCTTCCGGGGATCGATATTATAGCCATATCCCTGCAGGCGCTGCTGCAGCCGCCTGAAGTCCTTGTCGGCCCAGCGCCGGTCATGCAGGATGGCGGTTTTCAGGGCTTCGTCGTTTTTTTCGAATTCCAGGAACAGTTTGAGCAGTTCGGCGCCCGCTTCGCTGAAAAACGTGCCGATGACCATGTTTAATTTTTTTAGTTTGACCAGCTTATCGCGCTTGCTGAGCAGCCGGTTGATGATCAGGGTGACGAAGAGAACTTCCAGAGGCAGGAAAGCGATGTCGCCCAGCATGTAAATAAAAATATGGTGCGCATCGCGGAAGAGCAGGAAGTGGACCGCATAAAGGCCGCAGGTCAGCAATATCAGTCCGGCCGACAGAAGAACTTGCCATTTCAGATCTTTCATGTCCCCGTTTCCATTCCTGCTACCCGGTAGCGGTCTCGCGCCCGCGCCTGGTAAAATAAATGCCGACAACCACGATCAGGGTTCCCAACAACAGCGTATGGGTGATCGTCTCGCGAATAAGCAGGTGGGCAATGACAACGGCCAGCACCGGCTGCAGGTTGGAATAAACGGCGGTCTGGCTGTTCCCCACCTTGCGCACCGAAAAGAACCACAATACCAGGGCCAGGGACAGGGCGATCGCACCCGAATACAACATGCACATCCAGGCCTGGAGCGATATGGAGGCGAACGGGAGTTTCCGCAGCTGGGGAACGGCAATCGGAAAAAACATCAGCGCCCCCAGCCCCATGGTCACGGCGGTGAACTTCAGGGGGGAATACTTTTTTAAAAGGGGCCGGGCGGAAACCGAATAATGTGCCCAGAAAAACACGGCCGAAAAAAGCAGCAGGTCCCCCTTCCAGGTCTGGCGTGTGAGCGAAAAGCCCCCGGCCCGGCCGCTGATGACCAGGTATATCCCGGTAAAACCCAGAGCGATGCCCAGCCAGCCCAACAGTTTGATCTTTTCATGCTTGAAGAAGGAACTGAGCAGGGAGATCATGATCGGCGTGGCGCCGAAGATCACCGCCGTATTCGAGGCCGTGGTCATATGAATGCCGGAAATGAACAGAAACTGGTAAAGGGCATGGCCTGAAAAAGAGAGTAAAATGAGCTTGGGCAGATCCTGCCGGTCGAATCGCAGGTTTCCCCTGCGCAGCAGCAGCCAGAAGAACAGGATGGCGGATGCCAGCAAAAGGCGGATGCCGTTATAAGGCAGGGGCGGGATTTCCCTCAGGGCGACCTTGACCAGCGACAAATTCAACGCCCAGGATGTGACCACCAGGAGCATCACTCCGTCGCTTGAATAGAGTTTTATCCGCTTCATTTGGGTGAGGGCATGGTAGCACAGCCCCGGCGGACTGGCAAGGTGAAATCAACCGTTTTGGACTATTTGCCGGTCGCGCTGCGACGGCCGCCGCGACGCCGCCGGCAAGGCGGGGAGGAGAGGGCGACGATCCAGGCCCGGCAGCGGAAAGAACGGCGGAGACAAAAGCCGCGCTTTTGTCTCCGGCCGCTCGCGTCCGGGCCCGGCGCCGACCCGTTTTATTCGAACCAGATTTTCACGGTCTCATCGTGGTCTTCCACTTCCACCAGGGCCAGGGGCCCGGCCGCCTTCAGGTCATTCCAAACCTTGCGGATGTCGATCTGGCAGCCATGGTCGATCTTGAATTTCTTTTCCGGGCAGGCGTTCATCATGATCTCCACCAGGGAAACAGGCAGGGTGATCTTCACTTTTTCATGATCGCCATCCTTGTCCACCACCAGGATCTTGAACCAATGCACGCCTTTCTGACCTGCCCGGGAAGACTCCGGACTTTTTACGGCATTCTTGATGACTTTGTAATCATCGGCCGCTTCGGCAAAAATTCCGGCCACCATAACGAAACCAATCAACAAAACAGTCAAGCCGACAAATATTCTTTTCATGTATCCTCCTGAAATGGGTTCATTCGACCCAGATTTGAATTACGCTATCCTCATCCTTGATATCAATCTTCATGCCCTTGACGATCAATTGGTTCAGGATCCTGTCCAGGTTATAGCCTTCTTTCTGCAGCGCCCGCTTTTTTTCGGCGCCCAGTGACCTCAGGGCCAGATCGGCCAATGCCAAAGGAATATTCAATGAAAACTCTTCTTGGGAACTTTTTTTATTATAAATGCGGATCTTAAGCAATCGCTCCGTCAAATCTTTATTTTGACGGTCCATGCCCTTGAGCCGGGCCGGATCGATCCTCATGACCGCGATCTTGGCCCGGTCACGCAATTCTTCGTCCTTTTCCTTGTCCAGAATGGTTTGCAGCACCGGCAAGGCCCGGGCCGCGTTTTTGCGATCGGCCAGGTAGCTCAGTTTAAAGGCGGCATAATACGAAACCACTTTGTTTTCATGGTCCAGAAGCCTTAGCATTTTCTGCAGGTAATTTTTTTCCCCGGCCCGATAGAGTCCGGCAGCAAGATCAATCATGGAAATTTGCGCCTCTTCGGCCAGATTGCTGCTTGGCGAAGTTTTGACAAATTTTTCATAACTCTCCAGGGCTTGTTTTTTTGCTCCCAGTTCTTCCTGGCATTTGCCGCGGTAAAAAAGCGCCGCCGCGTAGTAACGGCTGTCCGCATGTTTGCCAATGACCTCATCCAACTGTTTCAAGGCTGCGGCCCATTGTTTGTCAAAAATCAGCATCTTGGCCTTTGCAAAGATGTCGCTGCCGGCCTCGGCAGCCAAAACACCTGAAAAAAGCCAGATCATCAGAATTACGGAAAATATTTTCTTTTTCATTTAAACCTCTTGATAAGGCTGGGTTGAGAGATCTCTTTCCAGCAAGCGGATTTTCAGCAGCAATCTTTCATTTTCCATGATTCGCTGCAGGCGGTAGATCTGCTGGCAAAGCTGCCGATCCTCAAGCTGCAGGATTTCATAATTCAACCAGTCGATCCGTTCACTGACGTTTCTCACCTTGAGCCACTCCAGCGCGGGCAAATTCTGCTGAAAATACTTCTTTTTCAAAAGCAACTCCTTGGCTTTTCGTGAATACAAACCGATTTCCCGCACTGCGACTTCTTCGCTGGAGCAATCATTGAGCAGATCGGTAAGCATCAATTGGCTTTGCTGCAAATAGGAGACCACTTCTTCCCGGGCCATCCCTGACTGCAAACGCGTCACGGCCGCAGCCGACAACCGGCTGTTGCCATCCCGGGGAAAGCTCACACGGCCGGCGCGCGTCAAAAAAAACAAGCCCAGGCCGACAATTGCGACCAAGACTGCAGCGGCGGCCAGAAATGCGAGAGAAAATATCGGCGCCGGCCGCCGGCCGCGAGCGGGTTGCGGACCGATACCGGCCAGAATTTTAGCGCTGACCGCATCCCAATCGATGGCTTGCAGTTCCGCAGCGGTTGCGGCGGCAGGTTCGGAGGCCGCGGCCAGCAGCGACCGCCAAGCGGCCAATTCACGCCTGCAGCCCGGGCAAACAGACACATGCTCCTCAACCAGGTGCCGCTGGTCGTCCACGATTTCGTTCGCCGCCAGCCATTCCAGCAATGGCCGGATCTTATAACATGCTTTCATATTGACCTCCCGGGTCGGGCGCCACATCCCGCCTGATTCGCTTCAGGGCCCGGTGATGAAGGGCTTTCACGGTGCCGATTGAAATCGCCATGATTTCGGCAACCTGCCGCAGTTTCATTCCCTGGCGGTATTTGAGCGAAAAAACTTCTTTTTGCCGCCACGACAGGGTTTCCACAACCCGGTCGATGGCTTCAGTGAGCTGCCGGGACTCGTAAGCGGCCTGACAATTGTCGGCGCTGGCCAATTGCCGGGTTGGAACATTTTCTAAGCCACCTTCCAGCTTCCTTTTTTTTGCATATTTCCGGTAATAGTCCACGCACAAATTGCGGGTCAAGCGGTAAATCCAGCTTTGCAGGGAATGCTCCGGCTGGTAAGAGCCGATTTTTTCATAAACCCTCATGAGTGTCTCCTGCACGATTTCCAGGGCGTCGTCGCGGTCGCGGAAAAATCCATAGGCAACAATGAAGATTTTTTTTTGGTAAAGGCGGACCAGTTCGGCAAAAGCTTCCCTTTCGCCCTTTTTGATCCGGGCCACCAGGCTCTGCTCAAATTCCAGATCATATTTATTTGCCTCCGCGACTCTTGCCATGGGCTTGATCATCAGCCCTTCAGCAGCCCTCGGCAATACAAGCATATCTGCCTTTTCATTCCAGCCAAACCAGTACATGGGTGTTTTCCCGCATGTCTTCCACCTGAACCAGCAGTCCCGGTCCCAGACGGGAAATATTTCCCAAATGGGACAAGTCAAAATCAATATAGCGGCCGGCCACATCCTGCGGCTGTCGACGGGAGCTTTTTTCCGCACGATCCTTGGCTATGCCGACCATCCACATGGGGACCGCGACTTGCACCAGTTCCCGGGATTGGCCGTCATAAACCAGCACCTGCATTGTCTCGACCCTGCCGATGCGCTCCGGGTTGTGCTTTTCCATGACCGCCATCTTTTTCCGAACTTCAGCAAATCGGCTGACCGGAAAATCGACATCCTGTTCGATTCTTACATTAAAGCAACCGTTGCTGAATAAAACGACAACAATCAGCAGCAGCGCAAACAACATTCTTTTGGCCATTGTCATCCTCCAATTTTGCTCATACAAACAGTATAACGAAATGAGCAGCCGGAAAGTTGACAGCGCAAATATTATATTCCCGGCAAAAAAACAAGGAAAGCCAAAAAGCAACTCCAGCAAGTATTCCTTGACAATAAAAAATGAATTGATTACACTGATTTCATAGAAAACATCAAAAAAGTGTTTAAAGAAGGAGGCGATATGACCAAAAATATCGGGAAATATATATTGGTAGGAATAGTCATTTTATTCTTGCTTGTTTTCATGTTAAAGATCTACGTCATTGTCGATCCCGGCGAAAGGGCGGTGATTTTTAACAAAGCCACGGGCAATCTGCGCGTCACCCCCAACGAAGGGTTTTATTTCCTCGTGCCGCTAGTCGAAGAACCCACCGTGTACGATGTCAAGGCCAGGACCTACACCATGAGCATCATGGCCCTGGAAGGCGAGATCCGGGGCGACGACTCGCTGCAGGCGCTGACCTCGGACGGGCAGACCGTACTGCTGGATATTTCTGTGCGCTACCACCCCGACCTGGAAAACCTCGACAAGCTGCACCGCCGCATCGGCATCGATTTCGTCAACAAGATTATCCGCCCCCAGGTGCGCTCGACCGTGCGCATGATCGTATCGGAGTACCCGGTGCTCGACGTCTATTCGGGAAAGCGGTTGCGCATCCAGTCCGAGATCAACAAAGGCCTGGCCGATTCATTTAAAAAGAGTTTCATTATCTGTGACGAGGTGCTGCTGCGCAACGTCCAGTTCTCCAAGGATTTCCAGCAGGCCATCGAAAACAAGCAGATCGCCCAGCAGGAAGCCCAGCGCATGAAATACGTTTTGGAAAAGCAAGAACTTGAAAAAAGGCGCAAGATCATCGAGGCCGAAGGCGAAGCCGAATCCCTGCGCCTGAAGGGCAAGGCCCTGGCCGACAACCCGGCTTTGATCCAGTACGAATACGTCAAGCTTCTGGCCCCCAGCATCCAAGCCATCGTCACTGACCAGAATACAATCTTTAATTTCTCTGATTTCATCAAGGGCCAAAAAAAGTAAGCCTTAACTTGAATGTAAATGCACGCAATCGGCCTGACCGGTGGTTTCTGTAGCGGCAAGACATTTGTGCTGAAAGTCCTGGAAGAACAGGGTTGCTACACCATGCGCGCCGACGAACTGGCCAAAAATATCATTTTCAGCAAGGATTCACCCATTTTGCAGGAGATCATATCCGCCTTCGGCCCTGAAATATACGACCGGGAAAAGGGGCTGGACAAGGAAAAATTCAGTGAAATTCTTTTCGAAGACCACGAAAAACGGAATTTCATCAATACCATCGTGCACCCGCTGGTCAGCGAGGAACGGCAAAACAAGATCCGCGCCATTGCCGAAACCAGGATTTACGACTTTCTGATCTACGAATCGGCCCTGCTGCTCGAATCGGGCATCTACAATGAATTCGAAAAGATCATTGTGGTTTATACAGCGGTTGCCGAACAGCTGCAGCGGGCCATGGCGCGCGATAAGCTGACGCGGCCCGATGCTGAAAAACGCATCCAGTCGCAATTCCCGTTGAAGGAAAAACTAAAAGTGGCCAATTACATTATTGACAGCAGCGGCCCTTTCGCCAAAACCCGGGCCAACACCATGGAAGTTTTTCACCTCTTGCAAAAAGATTTTAATTTTTTATAAATTGTGCTAAAATTTACATTATGGAGAGCACGGAATATTTAGAAGAACTTTTGCGTCTTTTTAATTTGGGTAAAGGGGCGTCATTGCCTGAAATTCTCGAAAAATACCTGGAAAAAACCCTGCAGATCAAATTCCAGCGCATCATCGTCAACCAGGACATATTGAAAGAGGAATTCGTACGCCTTCACGAAACATTCCTCAAGATCCTGAAAATTTACCAGGCCGCCAACAAAAAAATAGAAATGAGTCTTTTCTCCCCAGATCAACTGGCCAAGTTTTTTTACAACCAGGGCGTCTACGCGCTGTGCAAGGATAATTACCTCCAGGCCGGGGAAAAATTCCACGAAGCCTACAAGCTCAACAAACGCAATATTTTCCTGCTGATTTATTTGGGCATCATCCTGACGGTAAGAAAAAACTTCTATGCAGCCGAAAAATATTTTTCCGACGCCCTCAAGCGCGATCCCAACTATGACGATGCCTGCTTCTACGCCGCCGAAAACTATTTCAAAGCCGGAAATTACAGGATTGCACTTGAGTTCTACGAAAAAACCAAGAAACTGAACCCGGCTTACAACGAAATCAACTTTCGCATCAAGGGGACCAAGGAAGCCATCATCCTCAAACAGCGGGCGGGCAAAAGAGATTCCTTGCTCAGAAGAATCGTTAGCTATATCCGCAACGCCTTCGAGAAGTAGCATTGCCGCCGGTGCGGCCAGAAACGAGTCACTCTTTTTTCCATTTCACCCCGTTCGGGGTGTCCAGCAGCGCGATTCCCTGTTGCTTTAGTTCAGAGCGGATGGCGTCGGCCTGAGCGAAATCCTTGTTTTTCCTAGCTGCTTCGCGCCGGGTGATTTTTTCCTCGATGGCCGCCGCCAGGGGGGCGGCATCTTCCTGTTCAAACACGCCAAGGACCGTATCCAGACGCTTCAGGAATGCCAGAATAGCGGCGGCATCCTTTTGACTGAGTCCGTTCATTTCCTGATTGATTCCGTGAATGAAATCGAATAAAACGCCCAGGGCTCCTGAAATGTTGAAATCGTCGGCCATATTCTCGGTGAAATCGTTTCGACTGGAGGCAATCAGGGCCGAAATTTCGGAGGTGGCTTCCCCGGGGTTCTCAACGTTTTTCAATGAAAAAATAAAATTCCTGATACGATTCAAGGCCTGGCCGGCCATTTCCAGATTGGCGAAGGTAAAATTAAGCAGCTTGCGGTAGTGGCTGGAAATCAGCAGGTAGCGCACGGCCATGGGATCAAAGCCGCGCTCAATCAGCTCCGCCAGGGTATAAAAATTGCCCAGGGATTTGGACATTTTCTTGTTGTCCACGACCAGGTGCTGGCAGTGCAGCCAATAATTGACGAAGGTCTGACCGTTGGCGCATTCGGACTGGGCGATCTCGTTTTCATGGTGCGGGAAAATATTGTCCACGCCGCCCATGTGGATATCGAAATGCGCGCCCAGGTACTTCATGCTCATGGCCGAGCATTCGATGTGCCAGCCCGGGCGCCCCTCGCCGAAAGGGGCTGGCCAGGACGGCTCTCCCGGTTTTTTGCCCTTCCAGAGAACGAAGTCCTGGATCGATTCTTTTTCGTACTCGTCGGCTTCCAGCGCCGCGCCCGGCTGCAAATTGTTGGCATCGATATTGGCCAAACGGCCGTAATCTTTAAAGCGTTCGATGCGGAAGTAGACCGATCCATCCTTCTCGTAAGCAAAGCCCTTTTCCAGCAACACGGCGATCAGGTTCAACATCTCCTGGATATGATCGGTAGCGCGCGGATAGACATCGGCTTTGAGGATGTTCAAGGCGCCGAGGTCGCGGTAAAACGCGTCAATGAATTTTTGCGTCACCTCGGCCAGCGGCAAGCCCAGTTCATTGGCCTTGCGGATGGTCTTGTCATCGATATCGGTGATGTTCATCACGTGGCGGACCCGGTATCCTGAAAAAATGAAAAAGCGCTTGACCAGGTCCTCGAACACGTAGGAACGGTAATTGCCGATGTGCTGGTTATCGTAAACCGTGGGGCCGCAGGTATAGAGGCCGATGGCCCCTTTCTCGATCTCGCGGAATTCCTCCAGGCGACGGGTCATGGTGTTGAAAAATCTCATTGGCTTATTTATCCTCTTCCTGAGTGCTTCGGCAGCGTTTCTCGGCGAACCAGCGCATTTGCTTGCAAAAACGGTCGAAGACGGCCACGTCGGCGTTGGTCCAGCGGGTGCGGTTCAGGGCCCGCTTCAGTGAGCGGTGGAACAGGCCGTTTTCCGGTTCACGCACCTCCAGACTCTTCATCAGGTTCCAGATGTTTTCGGTCAGCCGCTCGAAGGCTTTTTTTTCAGCCATGCGCGGCAGGCCGTCCGCCTGGCCGCTTTCATGGACCGCCTTGAATACTTCGTAAGTGACCACCATCACCGCCTGGGAAAGGTTGAGCGATGGGTAGGTGCCGGCCATGGGGATGCGAATAAAGTAGTTGGCCGACTGGCTCTCGTCGGTGGTCACCCCCTTGTCCTCGCGGCCGAAGACCAGGGCGATCCTTTCAGCTGTGCTGCCGGCGGCGATGCGCGCCGCGGCCTGGGCCGGTGACAGAAAATCCTTTTTCCACTTGCCTTTTTTGGCCGTGGCCAGGAACACCTGCGAAATGCCCTGCAGTGCTTCGGAAAGGCTGGTGAATTCGCCAGCGGCGGCGATGATCTCCTGCGAGCGGTAGCCCATTTTTCTCTGCTCGGCCTCGTCGCGGAAGGGGACGGGATTGACCAGGTGCAGGCGGGACAGGCCCATGTTCTTCATGGCCCGGACAACCGAACCGATGTTGCCGGCGTTCTTGGGCTCGACCAGCACGATATGGATGCGTTCTAAGATTTCCTTCATTTTTTTGTTCGCCGCGCTTTAAAAAGCCCTGAAATTATAGTACAAAACCCCGGGGCTGGCAAATTGTAAGTCTCATTGATCGTTCTCCCGCCGATTCGGCGTCTCCATCCATGACCCCATCTCCCACCCCTTCCCCTGAAGGAGAAGGGAAAGGCATATAATCCGAACTCTTGGATTTCTTGAAAATGCCGTATCCTTCTTCTCCCCCTCGCCTTTAGGAGAGGGGGCGGGGGGTGAGGCCCTTGACGACGGGGGCAAAAACCGCTACAATCCGGGCATGGAATTAGTTCAAATTAAAAGTTTGTTCGCTGAATTGAAGCAGAAGGCCTCCGACCTCAGGGGGTTTCTTTGAATTATCCAAAAAAGCCGACCAGATAAAAGAAATAGACACCAAGCTGACCGATCCCGCCATCTGGAGCAAGCCCCAGGAAGCGGCACGCCTGCAGAAAGAGAAAAAGATCCTGAACGGTTTTCTAATAATCGACAAAAAACTTATCGCTGCCGGCGAAGAACTGGAGGCCTATTTTCAGCTGATCGACGAGGACCCCGAACTGCTCCCCGAACTGGAAGAAAAAATGACCCAGTTCCAGGAGTTTGTCGAAGAAACCGAGGTCAAGCATTACCTCAACGGTGAAAGCGATGCCAACAACGCTTTCCTGAGCATTCACCCCGGCGCCGGCGGCACCGAGAGCCAGGACTGGGCCGAGATCCTGCTGCGTATGTACCTGCGTTTCGGCGAGCGCCTGGGTTTCAAGGCCGAGATCACCGACATCCTGGCCGGCGAAGAGGCGGGCATCAAAAGCGTCACCGTGCGCTACGAAGGGGAATTCGCTTTCGGTTACCTGAAAGAAGAGATCGGCGTGCACCGCCTGGTGCGCATATCGCCCTTCGACGCCAACAAGCGCCGGCACACGTCGTTCGCCGCCGTGTTCGTCATCCCCGAAGTGGATGACTCGATCCACATCGACATCGACGCCAAAGACCTACGCATCGACACCTACCGCTCATCGGGAAAAGGTGGACAGCACGTCAACCGCACCGATTCGGCCGTGCGCATTACGCACCTGCCGACCAACACCGTGGCCCAGTGCCAGAACGAACGCTCGCAGCACCAGAACAAGGAACAGGCCATGAAAATGCTGCGCTCGCGGCTTTACGATCTGGAGATCAATAAACAACAGCGCAAGAAAGACCATATCGAAGACAGCAAGGGCGGCATCGCCTGGGGCAACCAGATCCGCTCCTACGTCCTGCACCCCTACCAGAGCATCAAGGACCACCGCACCGCCATCGAACGCGGCGACACCCAGCGCGTCCTCGACGGCGACATCATCGGCTTCATAAAGGAATCACTGAAATTGCCAAGATAAACCAGTAATTAGTGAATAGTGATTTGTGATTGGAGAGGAAAAAACCATTACTTCGAAATAATATTCTTTCCTTTCTTGGAGATGCAAGATTTCTTTCCGCTGGGTCCGCTTGCAAGGCAGATTTCTTTTTTGGACAGGCTACTGATGTCTACGGAAAGCCGATCCGAATTCTCCAGGGTGAAGCGGTCGCCGGCTTTGGCAACAACGATCTTGAAGCGGTCGCTCCCGACCGGCAAGGCATAGCGATCGAAATCCTCGACCAGCCCCAGGTGCCCGCCGAGGATCGCCTCGCCCAGCACCCCGGCCGCGCCGGTATAGAACATGGCTCCCTGTCCGCCGCCGCTTTTGTCGGACCATTCAAAAATATTCATGTCTTCCAGGTTTTTTGCTACGATTTCCTTCAAGTATTGCTCGGCTTTTGTTTTGAAACCGGCTTGATAAAGGGCCGAAACCAGCCGGCCGCCGATCCAGTCCCATTCGCCGCCGTTCTGGTAGCTCCAGGACGAACGCAGCAGCGGGTGGGGAAAGAAGTTCTCCGGGAAGGGCGGCAGCAGGGTGAAGGAAACGGTGCGCAGGCCGTATCGGCCGCGCCGCTTCTCCAGCTCCTGCAGGAAGCGGGCGATCTCGCCCTTCGTCATCAGCCCGGCGCGCATGGCCTCGGCGTTGCCGCCCACGGCCAGGATGTTCCTTTCCCATTTCAACGCGTTGCCGCCGTCGGCCACGAGATGAACGACGAAATAGCCTCGGTCGGGGAGATAGAGTTGGCGCCGGCACTCGCCGGCGACGGACTTCTTCCGTTGGCGCCACTTGCCGGCCATTCGCCCGTCGCCCAGGCGCTCGGCCATGAGTGCCAGCGTCTGTGCCGCCCGGATGAAGAGGGACTGGGAGTAAATAGAGAAGGTGCGCCGCGAGCGGTCGGAGAGCTTGATGGCCCGCTGGTCGGGATAGGACCTTTCCACGTCGCCCCAGTCGGCGGTAAAGCCGCTCCAGATCAGGCCGCGGCCCGTGTCGCGGCGATCCCGCCAGAGCCATTCCAGGGCCATGTCCAAGCGGCGCAGGCGGGAGATGCCGGCCGCCTCGCCGACCAGCCACGAGGTGTCGCACAGGGCCAGCTGCCAGGCGGCCAAGACCAGCGAGCTCTCCTGGTCGCTTTCGACCGTATTCTTGTCGCAGCGCCCGACAGTGTCGACCCAGTCCTGTATTTCCCCGTCGGGGCTTTGCGTGTGGAAAAAGCGCTCCACGATCCCCTGCAGGTCGGCAAGCGGGTAAAAGAAGCGGGCGTAGGGCATCATGGTGGCCGTGTCACGGATCCAGACCTGTGGATAGGTGGTCCCGGCGGCAAAACCGAAAAACTTTCCTTGCCAACGGATCTCATTGTTCAGGAAAACCTGGCGCAGGAGATATTGTTCCCGGTCAAGCCATTCCCGGCCGCTTTCATAAACCGTCGGCAGCCAGGCCTTGCGGAAACCCGGCGCTACCAGCGGCAGCAAGCGCAGCCGGAAAAAACAGCTTTCCCAGTTTTTATCACGCCCCCAAAATTCCCCTTCGTAGACCAGGTCCCATTCCAGCCGGTAATTTCCGGGACCGAGGCTGAAATAAACGGGCAGGGAGAAATGAGCCGTGCTTCCGGGCTTGACGGTCAGGGGCAGGGAGAAGCGCCGGTTGTCAAAGCGCACCAGGCGGCCGGAAAGGTCGCGGGCATGGAAGGAAATAAAAAAATTGCCGGCCTGGTTCAGCGTGTAAGCGGAGCGATTCCTGACGGTGAAGTTCAACGTAATTTTTTCACCCTGCCGTGCCGTGGCCTGCAATGGCGTGCAGGCGATCTGGACCCCAGAGCCCTGTAGGTTGAAAAATAAAAGCAAACCCGATAAAAAAACGAGCGCCCTCAAACCCTGCCGCCAAGCAAGCATCATAGAGTATCCTCAAGCAGTGCTTTTTCCCGGAAAAATCTTTTTAAATTCAGCTGCCAGTCACGAACTTGGAAACCCAATTCACGCATCGCTTTGCCGCTGTCCAGAACCGAATACGGGGGCCGGGCCGCTGCACCAGGAAATGCGGAAGCAGGGACCGCTTCCAGGGGGATCTTTT
The DNA here is from genome assembly GCA_035528155.1 of Patescibacteria group bacterium. GTDB lineage: Bacteria > Acidobacteriota > Aminicenantia > UBA2199 > UBA2199 > UBA2199. The sequence continues at coordinate 8,658 of DATKZA010000075.1, read as the reverse complement.
TGGGGAGCACCCCGAATTCCAGCGCCAAGTCCATGATGCGGCGGGCGAAATCGAACCAGGAGATCGCACCGCTATCGCAATAGTGATAGACCCCGAAGCGGTCGCTGTCGGAGCCGATCAGGCCAGCGATATTTTCAGCCAGAACCGCAGCATAGGTCGGCGAACCGAATTGGTCGTTGACTACGCGCGCCGTCTCTTTTTCTTGGAATACCTTCAGTATTTTATGGACAAAATTGGCCCCGTAGACGCCATAGAGCCAGCTGATGCGAAACAGGAAAAAAGTGTCGAGAGCAGCCGCCATCTTGATCTCGCCCTGCCATTTGCTCCAGCCATATCGCGAAAGCGGCCGGGGTTGCGCGTTCTCCCGGTAAGGTTCTTTGCCGTCGCCGGCAAAAACATAGTCGCTGGAAAAATGGATCAGTCTGGCTCCCAGCCCGGCGGCCAGCCGGGACAGGTTCTCGACCCCCGCAGCATTGACCGCCAGGGCCCGTTCCGGCTCGCTTTCGGCACGGTCCACAGCCGTGTAGGCGGCGCAATTGACCATCCAGCCTATCTTTTTGCCGCGGACAAAATCCTGCAAACACTGCCGACGGCGGATATCCACTTCCCGGTCACTGGCAAAAAAAGCGAATCCTTTTGCGGCAAACGCCAGGGCCAGCTGCCGGCCCAGCATTCCCTTGGCGCCGATAAGCCAGATGCCGGGATCAGGTCGCAACGGCCCGTGCTGAATGGCCGGGAACATCACGATTGTTCATCGGCCACGCGCATGAGGTAGTTGCCGTAGCCGCTTTTTTGCAAAGGGTGCGCCAGCCGCTTCAATTGCTCACGGTCGATCCAGCCTTTCTTGAAGGCGATCTCTTCAATGCAGGCGATCTTGAAATCCTGGCGGTCCTCCACGGTCTTGATGAACATGGTGGCGTTGACCAAAGACTCGTGGGTGCCGGTGTCGAGCCAGGCGAAGCCGCGCCCCAGTATCTGCACCTTCAGTTTTCTTTTTTCCATATAGGCACGGTTCACATCGGTGATCTCCAGCTCGTTCCGTTCTGAAGGCCGCAGCGATCTGGCAATGGCCACCACGTCACGGTCATAAAAATAAAGGCCGACAACAGCCAGGTTGGATCGCGGCCGGGCCGGCTTTTCTTCGATGGAAAGGGCTTTGCCTTGCCCATCGGTTTCCACCACGCCGTAGCGTTCCGGGTCCTTGACCGCGTAGCCGAAAATGGTCGCCCCTTCCCGGGCGGCAGCCTGGTGCAGCAATTCGGTCAAGCCGTGGCCATAAAAAATGTTGTCGCCCAAAACCAGACAGACCGGTTCATTGGCAATGAATTCCTCGCCGACCAGGAAGGCGTCGGCCAAGCCGCGCGGTCGAGCCTGGGCCCGGAAGGAGAAGCGGATCCCCAGCTGGCTGCCGTCCCCGAGCAGGTCTTGGAAGCGCGGCAGGTCGGCCGGAGTGGAGATGATCAATATGTCGCGGATGCCGGCCAGCATCAATGTGGATAGCGGATAATAGACCATGGGCTTGTCGTAGACCGGGAGCAGCTGCTTGCACATCACCTGGGTGATGGGATGAAGCCGGGTGCCTTGGCCGCCGGCCAGGATGATTCCTTTCATGGCTTTTCCTCGCGCGTTTTTTTTGGAACCATGGCCTGTTTATTCCACCGTGACCGATTTGGCCAGGTTCCTCGGTTTATCGATGTCGCAGCCTTTGTGGCGGGCGATGAAATAGGCAAAAAGCTGCAGCGGTACGATATTCAAAACCGGCTGCAGGATGGGCAGGGTTTCGGGCACCCAGATCACGTCGTCGCATATATCGCCGATCCTTCTGCTGCCCTGGCTGGCCACGGCCAACACCCTGCCGCTGCGGGCCTTGATCTCCTGGATGTTGCTGAGCATTTTATCAAACGTGCAGTCAGGGGAAACGATGGCCACGGTGGGAAACTGCTCGTCGATCAGGGAAATGGGGCCATGCTTCATTTCACCAGCCGGATAGCCTTCGGCATGGATATAGGATATCTCCTTCAGTTTCAGTGCCCCCTCCATGGCGGTCGGGTAATTGAACAGCCTGCCGATAAAAAGAAAATCCTTGTATTGGGCATAGTCCAGGGCAATTTTCTTGATATGTTCCATATCGGTAAGGATCTTTTTGACCTGGCGGGGCAATTTTTTGATGGCCTGGATCACCTCGCTGCCTTCGGCATACGATATTCCCTGGTACCTCCCGATCAACAAGGCCATCAGCGTCAGAATGACCAGTTGCGAAGTGTATATTTTTGTCGAGGCCACCCCGAATTCCGGGCCGGCATGGTTGTACACCCCGGCGTCGCTGATCTGGGCGATGGCCGATCCCACGACGTTGACGATGCCTAGGATCAGCGCCCCCTTGCGCTTGGCTTCGCGGATGGCGGCGATGGTATCGGCCGTCTCCCCGGACTGCGACAGGGCGAGGATCGCGGTGTTTTTATCGATCTTCAGTTTGCGGTAGCGGAATTCCGAGGCCACCTCCACTTCAACATGCAATTCCGACAGGCTCTCGAAGATGTAGCGGCCGAGCAAGCCGGCGTAATAACTGGTGCCGCAGGAAACGATCACCAGTTTTTTCAGGCCTTTCAAGCGCTCCCTTACCGGCTCGAGCCCGCCAAGCTTGGATACCCCTTCGCTTTCGATAAGCCGCCCGCGAAAGGCGTTCTCGATGCTTTCGGGCTGTTCAAATATCTCCTTGAGCATAAAATGCTCGAAACCCTTTTTGTCGGCCATGTCGTTGTGATTCTCACAAATCTCGATCTCCCTCTGTAAAAATTCATTGTTCAGGTTCTTGATGTGGTAGCCGCCGGAGTGCAACACGGCCATTTCATCGTCATTGAGGGAAATGATCTTCTGGGTATAGGGCAGCAGGGCGTTGGCATCGGAGGCGGCGAAATATTCATCTTCGCCGATGCCGATGATGATCGGGCTCCCCCTTTTGACGATCACCACTTGGCTGTCGTTGTCGGCATGGATGGCGGCGATGCCGAAAGTTCCCTCCAGGCGTTGGACTGTTTTCAGCACCGCCATTTCCAGGTCGCCGTCATAAAATTCTTCGATCAAATGGGCCACCACTTCACTGTCGGTTTCCGATTTGAATACATGTTTTTTGGCGAGCAATTCTTCTTTCAGATCCAGGTAATTTTCAATGATGCCGTTGTGGACGATGGCGATCTTTGCCTGGCAATCGCAGTGCGGGTGGGCGTTCTCCTCCGAGGGCCGGCCATGGGTGGCCCAGCGCGTATGGGCGATGCCGTAATGCCCGGGCAACGGCCGGGCGATGCCTTTTTTTTCCAGGTCGGAAACCTTGCCCTCGGCGCGGATGATCGCCAGCTTATTGCAGTCGGCGACCGCCAGGCCGGCCGAATCGTATCCACGGTATTCCAGGCGTTTGAGGCCATCCAGCAAAACGGGCTTGGCCGCCTTGTTGCCGCAATAACCAATGATTCCACACATGCTGTCTCCTTAACCTGCGAACCCTTCGGGTTACTTGAAATGGGTCAAGCTTGGCTTGCCCAGCGGAAAAACGTTGAAGCCGATGTTGAAAAGTTTCTGGTGATCGAGGATATTGCGCCCGTCGAATAGGAAAGCCGGTTTGCACATGGAGGCAAAGATCTTTGCAAAATCGAGTTTTCTGTAAATGTCCCACTCGGTAATCACGGCGATGGCCTGGGCATCGACGGCCGCCCGGTAGGGATCGGGCTCATATTCTACCGAACCGTCCAGCCCGGCCAGGTCCTTGCGGGCGTTTTCCAGCGCTTGCGGATCCGAGATTACAAGCTGCGCCCGCTCTTCGAGCAATTTTTCGGCTACGTGAATTCCGGGCGATTCGCGCGTATCGCCGGTATTGGCCTTGAAGGCAAAACCGAGCAGTACGATCCTTTTGCCGACAATGGTATTGAACATCTCCTTGATGATCTTTCTGACGAAGCGTTCCTGCTGGTACTCGTTTATCTTGACGACCGCCTGCCAATAATCGGCCACTTCGTTCAGGCCGTAGCTGCGGCAAATATAAACCAGGTTTAAAATATCTTTTTTGAAGCAGGAACCGCCAAAGCCGACGCTGGCATTCAGGAAGCGCGGTCCGATCCGCGTATCGCTGCCCACGGCATAGGAGATCTCGGCCACATCGGCATCGGTTTTTTCGCACAGGGCCGAAATGGCGTTGATCGAAGAAATTCGCTGGGCCAGGAAGGCGTTGGCCACCAGCTTGGAAAGTTCGGCCGACCACAGGTTGGAGGTGATGATCTTTTCCTTTGCCACCCAATGGGCGAAAATGGCCACGATCTCCTGCGCCGCCTTCCTTCCCGATTCGGTCTGCCGCGAACCAATCAAAACCCGGTCAGGTTCCAACAGATCCATGACCGCCGATCCTTCAGAAAGGAATTCGGGGTTGGAAACCACTTCAAAATGGATGCCCTTCTTGTTTTCCTGAAGGATGCATTCCATGGCCTCGGCAGTGCGCACCGGCAGGGTGCTTTTTTCAACGATGATCTTGGAGCGGTCCGCATGGGCAACAATCTCGTGGGCGGTTTTCTCCCAATATTGCAGGTCGGAAGCCATGCCGGCGCCGTGGCCGAATGTCTTGGTCGGAGTGTTGACCGAAACGAAAATGATATCGGCGGCCCGGATACCCGCGGCGACATCGTTGGAAAAAAACAGGTTGCGGCCGCGCGCCGAACGCACCACGTTAAGCAGCCCGGGTTCAAAGATCGGCAGATCGTCTGAATTCCAGCGCCTGATCCGCTCTTCGTTGACGTCCACCACGGTCACGCTGTAACCGGGGCACCTGGAGGCGATGACCGCCATGGTCGGACCGCCCACATAGCCGGCCCCGATGCACAAGATGTTCTTCGCAAATTTCATTGCCGCTCCTCGATCCAAAAGCTTCTGCCGGAAAATACCGGCCCGATTTCACTTGCCATAATAAGCCGTATACCATTCGACGAAACGCTCCACTCCGCTTTCAACGGGTGTATCGGGTGCAAATCCCACGTGGCGGCGCAGGGCTTCGATGTCGGCGCAGGTTTCCCTCACGTCACCGGGCTGCAGGGGCAGCAATATTTTTTTGGCTTCCCGGCCCAGTTTTTTTTCTATGAGCCCGATGAAATGAAGCAGGTCCACCGGCCGGTGGTTGCCGATGTTGAACAGCCGGAAGGGAGCCGCGGCGGAAGCCGGATCGGGATTCATGCCGTCCCAGCCCGGATCGCTTTCGGGGACCTTGTTCATGACCCGCCACATGCCCTCCACGATATCATCGATATAGGTGAAGTCCCTTTTCATGTCGCCGAAGTTATAGACCTCGATGGCTTCGCCGCTCATGATCTTTTTGGTAAAGATAAACAGGGCCATGTCGGGTCGGCCCCAGGGTCCATACACGGTGAAAAAACGCAGGCCGGTGGTCGGGATTTGAAAAAGATGGGAATAGCTGTGGGCCATCAGTTCGTTGGCTTTCTTGCTGGCCGCGTAAAGGGAAAGGGGATGGTCGACGTTGTGGCGGACCGAAAAAGGCTGCACCAGGTTGCCGCCGTATACCGAAGAGGAAGAGGCGTAGACCAGGTGGCGGACCGGGTGACGGCGGCAGTTCTCCAGGATGTTCATGAAGCCGATGATGTTGCTGTCTATGTAGGCCCAGGGATTCTCCAGAGAATAGCGTACCCCGGCCTGGGCGGCCAAATGCACCACCAGCTGCGGTTTTTCATTTGTGAATATTTCGGCCAATTTCCCCCGATCCTGCAGTTCGGCCTTGTAAAACACCAGGTTGGCCATCTCCAGTTTGGCCTCTGCCTTCAGGCGCAGTTGGTCCGTGTCAGCTTCAGAAAACCCGAGCTGGCGCAAGCGGGCGTATTTTAAATCCACGTCATAATAATCATTGACATTGTCGATGCCGATGACCCGATGTCCCTCGGCCATGAGCCGGCGAGCGAAATGAAAGCCGATGAAACCGGCGATCCCGGTCACGAGCACCACAGGCTTGTCCCCGGCCACCGGATTGGTTTTTGGCGTCATGAATCGCAACTCCCTTTTTTACTGAGTTTCATTATATTATACCAGCGCCCAAAAATAAAGCCTGGAGCCGTTAGCCCCGGCTTACCGTTCCAATGGAAGCGCCTTCACTGGCCGGATTAAAGAGGCATTTAGTATCATGTGATGCTTACGACTCTTTTATGGCAAGTCCTTAACCGAATTTATCACTTTTGTTTTTCAGGAATTGCAGAAGATTTCTTTTGCTTTCTCGGAAATGATTGCCAAAAAGGTCTTTTTGCTCCCATCATCCGGGAAAATGTATTATCCACTTCTGCCACGGTTCAGCAAATGATGGGATGCACCCGACTAAGTTAGTTTCCCCCGCTGTATAAACTCAGCTTGCCCGAATAAAATCACAATATCATGTACCGTCCCCAGTTCCCCTTACCACCCTGTTGTTATACACTTAGAATTTTCGTATAAACATCCAGATAACCTTCTATCATTTTTTGCCGGCTAAATTTTGAAGTAGCCCAATCTCTGCAATATTCCCGGTTTATCGATTTAATATTATTTACCGCGTCCAGCGCTTCTTCAATAGTGTTAACTACAAAACCAGTCTTCCTATCAAGAATTAATTCGGGCATAGAGCCCCTGTTAAATGCAATAACTGGCGTTCCACACAACATAGCTTCAACCACGCTCAGACCAAAAGGTTCTTCAAAACTAATTGGATGTAAAAGGGCAATCGCTCCACCCAAAAGTCTGTTTCGTTCATCAGGCCCGGAGTTCCCAACGTAAACAATGTCATTATTATTGATAAATGGTTTAACTTTATTATAAAAATATTCCTGATCTTGAATTAAACCGGAAATAATGAGCTTTCTTTTTGATTTTTTAGCAATTTGTATAGACTCATAAACCCCCTTATGCGGATGAATCCTGCCAAAAAAAAGCAGATAATCTTCTGGCTTATGACTTAAAATAAATTCATTGGTATTTATACCATTGTAAACGGTAGCTGCATAATCCAGTTCAGAACTGCGATCAGAATTACTGATAGAAACATAATGACCAGTACTGTTGTATTTTTTATAGACCGGAATAATTTTTGGAGAAGAAAAACCATGAATGGTTGTTACCATGGGTGTTTTGATCAAACGAGAATAACTCAGTGGAAGAAAATCAAAATTATTATGAATCAAATCAAATTGATCTGCTTGTTCCATGAGATTGCTGATATGAAGGCACTCTTCTACTTTGGGATCGACATTAGAATTCTCGGCATAGGGTTGCTCACAAACTGAGGCTAATTTGCCTTTTGTAATAGAATCGCCAGAGGCAAACAATGTTACATCAATGCCACGCGCAACCATTCCTTCAGCAATGTTGGATGCAACCTGTTCCCAGGGGCCATATTTTCGGGGAGGTGTACGCCATGCTATTGAGGAAAGGATTGCGATTTTCATAGTCTTTCTATTTCAAATTGAAACTAATTTTACTTATGAATTTATAAAACAAAATTTAAGTGTAGTTTGACAAGAATAATTACAGTGCTTGTCGTGGGTTGTTTAAACAATGGTCAACAAGGTCATCCAATATTGCAATGCCTACACACATTACTTTGTCAGCACCCCCCCAATATATTTTAACGCTTCCATCATCTTCAGGAACAGCGCCGCAGGTAAACACCACATTATGCACATAGCCTGTTATTTCATAAACTTCTTCGGGTTGTAGAATCCATTCATCACCAATGGCAATAATTTTTGAAGGATCTTCCAAGTCGTGCAATGCCACCCCTAATCGATAAACACTCCCATCCATAGTTGGAAATACCCCATGATAAATGCTTAGCCAACCACGGGATGTTTTAATAGGTGGCGCTCCAGGCCCAATTTTCATCTCATCCCAATGATATTGCAATGGTTTCATGATTAATTTCGACTCACCCCAATACTTAAGGTCAGGAGAGTAAGATATCCAAATGGACCAGGGCGATATTTCAGAATGAGGGCGGTCGAGCCTGACATATAAACCTTTAATTTTTTCCGGGAAGATTACAACATTCCTGCAGTCGGATTCAGTAATTAATGAAAATCGTTCAACAGATTTGAAATCTATTGTTTTTGCAAGTCCAATACGCACACCATGCTTGGAATAAGCACTATATGTAATAATGTATTCTCCGTCAATAAAAACAATCCTTGGATCTTCCACTCCATAGGCTTCATATTCTTCAAAAATCCCCTCAGTAGCCGGAATCATAAAAGGTTTATCATTCACCTTAAAATTATATCCATCATCACTTTCGGCCATGCCAAGAATGCTTCTTCCGTTCAGTTTATGTGAGCGAAATATCATTATGTATTTCCCCTTGTGCTTAACAACTGCGGCATTATGCACTGTAGCAACCGGATAGGGCACGTCATCCTTTGTAAGGATTGGGTTATTTTTATATCTGTTTATTAACATCGCTGTTTGTCTATTTACAATGACTTATAGGAAAATCAATTTTCCCCATGATGGGATTTTAAGGAGATTTTATTAAAATTGCAATATTCGCTTGTGAATTGCTTGGGGAATTCAGGGAAAAAAGATTTATTTATGGCCAGGAGAATGCACTTTTTGAAATTTTTCTGAAAAATAGCCAAAAACCAAGCAATTTAC